>NZ_WHMT01000012.1:0-91173 GCF_009372055.1 Pseudactinotalea sp. HY160 | reverse complement strand
GGCGAAAAGATCCGCCAAGCACGCCGCGAGGGCCTGGCCCAGGCACGCACCGACCGCATCAGCTATCGTCAGAACCTGAAGGAAACCCAACCATGAACGCGCACCGCTCCATGCTGGGTATAAAAAACCGCGAACGCCGCATTAACTCAGACACACCTCAGCCGGCGCGCGGGACGGATCAGTTCCAAGACAAGCTCTTCGGCTATCGGTCACCTATACAGTCACACGCGCCGTCGACGAGACCCCCTCATCATCAACATCACCTGACCGTGCAGCAGTCCTGAGCGTTACCGGGCACCCTGAGCGTGGCGGTCCAGCCAGCGGGGGCTGACACGAAGAGCAGGCCGACGAGCAGGTTTGCGGTCCCCAGCCAGAAGACCAGCCGCAGCCTCGCCTCGACCGTGCGCACGCGGCGGCGCAACGCGATGAGTCCGGCGAGGAACGAGACGTTGATCGCCGCGACCGCCACGGGAAGAAGACCGGCCGCCACGGCGACGACCCCGACGGGGTTCGAAACCGCTGCGAGCGGGCCGACGGGCGCGAGTAAACCCGGGATGAGCGCGACGAGGAGCGCGGCCGACGCGCACGTTACAAGCGCCACCGGTCTGCGACGGCGGGTGCCCGTCCGAACAGAGGAAGTACACGAGCACCATCGCTGCCAGGTGCGCCGCGAGAGCGGCAGTCACGGGCTGCCAGCGTCGGAAAGTCGACAACAGCTAGCGCGACCTCCTCCGACTGAGCGGGATTCAGCTTGCAAGGGTCTCCACGAGATCGTCGAGGTATGCGCTGTAGTCGACGTCGCTGACGGCTTGCAGAACCGGCAGGTGTTCCCAGGCGTGGTGGTTGCGACGGTCGACGACCGTCATGCCCAGGGTGATCTCACCGGCGGTCTCCACGGCACACCGGACACGCTCGGTTGTGAACCACTCGGGATTGGTCAGGGCCGCGATCGCCATCGAGTCGATCAAGGCACAGTAGCTCTGGTAATTGCGCGCACGTACGAAGTCGACTGTGGTCGCAGCGAAGCGCGCTTCGGGCCGGTCGCTGTTCTTAAGTACGTCGAGCCGGCGCTCGTCCAGGTTGACGTCGGGGTGGGTCGCCGTGTCGAGGCCGACCGCGGTCAGGTCGAATCCGGCGGCGAAGACCTCGGCCGCCGCACCAGGGTCGACGTACACGTTCCATTCGCTGACGGGGTTGTCGCCGGTGGCCTGCGTCCATGCGTATGGAGTGAAGCCGTAGGAGCCGGCGATTGCGGTGACGCGCCGAACCTTCTGCGGCAGATCCGAGTCGATCCGAAGGGCGAGAGCGAGGTTGGTGAGCGGCCCTAGGGCCGCGATGCTCACCTCGCCCGGCTGGTCGTTCACGACGTCCACGATCAGCTGAGCGGCATCACGAGGATCGAGGTCCACAGTCGGCTCGGGGAGACCTGTGTTGGCCAGTCCGTCGTCGCCGTGAGAGAACGGGTCGTCGGGATACTCACGCGAGAGCGGTTGCAGCGGCCCTTGCGCGACCGGGATATCGGTGGCGTCCATGAGCTCGAGGATCTTGCGGGCGTTGGCGGATGTGCGGTCGGCCGGAAGGTTGCCCGTCACCGCCGTCAGGGCAAGTACCTCGACGTCGGCGTGCTTGAGGGCGGAGATGATCGCAACGGCGTCGTCCAGGCCGGGATCGCAGTCGATGAGCAGTTTCATTGCGTGGGCTGTCCTTTGATCGTGAGGTCCGTGATGGTGGGCAGAGATGAGATGGCGCCGGGCCGGGTGACCGTCACGGCGCTGACGAGGTTGGCGTGGGCCATGGCCTGTTGAAGCGGCGCGCCCTTGCCGAGCTCCACGGCAAGGGCTCCGCAGAACGCGTCGCCGGCAGCGGTCGTGTCGACGGCGGCGACGGGACGGGCCGGCTCGTGCCACCATCGCCCATCCGACTCGTGCGCGATGCTGCCTTGCACGCCGAGCGTGACGATCACCGTGCCGCGACAGCCGGTGTGTGCAGCGGCGATTGCGGCCTGCGCCGGATTCGCTGGAATCTCGCCACGGGTGACCGCCGCAAGCTCCGTCTCATTCACGATCAGCACGTCAGTGAGATCCAAGAGCTCGCTCGGCAGCCGGGCGGCCGGGGCGGCGTTGAGGATGCGAATCCCCTCCGCTAACTGAAATGCCGTCACGACCGCCTCGATCGGCACCTCGAGCTGCGCAAGCACCACGCGAGAATCGCGAATCGCCTGGCCTGCCGCGGATACGTCGGTGGGGGATAGGGCCGCGTTGGCTCCCGGGCTCACCAGTATCCGGTTCTGCCCTGAGTCCTCCAGGAGGACGACGGCCAGACCGCTCTTGTGCTGGGAATCCACGCTGACGCGCTGCCGGTCGACCAACTCCTGGTCGAACAGGTCGAGGTACCGCCGACCGGCGTCGTCGTCCCCTACACGCGCGACCATGGCGACTGCAGCGTTGAGGCGGGCGGCGGCCACGGCCTGATTACCACCCTTGCCGCCCAACCCCTGCTCGTGGCCATGAACGAGCGTGGTCTCGCCCCCGACGGGAACGGTCGGTACCCGGACGATGAGGTCGCCGTTGAGGCTGCCGACGACGGTGACGTCGGGCTTCATCGATCCGACCCCGCAGTGGTGACGAGGAAGCCGTCCGCGAGCATTGTTCCAGTGGTGATCAGGAAGCCGGCACCACCGCTTCGCAAGGCGCGCGGAGAATCGTCTTCCGCCGCGAGCACCCGGGAGCCGTCTACCGTGCACGTCAGCCGGTTCCCTTGACAGGTCAGCGCTACGGCGACAGGGGAGTCCTCCGTGTAAGGAAGATCGACACGTGCGAGGACATGCGTGACGTCGTGATCGCGGCGGATGAGCGTCAGCTTGCTCCAGTCGTCGAGGACTGCAGCGTAGTAGTTGCGGTGTCCCCGGGCCCTGGCCACGATCCCTCCCCGCTCATGCGGGTTGAAGACGAGAGTTGAAGAGACCGTGTAGTCATCCCAGTCCCGGGTGCCGACGGTTGCGATACCTGTGCCTTCGGGGTGAGAGACGGAGTACGTATAACGAAAATCCGGTTCGAAGTTCGTTGCCGAGCTCACCCATTGGCGCAGCGCCTCCGGCTCGAGATCCCAGATCGAGGTCAACAGGACTCCGGACTGTCGATAGCGACTCGGGGCTCCCGTCCAGTCGAGGTGTTCGACCACCACCTCGCCGTCGAAACGGCGTGCGGCCGTGATCCGTAGCCCTACCCTCATGATCGGATTCGGACCGACGTCCGGAACGGTCCACACCAGATCGTGCCCGGTAGTGTCGACGATGGCGGGCGGGGAGGCGGTCATGGCCAGCTCACCGCTCGAATCCTCGGCGAGAACGTACAGGCTCACCGTGAGGTTCTCCCGATACTCTGCCGCCCGTACCCGGGCACGTATCGTCTGTCCGGGGTAGAGCGTCGGGCTGGCGAGGGTGGAGAAGTTGTCGCCCGCCTTCGGGCGCTCGAGGAAGGTCGGCGTCGACACCGCCGCGGCCGCCCCAGGACCGGTCCCTCGAACATCCAGATTGAGGCCGGGACCCGCATTGCCCGTCACAACGGAGCTATAGGGGGAGGAGACGTAGGGGCAGCGAACGAATCCCTGGACAGAGCCGGGCAGGGAGAATGAGAACCGGCGAGGCCGTGGCGCAGGCTCCTGCCCGTCGAGAACCCGCCTCCCGGCATCCACGGCGAGCGTCTCGCGGACGGCGTCGGTGATGCACTCGCCGCCGTCGGCCGTGACGACGAGCATCTGGTCGGCCACAGGCCCACGCAGATCGGCCTCGGCATCGACACCGGACAGACCGAGGCGGATTCCGTCGATCGCACCGACGACTCCCGCATTCGAGTCGGTGTCCCACCCGGCGGACGCCGCTATAGAGACCGCCCGGTGGAAACTGTCGCCCCCGAGGAGCAACGCGGCGAGCACCGCCGCGCTGTTCGTCGTGAGAGGGCACGGACCTGTGAAGACCGAGTACCCGTACCGCTGTTCGATCCGCTGACGGACCGCCCTCCAATCGTCCGTTCCGGCGCACCACCGACGCACATCCTCGACGATTCGAAGCAGTGTCGTATCAGTCAGCTCGTTCGCAGCCATCGTGACGAGAACATCGAGACTGCGCTCCGTGTATGCGAGCGCTTCCATCGCTGCGACGAAGCCGGCGGCCTCAACGGCAACGCCGTCATGGCTGACGCTCGCTGCGGCCCGCGCAAGGGCGGCGGCCCGCTCCGGATCTCCGGGGGACGTCATGGCGAACGCATCCACGAAGATCTGCGCACCCACCTGCACCGGGAGGGTCCTGCCATTGCGCTCGAACGACCCGCTCTGCGGTGCGGGAATCCCGGCGGCGAGATTGAGATAGGCGGTGTGCTCCGTCGATCGTCCCCGCCCTCCCCACCAGAGGATCGTCTTGTCCTCGATGATGTAGTTGAGCCAGGTCTGCCCGATCTGCTGCGCTGAAGGGCCGCCGGCCCGACCATGGTCGACCACGGCACGAGCGAAGGCGAAGCTACCGGAGATGTCGTCGTCCGCGGTCACGACCGGGATGCCGAGCTCATGGTTGACATAGTGGGTCAATGTGCCGAACCGGTGCTCGATATCCTCCACGGGCCAGCCCTCGACGGGCCGCCCCAGGTAGACACCGATGATCTTTCCGAGAATTCCCGCGTACGTTCGCAGGAGGTAATCCTGAGGAGGCATATTCATCCCTTCACCGAGCCGCTCACGAAACCGTCGACGAACTTTCGCTGTGCGATGAGGAAAAATGCGATGATCGGGATAATGAGGAGCGCCGCGCCTGCCATCAGGACGCCTTGGTCGACCGCGAACGTGCCGGTCAGCGACAAGAAGCCCAGCGTCGCAGTGTAACTGCCGGGATCCTGAAGGAACGTCACGGAGATGAGGTACTCGTTCCAGGCCATCAGCCCGACGACGATACCGACGGTGATCAACCCCGGACTCACAGCTGGCATGAGGATATGCCGGAGCACCTGGCCGGTGTTGGCGCCGTCCATGGCAGCTGCTTCGGGCAACTCCGCGGGGATGCGAAGGAAGAACGTGCGCAGGAGGAGGACCGACAACGGCATATTGATCGCGGCGATGACGACTCCCACGGCGAACACATTGCTCAGCAGGCCGAGCTGGGCGAAGGCGGCGTAGAGGGGGAAGAGGAACAGTTGGATCGGTACCGTCATGGCCATCATGAGATAGATCATGACTCCACCAGCGATCTTGATCTTCCGGGCGGCGAGCACGAAGGCGGCGGGTGTTGCCGTTACGAGTACGGTCACGATCGTCGTGCCGCTGAGAAGAATGCTGTTAACGAAGCCCCGGCCGAAGTTGCCGTAGGTCCACGCCTCGAGGAAGTTCGCCCAGTCGATCTTCTCAGGTAGTGCGAGCGGATTGCGCACAACCTCAGGTGCGTCTTTCAGGGCGTTCAGGAGGACGAGGGCGATCGGGAAGAGCGCGATGATCGCGAGCGCAGCCAGGATGATATGTCCCGGAGTCGCCCGCAATGCGCGGCGAGCAGCGCGGTTGTTCATACGTCCATGCCCCTTCTACTCAGACGGGTGTACAAGACTGCGGCGACAAGGCCGAAGAGGCCCATCACGATCCCGACGGCTGCGGCCTTACCGAATTGGAAGGTGGCGAACGCCATGCTGTACGCCACAGTGCTGAGGATCTCCGTGGAGTTCGCCGGCCCGCCTTGGGTCATCAGGAAGATGTAGTCGAAGGTGAGGAAGGAGAAGATCGTGATCATCACGAACATCAGCTGCAGCGTCGGTTTGATGCTCGGCAGATATACGTACCGGAACACCTGCCAGGAGTTCGCGCCTTCGAGTTGGGCTGCCTCGACCTGATCGATCGGAGTCTGCCGGAGAGCCGCGAGATAGACCACGAGCAGGAAGCCCCAGTAGTGCCACATGTCTACGGCGGCTACCGCATAGATGGCCCAGTCGGTGCTCGCCAACGGTGAATCGATGCCGATGCCGTGCTTGTTGAGGAAGCCTACGATCCCAGAGATCGGGCTGTAGATCATGTTGAGCCACACGATGGCATTCGTGATGGCAGCCATGACGTAGGGCAGCAGGAAGATCACCTGATAGAGAGCCCGCGTGCGTGGTCTCTTCAGGAGCAACATGGCCACGCCGAGGCCGAGCACTACGGGAATGCTGACGAAGAGGAGCGTCCAGATGATGTTGTTCTTGAGTGCGGTGCGGAAGACGGGATCGGTGAAGAGCTCGACGTAGTTGTCGAGGCCGACGAATGCCGGCGAGGTGCTCACGCCGTCCCAGTCGGTGAGCGACGTCGCCGCCGTGAAGATGCCCGGCAGGAGCACGATCGCCATCGAGAGCAGGATCGCGGGCGCGAGGAGGAGGTAATGGGTGAGATGGGAATGGCGCCGTCGTCGGGGGAGTGCGGCGCGCGGCGCCACCGCTCCCGAAGCGGCCGCCGCTGCTACACGGGAAGGCTCTGCCATGGCTGGTCCTTCACTATCGGATGGGCGGGTAGCGGAGCTGGGCTCCGCCACCCGTGTGCATATCGGTCAAGGGGCCGGGATCGGCGGCACCGCTCCGGCCTCGAACTCCTTTGCGAAGGTCTGCTCGACCCCTTCCATGAAGGAGTCCGCATCCACCTTTCCTGCCCACACCGTGTCGATGTCGACGAGAGCCTGCTGCGTCTGGGGCGGGAAGAACGTGCCCGTGAAGTAGCCGAAGCGGCCGTCCTCAACGGCTGGCATGATCTCGTTGATCGCCTCCGCGAACGCTACCGACAGGCCGTCATAGCTTGAGGGATCGAGTTCGACGCCGACGAGCGGCACCGCCCAGTAGCCGGGCCACACGCCGCTCATCTCCGTCATGAAGTCCTCGGTCATCATCATGTCGATGACGGCTGCCGCCGCATCCGGGTGCTTGCTCGCCGCGTTGATGGAGAACGACGCTGTCGTGCCCAGGGTGAACAACGGCGAGTCGAGGCCTTCACCGGCTGTCGGGAAGGGCATGAAGCCGAGGTCCTCGACATTGCCCGCGTCCTCGTTGAAGAACTCCGCCGCGAATTGGAAGGCGAGCGTCGGACCGATGAAGAACGGAGACTGCCCGTCCGCCAGGAGCTGCATCGACTCGAGGAAGTTCAGGTTGGTGTACTGACCGCCACCGAGATACCCGTTCTGGTACCACTCAGCGCTCATCGCGACGGCGTCGACGAACGCGTCATCGGTCCACGGCTTCTCGCCGGTGAGCGCCTTGTACAGCGCATCGGGGCCGGCGACGGCGGTGAGGAACATCGACGCGTAGTTCTCGTTCACTGGTTGCCACCCCTTGTTGCCGGTGACAGAGGGATAGAGTCCCGCATCCTTGGCAGCGGCCAACGCCTTCTCGAACGACGCCAGGTCGGTCGGTACGGCCACTCCGAGTTCGTCGAGGACCGCCGTGTTGTAGAACACCCCGACCGTGTTGATCGAGTTGGCGACCGCATAAAGACTGCCGTCGACGGTTCCCGACTCGTAGATCGGGGGAAGGATCCGGTCCTGCCAACCGTATTCCTCGGAGTAATCATCGAGGTCGACGAGCTTGCCAGCCTGAGCATAGGGCGAGACGAAGGATGGGCCGGAGCCGTAGACGATATCTGGCCCCTCGCCAGCCGAGAGCGCGGTCTGGACGTTGCTGTCGACCCGCTCGTTGAACGTGACGGTCAGCGTGAACTCGTCTTGGGACTCGTTGTAGGCATCGATGAGGTTCTCTTCGAGCGCGGCGCGCTGGTTCGGCGTCGCACCCCAGAACCACATCTCGATGTTCTCGCGCCCGTCCGCTCCAGCGCTTGTGCCGTCGCCCGACCCGCCGCAGGCGGCCAGCAGGGCGCTGGCCGCGCCGATCGCGGCGAGCTTCGTGAACGTACGTCGGATTGTCATGTTGGTACTCCTCGTTGAGTCGTGCCCGGCCCGCGGCCGTGGCTGTGGTTCCGCGCATGGGGGCATGCCCGGACGGAGTCCCGTGTCAGCCGACGGGGACCTGGATGTGGCGTGCCGACATGTCGACCTGTCCGCCACGGAAGAACGGCCGGTCCCAACCCGTGGCGAGGACCGCCGAGTAGTCGGCGCCGATCACGCCTCCGAGGACCTGCCGAGACCAGCCGGTGAGCGTGGTGTACTCCGCCAACCGCACCTGCACGACCTGCTGGCCGTTGCGGGCGAGTGCGTCGCCGAGTGCCGTGGCTCTTTCAGAGACGGCATCGCCCGCGAGCATGAGGGCGAGATGCTGCTGCGGTCCGAGGAAGTAGTCGACGTGACCGACCTCCTCCACGCCCGTGGTGCGAGCGGTCAGGCCGGTGGCCTCGATGAGCTTGAGCATCCAGAACTCCCCGGCGCCGTGCGCGTCGGCGGTCGTCGCAATCGTCATTCCACGCGGCTTGGGGCCGCTGGCGCTGTACAGCCGGCCGATCCCGCCGTGAGCGTTCGCCCAATCGGACGCGACCTGGACCAGATCGATCCGGTCGCCTACCAGCGCGGCCACGGCGGCCGAGTGGACGGCGTAGCCCACCGCGGGGATGTCCTCCGTGTGATCGAAAGCGGGAACGATCACGACGTCGTCGGCGAGCTCGGCCAGCGGGGAGGCCGCATTGGTCGTCACGGCAATGACCGGCAGACCAGCATCTTTCGCGATCTGAGCCGCCCGGATGGTGGCGCCGGTCTTGCCCGACCACGACAGCGGAACGACGACGTCCACCCCCTGTGGCGCCCCGCCACCCCAAGCGACGTCGCCGGCCGAGAGGACGCGATGGCCGAGTTGTTCTGCCGGTCGCGCGGCGGCCAGTGAGTCGCCACATCCGAGGAAGGCCGCGCGGCGGCCGCCCAGTGGCGTGACGTCCGGGATATCGAGGCGAGAGAGAATCGCGGCTTGGGGATGGTGGTTCATGTCAGTCCTCCTTGTGGACGTGGACAGCGTGCAGGTCTGCGTCGGAAACCGCCGGTCCGGCGGCAAGAGCGGTCGCGCCGGGCGCGGCGAGTGTGCGGGAGACGACCGCCGTCGCGACGACAACGGCGTCGATCATGGCTTGCGCATCGCGGAGGTCGGAGAGGGCGGCCGTGAACGCCCCTGCGTGAGAATCCCCGGCACCCGTCGTGTCGACGACCTCGACAGGTGCCGGCACAACGCGCCACGACCCGCCCTGAGCCGGTAGGACAAGGGAACCCTCCGCATCGAGACGGGCGACCACGGTCCGGCCGGTTCGGCGGCGTAGCTCGTGCGCGCCAGCAACGGGATCGGGAAGCAGCTGTGAGAGCTGCACCCGGCTGGGCATGAAGACGTCGGTCGTCGAGGTGAGCTCCGCGAAGTACTCCCACCCTCGGGTGGCAACCACCCGCTGGTCAGGGTCGACAACAACCACAGCGGGGCGGGCGGCATCGTCGAGTCCACCGCCTGGTGAGCTGCGCAATAGCGCAGCGGTGTCTCGGCGCGTGCCGGCGGATCGGGTCTCAACGGGCGAATGCTCTCGTTCGTCCAGCTCGTGAGTCGGCGGGGTGGTGGACAGCACGCGGCGCCCCTCGGGCGCGTTCAGGATCCAGACGCGTGATATGGCGCCGTTCGTGCAAGCGCTCAGGTCGATTCCCGCATCGGTGAGGATCTGCCGGATATCGGCCTCCGCAGACGGCAGGTCGGCACGCAGGCGCACGCGTGTGCGGGTACCGAGCCGCCCGTCCACGACCTCACTAGCACGGGCGGCGCCAAGCGCTCCGTACAGACCCGGGCCACCGGCCTGGTCGTACGCCGGCGCGCAACCGACCGTGACCAGGTGGTCGCGGCTGACTCCGGCCTGTACCTCCACAATCCTCATACGTGGCCGCCGCGGTGGGAAGGCAGCCACATCGTGCCGCCGGCCGTATCACGCTCAGCGTCCATACGGTATAGACGTGCCATCCCTGCGAGGGCGACGTCCATCGCGGCCGTATGGCCGGCTCCGGCGGCGAACCTCTCGCCGGTCGTGATGTTGTCCGCGACGGAGCAGACGGAACCGCCGCGCAGCCCGTAGAGGGCGGCGAGCGTGACGATCGCCGCAGACTCGCGATCACCGTTGAGTACTCCCGCCCGTGACCATGAGTCAACGACGTCCAGCTGAGAGGCGGGAAGGAAACCCCGAGCGCCGGGCCTGCCGCCACCGACGTAGTCCGAGTCGGTCGATCGAGTCAGCCCGATGTGGTGCCTGATCGTGAGATCCGATGCAGCCTGAGCCAGCGCGAGCACGACCTCGGGCGCCGACGCGGCCGGATATGACGACGGAACATACGCGGTTGTCATGCCTTCGTCGCGCACCACGCCAGTCGTCACAACGAGATCGCCGGGACGCACGGACGGGTGCATGCCGCCGGAGCCGCCGACTCGCACGAACGTGTCGGCGTTCGTGTGCTCGAACAACTCCATGAGGGCGAGTTCGGCCTCGGGTCCCCCCGAGCCTCCGCTGAGGATGGAGATCGGCGCACCGTCGTAGGTGCCGCTGTACGTCGTGAACATCCCCGAGCGACCGACCAGGTCGACATCGTCGAGACGTGCGGCAAACTGAGCGGCGGGGTCGTCGTCATAGGCGCACAGGGGATCGCGTACGAGGAGGAGTACATACCGTCCCACCCGTGTCGGATCGACCTGCGTGAGTGCAGGGCGGCCATCGATCTTCAGGCCGTCTGCGGGGACGTTGTCGCGATAGGCGTAGCGCGCAAGGATGTCCCGGTTGTCATGGGGAATCCCGGCTCTGCGGGCGGCGTTCATGATTATTCCTCCTTTGGACCTGCTCGTCTCAGGAAGCGTCCGGCGTCACCTTGACGAAGAATTGGCGTTTACGCGGGCCGTCGAATTCGAGGAAGTAGACCTTCTGGGAGTGGCCCACGAGGACTCGGCCCTCGGTGACGATGAGCGTCAACGTGGGGCCGACCATGGTCGACTTCACATGCCCGGCGGCGTCTTGCGGAGTGTCGTGCTCATGCTTGAAGGTGATCCGTGCTGGAATGAGACGTTCGAACTCGTCCATGACATCCTCAAGGCCGAGGGGGTCGTGATACGAGATGATTCCGAGCGCCGCGGTCGTGTGCGGAGCGACGATCGTGACAAGCCCTTCGGTCACACCGCTGGAGACGACGGCTTCATCGATCTGGTCCTGGATGTTGTACGCGTGGTTGCCCTCGGTGTGGAGCGGGAAACGGACGGGAGTAGCCATGTGTGATCCTTCGGTGGTGTAGGTCAGAGAACGAGGGCTGAGTCACGGGTCGTCGCACCCCCGGCGCAGTCGGCCCACTGACCGACCGCGCCGCGCCCAGGCGTTTCGCCGGTGGCGTCCATGAGATGGGCAGCGAGGCTGCCAACGATGGCCGCCTCGACGACCGGCGCGAACTCCTCCCGCACCGGCGGAAGGGCAACGGATGCAGCGGCGCCAGGGACATCACCGATCGCCAGCCACGGACGCCGCAGATTGGTCAGCAGTGGTGCGACCTCGGCCGCCCGGCCGGCCGCAGCCGAGCCGGGGGCGGAGATCAGGACCGTCCCGATCTGCTCGGCGGCCCGCTCGAAGTAGTTGAGGTGGACGAACTCCTCGAGGTCGATGTGGGACGACTGCTTGCCCGTCGCCTCGAGCACCTTGGCACTTCCGAACGCGGCGCTCGCCAGCGCTGGTCCCGCGCCCAGGAACTCGACGCCTTGGAGCCCCGCCCAGGCGGCCGCCAGTTCACGCAGAGGGCCGTCCGCGTTGACGAGGGTTCGTTCGACTACGTCGCCCAGAGCCGCGAGTTCGCCGCGGAGGTCTTGCGCGTGATCCATCGTGATCCGCCCGCGGACTTCCGCGAAACGGATGGCGAAGAGGTTGAGTGTCAGCACCGCCATGACATAGCTGCGCATCCCCGGTGCCGATGGATATTCAGGAGCGGAGACGTTGACGGTCACATCAGAGGTCTGGCCGAGTCGAGAACCGCTGTCACCGGTGAGACCGACGACGTATCCGCCAACGCTCTTGGCGCGCTGTGCGGCTTCGACGACGCGCGCGACCGCACCGGAATTCGAAGTCGCCAGCACCATGGGCGTGTGCGGGTATTGGTTGTCGTACGCGCCGAGGAGATACCGCGAGGCATGGAGAGACGTGGCGGCGATGCACGGTACGCCCACGAATGTGCGGAATGTCTGTTCAGCCGCGGACCCGGCGATGGCCGAGTCGCCAGAACCGGTGAGGATGATATGCCGGATCGCATGTTGCACACGCGTGGGGACGATCTTGCGCAGCTCGTCCTCTAGCCGCCACGTCTCGGTGCGAACGAGTTCGGGGAGACTGGCGACCTGGTTGTGCAGGGCGTTCGGAGTTGTCACAGAGGGAATCCGTTCTGTTGCTGGGTGGATACGGTGATGCTTGTCGCCACGGCGGCGGCCTCGCGACGTAATGCGTCGTCTACCGGTGGTGGACCGAACTGACGAATTGTGAGGGCGGAGGCAGCCATCGCACGCCGCAGAGCCGCGTCGAGATCTCGATCCGAGCGGGCCCAGGAGGAGACGAACGCGCCGGAGAATGCGTTGCCCGCGCCGGTCGGATCCACAACAGGGCCCGCCGGCGGACCGGCACGGAGGATGTGATCGCCGTAGATCGCCATAGCCCCTTCGGCACCGAGACGAAGTGCGATGACGGGAGCGATGCCACGCAGCGTCGCCATTGCACGTGCCAGATCGTCGGTACCGCTCAGACGGAGCGCTTCGGTCCGGTTGATGGAGAGGATGTCGACCTGTGCGGCCTGCCGCCGTACCTCAACGAGCCGTTCACGGGTACAAGCGCCCGCGTGGATCTCCCAGAGAACACTGCATCCGGTGCGCCGCCGCAGGTCGCTCACGCCGGCGAAGAGTGGGGGATTGAGGGCGTCGAAGAGATAGATGGAGGAGAGCTCGACGTCGTCCGGGAGCATCGAGAGCCTGGGATCCAGGCGTGTGAAATGCTCCAGGCCGAAGGCCGGTGCCTCCTCACGCTCACCGTTGTCGAAGTACTGGATGCGGGTTCGCGGTGTGTGAGGGTCGAGTGCGACGAGCCCGCGAGCGTCCACGCCCGCGCGGTCGAGATCTCTGCGTGCGCTCTCCGGAAAGTCTTCGCCGATCCCGGAGACCAGAACAGGGCTGGGTGTCACGAGGGCTTGCCCAAGGACGGCATACGCACCTGCTCCACCAAGCGTGTCTGGGAGGAGCATGCCGTCGGCCAACCGAACCTCGTCGATCACGACGTGACCGAGAGTGACATCGCTGCGATCCATCGGCTGCCTCCTTGAAGTTGTATGCTATGCAATACCACTCAGGTACTCTTGTCAAGAGCACCAACATCGGGAGGTTGAGACAGTGCCCGCCTGGCACAGTGGTACGACAGCGACGATGCGGAGGAGAAATGGCAACACCAGTCGAGCGACGCTCGCCGGTCGCGCGGTGGGGGCAGATCGCCCGAGAGCTACGACGCCAGATCGAGCAAAGGGCTCTTGCGCCAAGCCAACAGCTTCCGAGCGAGAACGACCTCGCCGACACCTTCCACGTCAGTCGGATCACTATCCGGCAGGCGCTCGCCTCGCTCGCCGAGGACGGGTATGTTGAGCGGAGACACGGCGTGGGAACATTCGTCTCGGACTCGTTCCGCCTGGTTCAACACGACCTGGCGATCGCGCAGCCCTGGCAACAGCGAGTGTCTGCGCAGTCGGCCCGTTCGGAAGAGGTTCCGACCTCTCGCCGTCAGGCGCCGCCTCGGGCACTGCTCTCTGATCTGGGTGTCGAGAGCGAAAACGTCGGTACGCGCTACTTCAGGCGGCTACAGATCGTGAACGAGACGCCGATCGGCCTGACGGAGTCCTGGTTGGCGCCCCAGATTGCGCGCGGCATTGAGGATGCCCCCTTGCTTCAGGGATCGTTGTCGAGAACCCTCGACACGGCGTATGGGATCCGGCCCGACCTTGTGCACAGCTACCTGCATGCTGAGAGTGCGTCCGCAGAGCTTGCTGACGCACTGCGCTGCTACCCGGATATGGCTCTCATCGTTGTAGGTGAACTTGCGCTTGCTGGCAACGGTGCCGTCATCAGCTGCTCGCGGACCCGCTGGCTGGGAAGCCGCGTGCGGTTTCATCACGAGCACCACCAGGATCGGCGCGCCTAGGGCCGGTGATTCAAGTGTGGAGCTGCTGGTCGGGGTTGAGCTGCGCTCGGCGTCTGAATTCAGTAGATCTCGGCGCGGTGACCGAGGTCGATGGCTACGATGATGAGGGCGTGGTCGCGAATCTCTACGATCACCCGGTAGTCACCGATACGGTAGCGCCAATAGCCGGCCAGGCTGGCTGTCAGTCCTTTTCCGCGGGAACGTGGGTCTTCGAGACTGCAGACCTCATCGAGGTAGGTCTTGACCCTGCGCAGCACGGTCCTGTCCAGCTTCCGCGCAGCCTTCTCGAACTGCGGGGATATCTCGAGGTGCCAGTGGCTCACACGCCCAGCTCATCCCAGAGCTCCTGCGCCGACCGGGACCGCTTGCCCGATGCCTCCCACGTGTGCACGGCTTCGTCGGCCCAATAGAGCTCCTCCAGGTCCGCCAGGTGGGCGCGGACTGCCTGACGCACATAGAAGGTCTTCGAGCGGCCGGTACGTGCTGCGAGCGCGTCGAGGCGAGCCTCTTCCTCTGCGGTGAGTCGTATAGACAGCGGCATGCCATCACCTCCTGCGATACACGTATCGTAGCAAGCGAGGCGCGTTCCGGCAGAGTCTGAAACTAGACGATGCGGCAGTTGAACCGCCTGATGCCCTTGGTGCGGACGATCGGCTCACGGTCCCAGCCCGAGAACGGCGGCCATCCGTCCGGGTACTGTTCGATCGCGTCGATCGCGTCGATCGCGTCGATCGCGTCGATCGCCAGGGCCACCTGCTCGAACAGAGCGTGGCCAAGTCCCGGCTCGATCTGCTCATAGCGTTGCGCGGCATCGAACAGCTCGGCACCCGCGTCGGGATGCTCGGGGTGCCTATCGGTCACCGCGCGGGCGGGGGTACATGGCGACGAACCTGGCGCGCGTGGCCTCGAACGACCCCAGCTGGACCCGACCCTCGATCACATCATCGAGGCGTCCGGCGACCTCGGTGCGCCACGCGGCGTCGATCTCATCTTGTGATGTCTCGGCGGGAGCACCGTCGAGACTCAGCAGGCCCATGTGGATGACGGCGGCACGCTCCTCGGGAGCGAGCGCGAGCAACGCCCGCTCGACCTCTGCGACTTCCGGTGCCATCTGTCGAGTGTACAGCGGCGTGCCGACACGCCAGAGAATCCTGCGGAAGGTCACAGGTTCGGACCGACATGAATCCCGCGGCCGATCGCCCCGCCGGGCGTGAGCGGTCGCCCGGCCTCACACGGGAGCGCCCGCCTCGCCCGCCTCCACTACATCGACACCGGCGGCCGTGATCCACGCCCGGGTCTCGGCCGGCAGGGCGCCGGTGATCAATGCGTCGACCGACCCGCTCGGGCTCACGGTGAACGTGGCCGAGGTGTTGAGCTTGTCGGGCGTGGCTACGGCGATCGTGCGGCGCGCGGAGGCGAGCATGGCCCGCTTGGTCTCGGCGTCCTGGGTGGAGGTCGAGGTGAGGCCGGAGTGCTCGTCCCAGGCGCACACACCCAGGATCGCGAGGTCGGCGCGGAAGTCGAGCACGTCCTGCACGGCGCGGTGGCCGAACCAGGTGAGGTCGTCGCCATCGAGCGGGCCGCCGGGGGTGATGATTCGGGCGCCCGGGCGTTCCCCCGCGGCGGCGGCCGCGGGCACCGAGAGCACGAGCGCGGTCACGTCCCTCCCGGCGAGCGCCCCGGCCACGGCCGCTGCCGTGGTGCCGGCGTCGACGATGATGCTCGACCCGTCGGGCACGAGCTCGGCCGCGGCCCGGGCGATCGCCTGCTTGAGGCCGACCTGACTCTCGAGGCGGAGCGCGAAGGGCGGGCGGGCCCCGCGTGCGGGCAGGCTCACGGCGCCCCCGTGGACGCGCCGGAGCACGCCCTGGCGTTCGAGCTCGCCCAGGTCGCGCCGGATCGTCATCGCCGAGGCGCCCGTGGCCGCCACCAGATCGCTCACGCGCACGCCGGCGGGGGAACGCACAGCGGTCATGATCGTTTTGAGGCGGTTCGCACGTTGCACGTGTTCGATTCCACCGCAACAGTGCTCGACGTGCAATCCACACCCCGCCGCGCCCGGATCGCGACGATCGTCGCGTTCGCCACGAACGGCGCCCTGCCCGCGACCCTGCTCGCCCGCTACGCCGAGGTCAAGACCGCCCTGTCCCTCGACGCGGCCGCCTTCGGCCTCGTGGTCGTCGGCTTCACCCTCGGGGCGGCGGCCTCCTTCCACCTTCCCGGGGTGATCCTGCGCCGGCTCGGAATCCGCCGCACGGCCGCGCTCGGCACCGCCTGGATCGCCCTCGCGCTCCTCGCGGCCGCCGCCGGGGTCGCTCACGGCAGCGTGTGGATCTTCCTCGGCGGCCTCGCCCTGGCGGGATTCGGGGACGCCGTGGTCGACGTCGCCCAGAACGCCCAGGGCCTGCTCGTGCAGCAGGCGTACCGGCGCTCGCTGCTCTCCTCGATGCACGCCGGCTGGAGCGTCGGCGCGGCGCTCGGCGGCATCGCCGGCACCGTGGCAGCCTCCCTCGGCGTGCCGCTGCCGGTCCACCTCGCCGCGTGGGGCGCCGCCGCCGTCGTCGCCATGGGAGTCTCCGCCCGCTCCTTCCTGCCCGAGCCGGCCGCCGCGCCTCCCGGCCGACAGCCGACAGGGCCCGCCGAGCCCGCCATGCCCGCCGACCCCATCGAGTCCACGGCACACGCCCGACCCGCCCGGATCGACGCCCGCGCCCTGCGGCTCCTGGCCCCGCTCGCCCTCGTGGCGCTCGCGGGCTTCGCGGTCGAGGACGTCGGCAACAACTGGTCGGCGGTCCTGCTCGCCACCGAGCGTGGCGTGCCGACCGCCGCGGCCGGAATCGGCCTGAGCGTCCTGCTCGTGGCCCAGTTCGCCGGCCGGCTGCTCGGTGACCGGTTCATCGACCGGGCCGGGCGCCGGGCCGCCCTGGTTACGAGCCTGAGCGCGGTCGCCGCCGGCCTCGTCGCCGCCGCCTGGGCCCCCTGGGCACCCGCCACGATCGCGGGCTTCGCGCTCGCCGGCGCCGGCTGCGCGATCACGGTGCCGCTCGCGTTCGCCGGCGCCGACGCGGTTCCGGGCCTGCGTCCGCATGCGGGGGTCACGTTGGTCAGCTGGACCATGCGCGCCGGCGCCGTCGGACTCAGCCCCGCGATCGGCCAGGTGGCCACGCTCGTCTCGCTCCCGGCCGCGATCTCCGCCGTCGCGCTCCTCGCCGTGGCCGCCCTGCTCCTGCACGCCCGTGGCGCCCGCGCCCCCCACGCTGATAGAGTACGAGGAGTTTCGTAAGGGAGGAGCAGGCCCGCATGAACGCCCCGGCCGAAAGCCCCGTCGCCTGCCTCGACGCCGTCCGGGCGGCCGACCTGCCCCTCGTGGGCGGCAAGGCCGCCAACCTCGGAGAGCTGCTCCACGCCGGTCTTCCCGTGCCGCCGGGCTTCGTCGTCACGACGGCCGCCTACGCACGCGCCGCCACCCGCGCCGGGCTCGACGACCTGCTCGCCGACCCCGCCATCGCCCCCGCCACCCTCCGGGTCGCGATCGAGACGGCGCAGGTCCCCGCCGACCTGCGCGAGGCCGTCACCGGTGCCTATCGCGCGCTCGGACCCGACGCGGCCGTCGCCGTGCGCTCGAGCGCCACCGCCGAGGACCTGCCCGGCGCCGCCTTCGCGGGCCAACAGGACACCTATCTCAACGTCGTCGGCGCGGGCGCGGTGGTCGACGCCGTGCGCCGCTGCTGGGCCTCGCTGTGGACCGACCGCGCGATCGCCTACCGTCGCGACCGCTCGATCGACCCCGCCGACGTGCGCATCGCCGTCGTCGTCCAGGTCATGGTCGAGGCCGACCTCGCCGGTGTCATGTTCACCGCGGATCCCGTGAGCGGCGCGCGCGACCGCCTCCTCGTCGACGCCGGCGCCGGCCTCGGCGAGGCGGTCGTCTCCGGGCTCGTCACCCCCGACCACTACGTGCTCGACCCGCGCGGGCGCCTGCTCGAGTGGACCCCCGGCCGCGGCGAGGTGATCGTGCGCGCGTCCGCCGGCGGCGGCGTCGTCCGCGACGAGCACGCGGACGGCGCCCCCGGCTCACCCCTGCTCACGCGCGCGGCCCTCGCCGGCCTCGCCGCCCACGCCCGCACGATCGCGGGCCACTTCGGCCGCCCGCAGGACATCGAGTGGGCCATCGCCGGATCCGACGCGTGGATCCTGCAGGCCCGCCCCATGACGGCGCTGCCGCCCCCGTCGGTGCCGCTCAACCGCCGGCAGCGGCTGCAGGGCGCCATCCTCACCGAGTACCTGCCGCAGCGGCCCTACCCGATGGACGTGACGACCCTCGTGGCGCGCGGGCCCGCGGCGATGATGGCCGAGATCGGCCGGGAGTACGGCATCGCCGGCCTGTTCGCGGACGTCCTGCGCGAGGAGGAGGGCGTCGCCGTCGCGATCGTGCCCCCGAGCGTCCACCCCACGCCCCGCACGCTCGCGAGCATCGGCGCGGTCGCCCGCCGCATCCGCCGATACCGGCCCGCGGACTGGGCCCGCGACCCCCGACACGTGGACTACCTGGCCGAGGTCGCGGCCCTCGAGGCCCTCGACCTCGCCGCGCTGCCGTGGGCCGGGCTCATCGGGGCGGGTGAACGCGCCCTCACCGCGCAGGACTACTGCCGCGACCTGCGCATCGACTACCTGCCCGGCGCCGCCGCCGCATTCGTGCGCGTGACGCTCGCGGTGACCCTGCTCGGGCGGCGCGCGCTCCTCGCGGAGCTGCTCGGCGGCGTCCGTACGCGCACCGAGGATTCCAATCGCGCGCTCGCGCGGCTTGCGGACGACGTCCGCGCCGATCCGCGGCTGCGCTCGCTTCTCGAGGGCGCACCCGGCGTGAACGTGCCGGCCGCGCTCGAGCGGGACGGCCGCTTCGAGGACTTCCGCGCCGGCCTCGAGGCGTTCCTGCGCGAATACGGCCGCCGGGAGACCGCCTCGCCGCTGCTGATCAGCCCGCCGACGCTGGCTGAATCGCCCGAGATCGTGCTCGGCATGATCACCTCCCTCGCCGGCCGGCCACCGGCCGCGGGGGAGGCGGTCTCCCGCTCGGCCGAGGCGCTGCGGCGACTGCTCGACCACCCGCTGCTGCGCCGCAGCCCGCGCCGGCGGGAGCGGATGCGCCGCCGCGTGCAGGCCGCGCGCGACGGGGTCGCGTTCCGGGAGGACACCCACTTCTACTTCACCGCCGCGCTGCCGACCCTGCGCCGCGTCGTCCTCGAGCTCGGGCGCCGCCTCCACGCATCGGGACTGCTCGACGATCCCGCCGACGTGTTCCAGCTGCGCTGGGAGGAGGTGGGAGCGATCGCCGAGCCGGACGCGATCGATCCCGCGCGGTCCGACGAGCTGCGGGAGGAGGTCCGCCGGCGCGCCGCCAAGCGGGCCGAGCTCGCCGGGGTGCCGATGATCGACCCGCGCCGGGTCTTCCCCGCGGCGGCCACCGGCGACGCGCTCGTGACCGGCACCCCGGCGGGCTCGGGCACCGCGACCGGGACCGCCCGGATCATCCGCGGCGCCGACGACTTCGACCGGCTCGGCGAGGGCGAGATCCTCGTGTGCCCCTACACGAACCCGGCGTGGACGCCGCTGTTCCAGCGCGCCGCGGCCGTCGTGGTCGACACCGGCTCCACCGCCTCCCACGCGGCGATCGTGGCCCGCGAGTACGGACTCCCCGCCGTCATGGGAACCGGATCCGGCACGGCCGTGATCGCCGACGGCCAGCTGGTCACCGTCGACGGCACCCGCGGACGGGTGATCGGATCAGACCCGCGATGACGACCGCCGACCACCGCACGAGCCCCCGCCGGCGCGGGGACGTGCTCGTGCGCGCGATCCTCGCCGCCACGCTCGCCGAACTGCGCGAGCGGGGGTACGCGGCCCTGACCATGGACGCCGTCGCCCGGCGCGCCGGGGCGAGCAAGGCCTCCCTCTACCGGCGCTGGGACTCCCGCGCCGCGCTCGTCATGGACGCCGTCTACGAGCTGGCACCCTCACCCGGCCAGGTGCCCGACACCGGCGACCTGCGCGGCGACCTGCTCGCCGCGCTGCGCCAGAGCGCCGCCGTCCTCGAGGGGCCGGCCGGGGCCGCGCTGCGGGGCATGCTCGCCGAGGCGCTGCCCGAACCCGGCCGGGCCCGCGAGTTGCGCGCCCGCTCGCGTGGCACGAACCGGGCGCTCATGGCCGAGGTGCTCCGTCGCGCCGTCGAACGGGGCGAGATCCCCCCGGGTGCCGTGACCGGGCCCCGGCTCGAGGTGGGGGCGGCGATGCTGCGCAACCACTACCTGTTCCACAACGAGCCCCTGGGCGAGGACGTGCTCATCGGCATGGTCGACGACGTGCTGCTGCCGCTCTGCCGCGCCGGGCCGCACCGGCCCCCGCCGCCCTCACCGGACTCGCAGCCCCGGCCGGCTCGGCCCGGCGTAGGCTGAACGCATCCTTCGCGGAAGAGGCCCGTCATGGCCGCCAGCACGCACGAGTCGCGGACCCGCCCCCGGCGGGCCGAGTTGCTCGCGGCCACGTCGCTGGCGATCGACCTGGGCCTGGGGCAGCCGATGGAGCACATGCTGCGCGCCTGCGTGCTCGGCAGCGGGCTCGCCGAGCGGCTGGGCCTGCCGACCGAGCAGCGGGACCGGATCTTCTACGCCTCGCTGCTCGCCTGGATCGGCTGCCACGCCGACTCGCCCGAACTGAGCGCCCTGTTCGGCGACGACATCGCCTTCCGCGCGGGCACCTACGCCGTGGACAAGCACGGCCTCCCGCTCGTCCGGTTCAGCCTGCACTTCCTGGCCGCGGGCGCGGGCGCGGGCGCCGGCACCCGGGCGGTGCGTTCGGCCCGGTTCCTCGCGATGGGCGGGCGGCCGCTGCGCGACCTCATCCGCTCCCACTGTGTGTCGGCGGGGGTGCTCGCCCGGCGGATGGGCATCGACGAGGTGGTCGCCCGGCAGCTTGGCTACGTGTTCGAGCGGTGGGACGGCGCGGGCGCCCCGGACGGCGCGCGCGGGGAGGAGATCCCGCTCGAGATGCGGATCGTGCACCTGGCGGACACGGCCGAGGTGCACCTGCGCGAGGGCGGCACGGCGGCGGCGATCCGGATGGTGCGCGACCGCCGCGGCACCCAGTTCGACCCGGGATTGGCCGATGAGTTCTGCGCCTACCTCGCCGCGCCGCCGGCGGGCGCGTTCGCGGGCGAGCTCATGGACGACGCGTGGTCGGCCGCGCTCGCGTGCGCGCCGCAGGATCGGGTGGTCACGGGTGCCGAGTTGGACGAGTCGCTGCGGGCGATGGCCGACTTCGCCGACCTCAAGTCGGCCTACGCGGCCGGGCACTCGCGCGCGGTCGCCCGCCTTGCCGGGGCCGCGGCGCGGGTGGCCGGGATGGCCGAGGGCGATCGGTCGGCCCTGCACCGGGCCGGTCTTGTGCACGACCTCGGCCGGCTCGGGGTGTCGAACTCGGTGTGGGACAAGGCCGCACCGCTCACCCCGGCGGAGCGCGAGCGGGTGCAGCTGCATCCCTACCTCACCGAGCGGATCCTCACCCGGGTGCCGGCGCTGGCGGGCCTGGGCCGGCTCGCGGGCGCGCACCACGAACGCCTCGACGGATCGGGATACCCGCGCGGGACCGGCGGGGAGGGCACGGGAATGCCGGCCCGGATCCTCGCGGCGGCGGACTGCTACGAGGGCTGGCTCGAGCCGCGCCCGCACCGGCCCGCGATGCCCCGGTCCGAGGCCGCGAGTAGGCTGCGCGGCTGTGTCGCGGACCTGCGCCTCGATACGGCCGCGGTCGAGTCGGTGCTGTCGGCCGACGGGCAGCCGGCCCGGCGCCGCGGCACCTGGCCCGCCGGGCTGACCGCCCGGGAGGTCGAGGTGCTCCACCTCATCGTGCACGGGCGCTCCACCCGCGAGATCGCCGCGGAACTGGTCATCTCCCCGAAGACCGCCCGGCACCACGTCGAGCACATCTACCTCAAGCTCGGCGTCTCGAACCGGGTCGGGGCCGCGCTCTTCGCGATGGAGCACGGGATCGCCGGCGCCCCGGGCACGCCCACGGGACACTGAGCCTGGATCCACCGGGTGGATTTTCTAGGAGCGTGGACCAGCAGCACGCCAGTTGCGGTCCCGGCTTGGTCAGCGGATGCGGGAAAGCATGTGTGTCGCAAGGGGAGAGTTGGATGACGCGCTGTTCGAGTTGTTGCCTCCGTCGCTGGATGGCTGCCGCAGGACCATCCGGCGCAGTTCATCGCCGATCCGGTCGATGAGCATTCGGACCTGTCCCCAAATTCACTCGGCCTACCCCGAGGGGCGGGGTGCGCCGCCGTTTGATCCTCGGTTGACGGTGCGGATCCTGTTGTCCGGGTACACCACCGGGTGCGTTCCTCGCGCAAGCTGGAAGCGGCGTGCGTTGATGTCGTCGCGCTGCGCCGGCTCGCGGCCGGGGCCGCTCCGGATTGCCGTCCGGTCGCCCGGTTCCGCAAGCGTCATCTCTCGGCATTGGGGCACCTGTTCACTCAGGCGTTGGCGTTGTGCCGGGCCGCGGAGATGGTCAGTCTGGGCCGGGTGGCCCTGGATAGCACCAACGTGCGGGCGAACGCTTCCCGGCGCAAGGCGATGAGCTATGCCCGATCGCCCAGGCCGAGCAGGACTTGGAGGAGGAGGCCCGCGAGCGTATCCGGGCGCGGCCGAGGAGAAGGCTGCCCAGCGGCGCGAGGACGAGGACGTCACGGCCGAGCGGGTCGATGCCGCGCTCGCCACGGCGGTGCCGAAGGTGAAGGCGCAACGCAACTTCACCGATCCGCAGTCGAGGATCATGAAGATCTCCGATAGGTCCTTCTACCAGTGCTCACACTGCTCAGGCTATGGTCGATGCCGGCTACTGCTCCGAGGACAAACCTGAACCGAGGGGCGTGGTTTCAGCCGAGACCGGCACCGAATTCTTCATCGCGATCAGCCGTGCCAAGCGCGGCGACCCGAGCCCCGTGGCGCCGCGAGGCCCGATCCCCAAGAACGCCACGGCTACGCAACGGATGGCCCGGAAGCTGAAGACCACGCCAGCCGAGCGGTCTACTCCCGGCGCAAGACGATCGTGGAATAGGTCTTCGGTCAGATGGCCACCCTGCAAGACGGCAAACGGCTCCTGCTGTGCAGGCTGGAGCAGGCCAAGGTGAATGGCTGCTGCTGGCCGCATGCCACAACCTGCGCAAACTACACGGCCACCTCGGCTCTGACAGGCTCGCGGCCCTGACGACCACCTGATGCGGGCCCCTCGGGGCGCCTGCACCGTCGGGATCAACCCGCCAAACGAGACACCACAATCCAAGGCCGCGTGACTCCACACAGCTTGACATCGCGCGCTACGGCGACGGAGTCGGCCCAGCACCACGACATCCATTTGGATCGCAGTCCCTGCAGGCCCGCGCTCACCGCTCACCCGAGACACGTTGGACGCTTACCGACCCACGCTCCTCAACAGTCCCTTCCCGGCCGTGCCCGTTGCTCGTCGTGCCCCACCAGCGGTCATGGACAGAACGGCTGGCTCGGGTGCTTGACGCGGGAGCGGTTCGAGGGCATCATATCTCGGATACCTAGGGGCTGCAGTCTGACCCAAACTGTCACCAAGTTGTGCAGGAGGTTCAAAGACGAGACACACTATCTTTCTAGATGCGTCCTGTCCCAGGATGCTCCGATCATCAGCATCATGCGCATACAAGAAGGTTTGTGAGATGCGAATAAGGTTGCCTTCAAAGATCGCGGGCGCCGTTTTGACTGCGATTGTGTTGTCATTGTCTGGTGTGGTGGTTCCAGCCCAAGCGGGCCCCATAGCACCTAGTTGTGTGACGCTGTCGAGCTCACACCCGAGCCCCATCACGACGCAGGCCAAAGCGTATAACGGCTGCTCCACTTTACAGCGGCTCAAGTTGATCTGGGCCTTCACGAACGATAGTTCGTGCAAGTCTCTCTCCTCGAAGTACACGCGTACCTACACGGCACCTTGGTACGCCAGAGCAGATCGCCTCGAAAGTTGCTAGCGGTCCGTGAGATAACAGTAAGTGCATGCCCACAGCCCCGTGTACATCATGTGGATCAAGAGTAAGGGGAAACGCGACATGTCCGCAAGGATGAGCATCTGTAGAATGGCCGCCATACCGGCGTTTGCCGCTCTACTCATCGGCGGTGCCCTGGTGGCACCTGCCGAGGCAGCATCCCCACCGGGATGCGTCAACGCCTCGACCGCGTCATCTGGTCTCAAACGGACGCTCAAGGTGTACAACGGTTGCATCTCGTCGTATCGCATCAAGACGATCTGGGACTATGACCTCGATGGTCCCTGCGCCACACTTGCGTCGAAACCTACGCGTACCGAGGTCTACTTCTGGCCAGCACGGTTCGATGGGCTGCAAAGCTGCTGATCAACCAGCGCGTGTCTTCTGATCGTGAGCCTGCCTCTGCGGCGATCTGCTGTGGAGGCAGGCTCACGAGGGGGTGAAAGAGTGGAACTGCGGAATCAGGCGCTGCAGGTCGAGGGCCTCAACGTCAGTTACGGTTCGAAGAGGGCTGTTCGGAATGTTTCACTGGTGGTGCCAACCGGTGTGACCGGGCTGCTCGGACCAAACGGCGCCGGCAAGTCGTCGATCCTTCGGACTGTCGCAACAGTGCAACGCGCGGACAGCGGGTCAGTCACGTTCGATGGTCTCGACCTCATCGGTTCGGAAAATCTGCGTTCAGTCCGGCGCCTGATCGGCTACCTACCACAGAGCCCCGGCCTGTACCCGTCCTTTCGTGTGTACCGATTCGTAGACCACGTTGCCCTTCTTAAGGAGATCGGTGATCCGAGCAAGCGGCGCACTGAGGTCGATCGGGTCCTCACAGCGGTGGACCTGTTCGATCGTAGGAATGATAGAATCGCTCGCCTTTCGGGTGGCATGCGTCAACGACTGGCCTTAGCCTGCACTATCGTCGGGGCCCCTGAGCTGGTCATTCTCGACGAGCCAACAGTCGGGATGGATCCTGAGCAACGTATTCGCTTCCGTGAACTCGTGGGAAGGCTCGCGCAGCAGCATGTTGTGCTTCTCTCCACGCATCAGACGGACGACGTTTCGGCCTTATGTTCGCAGGTCGCAGTGATGAGGCGGGGTGAGATCCTGTACACTGGAACTCCTGCGGGCTTAGCAAGTCGAGCCGAGGGAATGGTCTGGGAGAGTGACGTCCCCGATGAGAGAGCGCTTGCAGCGTGGAAGACGGGCGATGGCCGGGCCCGCAACGTAGGCAATCCGCCGGCTGGTGCGCTGATCATTCCGCCCTCGTTGGACGACGGGTACCTGCTGATTACTGACTCAGAGAGGGCCTCGACATGAAGAACTATGCACGTCGGGCAGTCGCTGGATTGGCGTTTGCTTCTGCTCGCGAATACCTATTTCACCCGATTACCCTCGTTGCAGTGGCATTAATCACCATCCCTTGGGTTCTGGACCTGTTCAACGGTTCAGCCACGAGCTTTCGCGTCCTGAGTCACGAGTCGGCGAACATACAATTGCCACTGCTTGTACTCGCTGCCGCCGCCTATTTGGTTACCCATCAGGCGACCATTCGGCCCTACCGGACTGGCGCGATCCTCTCGGAGGGCGCAATGCCGTT
The DNA here is from genome assembly GCF_009372055.1 of Pseudactinotalea sp. HY160. Lineage (NCBI taxonomy): Bacteria > Bacillati > Actinomycetota > Actinomycetes > Micrococcales > Cellulomonadaceae > Pseudactinotalea > Pseudactinotalea sp. HY160. The sequence goes on along the minus strand of NZ_WHMT01000012.1, from coordinate 65,377 downwards.
GCCGCACTGGGCACGCAGCCTCGCGGCGGGTATGGGACTACTCTCCTTCGCAGTACTGGGCATGCTGCTAGCGATGGCGCGGCTGACGATGTTCTCACTGAGCGAGGGTGCGGCCGGATCCCTAGCCATTTTCGAAGTTTTGACGGTGCCAGCATTTGTCGTGGCAGCCGGTGCTATAGGAATGTTGATCGGGCGGGCTTTGCGATCTGCCGTAGCCGGCATCCTACTCTTCGCAGTGCTAGCAGGAGGAGTAATCGCTGCCTTCTACACCGCGAGTTCAGCCAGTTGGTTATCTCTGATGGTGCCATTAGACCCATTAGACCCGGGAGTGCTGCCTTCCTCATTGATCGATCGCCCCGCAGGCTGGCACCTCCTGTGGCTCGCCACGCTTATCGTTGTCGTCCTCGTCGCAGCGCTTCTTATCGACCGCCTGCCCGCGAAAGTTGGAGCACCTGTGTTGGCAATAGCGCTTGCCGGGGCGACGGTCGCAGGAGCTATGCAGAGCCAGGGTCCCAGCCCGTCAGTACTTGGCGAACGCGCCGGGGTGTTCCTCAACCCTGCCGACCTTCAGAATTGTCGCACAATTGGTATAGATCGATTCTGCAGCTTTCCTGAGTTCGAGTCTCGCATCCCGGCCTGGAAGGACGTCGTAGACGGTGTGCGTTCTGCGGTGCCAACGGAGCTCACAGCGCAGGGATCTATCGCAGTTCGGCAGAGCCTCGATGCCGTCAACGGCCCTATGGACTCACAAGGATCACTCCCGCTGGCGGTCTGGGCGAGAGAGGGCCCGCTCGACGAAGCCCTTGCCACGATACCGGCACCGATGTCGTGGGCTGCCACCGGGGATGGCCGACTAGAGGAACACGACGTGCTGTCGTTCGCAGTCGATGTATCGGCCACCATGGTTGAAGGGGTGCCTGAACCGAGTGACCACACCATAGTTGCTTTGTGTGATGCACCCGCCTTCCTGGTTCTTTGGGGAGCGGCCCGTGCTGACCAGTCGACCGAAGCAGCGTTCGGGGGGTTCCTGGGTTCTTCTCAAGGCGGCGCGGTCTGGACGACTACTGTTCGCTCCTCTGCTGGTTATTCGTTCAGCCCAAGCGAAGTCGACCTTGTCGCCCAGTTGCTAGCGCAGCCTCGTGATGTAGCCGATCAGGCTGTAGCAAGTCTCGGCGAGAGCCTGACTAATCTAGATGCGGACATTATGGAAGTGGCCCATCTCCTAAATATGCCGGCACCTGTCCAGCGACCAGAACAGTGGGCGTGTGAATGAGCGCTGGCTATCGGCTTGCGATTGGATTCTCGATCCTCAGCGCATCTCGGTTGCTGCCTACCGCCGTGACTGCCCTTATGGGTATGGCGGTTCTGGGCGGTCTCTTGCTTGCCCGCTTCCAACTCGGTGAGGTAGATGCGACGCTGGCACTGCATCTTTCGCTTGCAGTCACGCTATTAGGTGGGGCGTTTGCGCTCGACGACCCTGCAAGGTCTATAACAGAAGCCCTGCCTGTCGGGCGTGGCATTACGACGATGGTTCGAATCAGCGCCGCTTTCCTACCGATCTTGCTATCATGGTGCGTCCAGCTTGCACTAGCGCCGGCGCTGATCGACAGCAGCGCTCAGTTCAGTGCACCAGGGCTCTTCATCGAGGCACCAGCGCTCGCCGCCTGGATGTGGGTCATTGCCGCGTGGCGCGTCAGCACCGATGTCTCCGGGACCGGCGGTCTCGGCGCCGCGTCAGCACTTATCCTAGGTATGGTGGGCGCCGCCTTCCTACCCGACGCGGTGTCGCTCATCACCCAACCCAGCGAGACGGACTGGACCCCCTCGCGTATAAGATGGGTTGCGCTACTTGTCATGGGCGCTGCAGCACTGGTGCTCGTTTCTAGAACCCCACGCCCAGCGGTGCCGTTTAGGCGGAAGCCAGACCCGAGACGCTTGTAGTCCTCGTTTCTTGGCAATCCCTCTTTGGTCCATGGCTACGCGATCGTCGTCGCTAACGTGCAGGAGAGTACCCGGCAGGATCAGGCGCCGCGACCGCCAGACGTCAGGCCGTACCCGTTGAACCAGTCTTCAGTCCACTCCAGCCACTGACCAGGACGTACCGGCGCCGGTGCGCAGGGCCCGCAGGCCCGAAACCGGGCAAAGATGGGGCAGACGCCCCATGCCGGGGCGCGCTCGCGGGTTCACGATCGGATGCATGAACACCACGACTCGCACGACCGCACCCCTGACCCCGCACGCGGCGACGACCGCCGGTCCGCCCCTCACGGACGGTCCGGGTGACCACCTCACGGGCTTCGGCGTCATGGGTATTCCCTTCGGCGCAGAGGACTACCTCGCGCTGCGCTGCTGGCCGGAGAGCTCCTTCGGGCCCGGCTACCGGTCGATCTGGCATCACGGCTCCGCCGGCTGGACGATCTACTCCGATGCGTCGCCCGCGCTCAGCTGCGCCCGCTTCGTGGGCTCGGCCGCGCAGCGCACGGTGACCACCCCGATCGGCCTGACCTGGCAGGACGAGGCGAGCGTCGTCGTCCATACGGGAACGGGGCTCGCCTGGACGATGCGCTTCGGCGGCTCGCAGCGGACCGCCCTGCTCAACGCCTGCGCCGGCGCGATCCCCGGGAGGGCGTGGAACACCCGCGGCCTGCTCACCTCGATGGGCCTCATGGTCGGGCCGCTCATCGGCGGCGGGCGGCTGCGGATGATCGGCACGATGCCGAACGGTCAGCGCTACCGGATCGCGGCACGGCACGTCTGGATCGTGACCGAGACCGCCGCCGAGATCGAGGGCCGACGGCTCGAGCCGGCCGAGCCCGACCGGCGCCAGCAGCGACTCGGGCCGCTGTGGCTGCCGCGTCGCGGCTTCCTCTACGCCCTCACCACCGCCCGCTTCACCAACTGAGGAGATCCATCATGTCCACCACCACGCACACCACCGCCCCGAGGGGCGATCGGGAGATCGACCCGGAGGCGCTCATGGGATTCATTCACCGCGTCGTGGGCGAGGTGGGGGCCTCCCTCAACGCCGCGCTCGTGGTCATGGGCGACGAACTCGGCTACTACCGCGAGCTCGCCGGCGGCGAGGCCCTCACGCCCGCCGAGCTGGCCGGGCGCACCGGCACCGACGCGCGCTACGCGGGGGAGTGGCTCAACGCCCAGGCCGCGGATCGTCGCGGCGGCGCGCTCCGGCACGGGCCTGGGCTCGGACGAACGCACTCATGACGTGCACACGGGCTGCGGGCGGTTCTTCCTGCCGGTCTACCGCGCCAACCTCGTGAGCGCCTGGCTCCCCGTCCTCAACAGGTTGGTGGGCGACCTCACCGCCGGTGCCGCCGTCGCGGACGTCGGCTGCGGCGGCCCCGCGAGCATGACCGGGCCGCGCGCTCCGGTCACCGCGTGGGTGCTCTCAGATGGGAGCGTCAGTATCGCGCCCACGTGCAGGCCGTGGGGTCCCAGTGGCCGCTCTGCCGAACGCCACTGAGGACTGGGTCGAGGAAGGAGCGGGAGAGCGTGACCGCAGCGTCGAAGTCCATGCCGCTGCAGACCGGCGTACTCCTCGCTTCCTGCGCGTATTGCGGCGCCCAGGAGGACGGGACATCGAGCGCGGGTGCCGCAGGCAGGTTGCGCACGGATCGTTCAGCCTCGATCGCGTTCCACAGGGCTCCGGCGTCGAACTCCTGCGTCCGCGCGAAGACGACGAGGTCCACCAAGTCACGTGCCCGACTCGATCGTCTATCCCGATCGATCCCGTACCTGGACTCTGTCGCGCACAGCTTGTCGGCGACATGATCGACGGCCGGGTACACGCGGTAGATTGGCGTCCGGATCCCCTCCATCTCGAACGGCATCGGGGGAGTGATCTTCTCTGGCTCGGCCGTCATGGTCGAGCCCACAACGAGGTCCACGCGGAACCTCTCGATCGACGTCGGGCCGATCAAGGCCTCCATCCGCAGCTCGGCACCATTCACTGCCGGCTGACCGTCGTTGTCGCGGGTGGGGGTTCGGCCCGTGATCTGGAACGTAAACGGGTCATCGGCCTTCCGTCCGCAGGCAGCGCGCAGGCTAAGGACAGCGTCGTCGATGTCCGTGAGCGCAGCCAGAAGATCGATGTCCTTGCTGTGGCGCGCGTCGATCACCCGAGCCAGGACCGCCACGCCGCCCTTGAGCACCCAGGTCTCATCCTGGAAGACACGAGCGAGGAAACGCGAGTAGACGAACTGTCGCTGCAGGTCGCCGGGTCGGCGCCCCGTGCCCTGTGCGGCGTTGCGGGCCCGATCGCCGATCGACCGGCGCCAGGCGACGGGTGTGCGTGGAGCGAGACTCATTCGATCGTCCCGATCGCATTCTCATTCCGGCCGTCCGGCTCGTGGTGGACAACGAGATCTGTTAGGTGCTTGCGAGCCATCGCGGTGGCTACCTTCGTGATCTGCTCGGACCACCTCGCGGGTTGTGAGGATGGTTGAACCTGTTTCAGAACAGCAAGGTCCCGCTCGAGTACTCGGAGGTCGGGCACGCCCGCGTGCTCGAGTGGGGGCACCACCGTCGGTCGCTGCGCTTCCGGTGCGGCTGCGGGACCTTGACGGTGGGCCTTCGTGGTGACGAGCGCCCGAATCTGCAGTCTGCTGACCTCGCGCGCATACTCGCTCGCGACTTGTTGGACCAGGGGGTTGCCGAGAGCGCGTGCGAGGACCTGGCCCTCGTCGAGCTCGGCGATGCCGAGCAGTGTGCGGATCAGGGGACGGACGTGGGGCGAGTCGGGCCGGCGCCCGGCGGCGGCGTGGAGATCCGCGATCGTCATTCGGCGTGTCGCAATCGCCTCGCGCAGGATCTGAGCCACGTGCTCGAGGTCGTGTCTGGACATCAGCAGGTCGGTGATCGTGCGGGCGATCGTCGTCACGGGCAGGCCGGCGACGACAAGGACATCCTCGGCCATCAGATCGGCACGGTGGATGCGCACCCCGACCTTGCGTGAGCGGTAGGGGCGAGGGAGCGTGTAGTGAAGGTCGACGCTGAGCAGTGACCCGAGATCGTGGAGCCCGGCGGCGCTCGCGTGTGAAACCACGCCGGTCGTCACGGCATTCTGCAGACGCTCGGCCGCTGTCGCCTCCGGCTTCAGCGCGAGCCATTCGGCGCGCAGGTCGACGTTCGGATCCGCGAGGGCGACCGGTTGCGCGTACACCCCGTGGCTCACGCGGTCCAGAAGTCCCCGCTCCACGAGGCGGGAGAGGTGAAGGCGGGTGAGCCCATGAGCAACCGCCTGCCTGGTTGTGAGCAGCCCCCACTGGTCGGCGGCAAGCTCACCGACAGTGACCAGTAGATCCGTTCGCATGGCTCGATCGTATCAAACATATCGATACAATCAAGCCATGAGGGGCTGCCGAGGTTGTTGATTCCGCCCCCGCCGTTCCGCCGTCACCGACGACGCCTATGGCCGGCTGCCGAGGAGGGGAGACCGAATGAGCGGCCAGAACAGGACGCACAACCGGGCCGAGCAGGTCTACGGCGCCCGGCCAGGCGCCGTCCATTCGCGATGGCCGGATGTGGTGCCAGGGAGTGCTCGTGTCATAGTGGCGGCGGCGCGGGTGAGGGCGGCGCGCCCGCTAGCGTGAGCCGCGTCCGCTCCGATAGATCGGGGGAGAGCCCATGGACGCCGTCGACCTCGCCTATCCGTTCATCGGCCGCTGGCTCGCCCGGAACAGTCCGGCCGACCGGGTGCCGAGTCACGGCACGGAGCTGTTCGCCTCGGCCCATGCGATCGACTTCGTGGCCGTCGACAGCGCCGGCCGCACCGCCCCGATCACGCTCCGATCGCTGCTCCGCCCGGAGCCGGCGAACGGGTTCCCGGGGTTCGGCCGTCCCGTGCTCGCGCCGGCCGCCGGGACCGTGGTCGCCGCGCACGACCACCAGCCCGACCACGACGCCCGGCTGGGCATCCCCTCACTCGGTTACGCCCTGACCCAGCGGCGCCGGGCCGCCGACGGCTGGCTCGCGCTCGCCGGCAACCACGTGTTCATCGACGTCGGCGCGGCCGTCATCGCGCTGTGCCACCTGCAGCGGGGGAGTGTGGCCGTGGTCGCCGGTGAGCGGGTCGAGGCGGGCACCGTCCTCGGCCGCTGCGGCAACTCGGGCAACAGCACCGAGCCGCACCTGCACCTCCAGGCGATCGACACCCCCGACCTCGGCCGTGCCCGCGCCGTGCCGATCACCTTCGGCGGGACGCTCCCGCGGAACGGGCAGGTGATCGAAGCACCCTGATCGCCGTGCGGCCTGCGCGGCGTTCTCGAGAATCCATCGCCTCCGGTCGGAGTGGAACGAAGCCATGACCGAGAATGGACGCTTCTGCCCGGCTCCGTCCGCACGGGCCGTCGACTCGGCACGTGCCGACAGCGAGTCGGCGGGTGGGTCAGAACGCTGCGAGTCGGCGCGAGAACGTCGCCAGGGCGTCGGCGATAGCGCGCAGATCCGTGGTGTCGTCGCCTTCCGCCAAACGCTCGACGATCCAGGTGCGGGCGAGCGTGGAGGCAGGAATGCCGGCCCGTTCGGCGGCGGCCTCGAGTGCCTCGATCTCGGACTCGTTCAGTCGCAGCGAGTACACACGGGAGCGCTGATTGCGTCGTGTGATGAGTGTGCCGGGCCGGAGAGGGGCGTCGGGGTTCGCCTCGGCGGCCTCGGCCTCGAGACGCAGGACGTCCGCAAGGTCGTCGTGGTCGTTCATGGTGGATCGCCTCCTGTGGCGTAGCGACGTTGGTCGGTGGCGTTCGCGGGCCAGCCGTTCACCCCGAAGCGCACTCCGTTGCGGTCGAGCACGATGACGGTCAAGACTCGTCCGGTCGAGCGGGCCCGCCCGATCATTCGGATGCTCTGCCCGCTGGCGCTCGCCGGGTCTGGGATGAATGTCACTGCACCTGGATCAGCCATGGACTCGTTTGCTTCTGCGGGCGTCACACCGTGACGGGCGAGCATGTAGTCACCTCGGTAGGTCCAGTCGGCATCGTGCACCACGATGTCAGTGTATGACGGCTCGTCATACGGGATCAAGAGGTGGCGCCTACTTCTCACGGCTGCGCGTGAGTACGTGCCGCGGCCTCCGGCCGGTTGCCGGGGCCGGACAGACCTCCCGCCTCGCACTGGGGAGCGAGGGCCGCGCTCGTAGACCTGGAGGCCTTCGCCGGCGGGGACCCCTCCCGCGACATTGACGATGCCCGGGAAGGAACCTGCTCCGCGACGCGATCAGTCGATCGTTCGCGGCCGCACGCACCACGCCGTGATCCACGCGCCCGGTTCGGACGATGTCGGGCGCGCGTGGCAGCATGGATGCCTATGACGGACCAGCCGACCGAGAACGCCACCCCCGCCGCCGACGGGCAGGGCAGCTACGGTCCGTTCGCCTACCTCGCCACCCCGACCGGGCCGCTGTATCGGCGCGTCATGCGCGCCCTCATGGCGCAGAAGGAGCGCTTCACGGTCCATGTGCGGCCCGAGGAGGTGGTCGAGGCACTGCGTACGGACGGCGGAGCGCGCGTTCCGGAGGAGGCCGTCGCCGAGGCGCTCGAGCGGCTCGCGCAGCCGTCGTGGGGGAACGTGCTCGCCTTCCCCGACTCCAGCCGGGTCACCGCCCTGGAGGACTTCTACCGGCGGCGCATGCTCTACCAGCTCTCCCGCGAGGGGGAGGCGGCCGAGCGGGCCCTCGCCCAATACGACGCCGCCCTCGGAACCCGCGGCGCCCTGCAGTCCGTCGCGCTGGAGGACATCGTCGTGCTGCTCACCCGGCTGCGCGACACCGCGCTGGCCCATGCGGCGGGGGAGGGCGTCGATACCGCCGTCACCCATCAGGCGCTGCGCAGCCTGCGCGAACGGTTCACCGAGCTCGCCGAGAACGCCGTGGCCTTCATGGGGTCGATGCAGCGAACGATCGATCTGCACGATGCCGACGTCGAGGCGTTCCTCGCGTACAAGGAGGAGCTCATCGCCTACCTCGAGCGGTTCATCCACGATCTGCTCACCCGCGGCGCCGCGATCAGCGGCCTGCTCGCCGAGATCCCGGAGGCCGGCGTCGCCTTCCTCGCGGCCACCGCGGCCGAACGGGAGTCCGCCGACGCCGCCCCGGGCGAGGCGGCCGACGCCCGCGAGGCGGTCCGGCGGACGTGGCTGCGGCAGTGGTCGGGGCTGACCGAGTGGTTCGTCAGCACCCCAGCCCGCGAGAGCGAGGCCAAGCTGCTGCGCGCCCGGGCCCGCGCCGCGATCCCCGCCCTGCTCGCCGTCGTGCGCGCCCTGCACGAGCGGGCCGGCGGCCGCACCGACCGCAGCGAGGACTTCCTCACCCTTGCGACCTGGTTCGCCGCCCTGCCCACGGACGGCGACCGGCACCGGCTCTGGCGCTCCGCGTTCGCACTCACCCCGGTCCGCCACCTGAGCGTCACGCCCGCGACCGAGGAGGCGTGGGCGGCCGCCGAACTCGGCAATGCCACGCCGTGGGAGCAGGCCCCGGCCCTCGAGATCAGCCCGCAGCTGCGCCGCAGCGGATCCTACGAGCGCCGTGGCAAGGCCGTGCGGGTCGCCGACCGCACCGAGGGCAAGCGGCTGCTCGCCGACCGGGCCCGCCACGAGAGCGAACAGACCGCCGCGGCCCGCAGCCGCATCCTCACCGGCGGACCCCGGCCGCTGTCGAGCTTCGGGGAACTCGACCCGGAGGCTTTCCGCCTCTTCCTCGGCCTCCTCGGCGATGCGCTCGCCGCGATGGGGCCGACCGCCGACACCTCCCAGGTGCACACCTCCGACGGCGAACTGACGGTCACCCTCACCCGCATCCCGGGCGCGGCCACGATGGTGCTCACCACCCCGGACGGGCGGCTGAGCGGCCCGGACCACCTTGTCGACATCGCCTCCGCGACCCTCCCGGGCCCTGAGGTCGAGGCTCCGCCCGAGCCGGTCGCCGGCCCTGCCGACCCTGTCGCCGGCCCCGCGCCCGGCCGGGAGGACTCGCCCGCGCCCGCGGAGGTCTACGCATGAGCGAGGTCCTGCGGATGAACGAGGTCTGCGCATGAGCCCGGCGAGCCCGATCGACCTCGCCCCGACCATCTCCGGGGCGCTCGAGGCCCGCGAGAGCGAGGAACGGGTCCGCGCCGTGCGGGCGCTGCTGGCCCGGCCGGTGCTTCAGGCGCAGGCCGACGGCGAACTGTTCCGGCTCGTGCGCCGCCACGCCGACGCCCTGCGCGCCTGGTTCGATCGCGAGACCGGTTGGCGCCTCCTGGTCGAATCGCAGACCGTGCGCCTCCTCACCGCCCACGTGCCGCACGGGCCCACGGCGATCGCCATCGCCGAACGCCATCCGGCCCGCGCCCGCAAGGGCGACCCGCCCTTCACGCGGCGGCGCTACGTGCTGCTGTGCCTCGCGCTCGCCGTGCTCGAGCGGTCCGACCCGCAGATCTCGCTCGGACGCCTCGCCGAGAACATCGTGCTCGCCGCCCACCGGCCCGGCCTCGACGACGTGGTGTTCACCCTGACCGGCCGCGAGGAACGCTCCGACCTCGTGGCCGCGATCCGCCTCCTGCTCGCCTACGGGGTGCTCCAGCGCGTGGCCGGCGACGAGGAGTCCTACGTCTCGGCCGCCGGCGACGCACTCTACGACGTGGACCGGCGCGTGCTCGCCACGATGCTCTCCACCACCCACGGGCCCGGGCTCGTGGCCGCCACGGCCGGCCCCGGCCGGGGCATCGACGAACTCGAGGCCGCCCTGCACGAGGCCCCGCCCGCCTACACCGAGGAGGAGACCCACCGCCGGCTCCGCCACGCCGTGAGCCGGCGGCTCCTGTGTGACCCGGTCGTCTACTACGACGAACTCCCGGCCGACGAGCGCGCCTACCTCGTGAGCCAGCGGGTCCAGCTCACCCGCCGGCTCGCCGAGGCCACCGGCCTCGTTCCCGAACTGCGCGGCGAGGGGATCGCGCTCGTCGACCCCGACGACCAGCTGACCGACGTGCGCATGCCCGAGCAGGGCACCGACGGTCACGCCACCCTCCTGCTGGCCGAACGGCTCGCCGCCGGCGGCGCCACCGACGTCGCCGGCCTGCGCCGCCAGGTGCGGCGCCTCGCCGGCGAACACGCCGCCTACTGGCGCAAGACCGCCCAGGAACCGGGCGCGGAGAACGCGCTCGTGGCCGCCGCCCTCGACCGGCTCGTGGGGCTCGGCCTCGTGCGCCTCGAGGGAGAGGGGAGCGGGGCCGTCGTCCATCCGCTGCCCGCGCTGCGGCGCTTCACCATGACCGCCCCGACCATCACCGCCCGGAGGGCCCGATGACCGCCCCGACCCACACGGACACCGCCGCGCTGCCCCGGCCCACGAGCGAACGCTGGCAGCCGCTGCGGCTCGGCCTGGTCGACCTGTTCTACTACGACGACGAACAGTTCTGGTTCCACGACGGGCGGCTGCTGCTGCGCGGCAACAACGGCACCGGCAAGTCGAAGGTGCTCGCCCTCACGCTGCCCTTCCTGCTCGACGGCTCGATCGCGCCCCGGCGGGTCGAACCGGACGCCGACCCGAAGAAGCGCATGGACTGGAACCTGCTCCTCGGCGGCGCCCACCCCCACACCGAACGCACCGGCTACAGCTGGGTCGAATTCGGGCGCGTCGACGCCGCCGGCACCGAGCACTTCACCACGCTCGGCATCGGCCTCAAGGCCGCCGCGGGCCGCGGCATCGTCAAGACCTGGTACTTCACCTCCACCCGGCGCATCGGCGACCTGCGTCTCCTCGACGAGCACCGCACCGCCCTGAGCGCCGAACGCCTGCGCGACGACCTCGCGGGCTCCGGCGCCGGCCACGTGCACACGACCCAGGAGGCCTACCGCCGCGCCGTCGACGAGGCCATGTTCCGCCTCGGCCCGGAGCGCTACTCGGCCCTGATCGACCTGCTCATCCAGCTGCGCCAACCGCAGCTGTCGAAGCGGCCCGACGAGAAGGCCCTCTCGGCCGCGCTCACCGAGGCGCTCACCCCGCTCGACCAGGCCGTGGTCGCCGACGTCGCCGAATCGTTCCGCTCGCTCGAGGACGAACGCTCCGGCGTCGCCGAGGCGAAGGAGACCCTGCGCGCGGCCGAGGCCTTCCTGCGCCACTACCGCGCCTACGCCCGGGTCGCCTCGCGCCGGCGCACGACCGCCGTGCGGGCCGCGAACTCCACCTACGAGCAGGCCGGACGCGACCTGCGCGAGGCCGAGGACTCCCTCGCCGCGGCCACCGGCGAGGTCGAACGCCTCGCCCGCCACAAGCAGGTGCAGGAGGAGGAGCAGGGCTCCCTCCAGGGGCAGGAGCGGGCGCTGCGGGAGAGCCCGGAGATGCGGGACGCGGCCCGGCTCGAGGACGCCGAGCGATCGGCCCGGGAGGCCGAGGACCTCGAGGCCGCGGCGGCGCAGGAGCAGCGGCGGGCCGCCGCGAGCGCCGAGGAGCAGGCCCGCGAGGCCGACGAGGCCGCGGCCCAGCGGGACGAGGCGGCGACCGGGGCGCACCGACAGGCGGCCGAGGCCGCCTCCCTCGCCGCGGCGGCCGGGCTGGCGCCGGAGCATCCACGGCTTCTGGACGACGCTGCCGCGGCCGGGCGGGCGCTCGATCGGCGCCGCGACCAGGTGCGTCACGTCGAGGCCCTCGTCGCGGCGGCGGCCCGCGCCCGCGGCCAGGCCGAACAGGAGCGGCGCGCCCTCGACGCCGCCCAGAGCGCCTTCGCCGGCCGGACCGAGGAACTGCACACCGCCCGGGAGGCGGTCCAGGCGGCCGTCGCCGGCTACCGCGAGGCGGTCCGCGGCCACCTGCGGGGGCTCAGGTCGCTCGACCTGGCCGGGAGCATCGACGAGATCGTCGAGGCGGCCGAGGCCTGGGCCCGCACCCTCACCGGCGACGCGCCGGCCCGGAGTGCGATCGCCGCGGCGGCCACGGACGCGCTCGGGCGCATCGGCCGGGAGCGGGCCACCGCCGACCACGAGGCCGGGGTGCTCGCCGGGGAGCTGGCGCAGCGGCGGGCCGAGATCGCCGAACTCGAATCCGGCCGCGACCCGGAGCCGCCCCCGGCCCCCGGCCGCGACGAGGCCGCCCGCGTGGGCCGGGCCGGGGCCCCGCTGTGGCGGCTGACCGACGTCGCCGGCGGCGTGAGCGAGGGCGAGCGGGCGGGGATCGAGGCCGCGCTGCAGTCGGCCGGGCTGCTCGACGCGTGGGTGCTGCCCGACGGCACCCTCGAGGCCGCCGGGGACGTCGTGCTCGGCCCGGCGGGCCCAGCGGTCGCGGACTCTCTCGCCTCCGTGCTCGTTCCCACCCCCGGGCCCGACGAGACCGTCGGCGCCGAGGCGATCGGGGCGGTGCTGGCCCGGATCGGCCGGGGCGCGGACTCCGGCGCCGCCTGGTGGGTCGACACCGGCGGCCACTGGGGCGCTGGCCCGGCCCGCGGCTCGTGGACCAAGCCCCGGGCCGAATACCTCGGAGCCGGGGCCCGCGCGGCCCACCGGCGCGCCCTGCTCGAGGACCTGCGCGCCCGCGTCGAGCTCCTCGAGGAGAACCTGCGGGCGGCCCGCGCGGCCGTCGCGGCCGCGGACGCCGCCGCCGCGGAGGTCCAGCGCGAGCGGGCCGGCTATCCCGAGATCCTCGAGCGGGAACTGAGCGCGGAGCACGCGAGGTCCGCCCGCGCCCAACAGGAGGCCGACCGCGCCGAGGCGGCGACCCATGCCGCCGAGACGACCTGGCAGCGCGCCGACGACGAGGCCACGTGGGCGCAGACGGAGCTGACCGACCAGGCCGGCGAGCTCGGCCTCGGCACCACGAGCACCGAGATCGACGCCGCCCGCGAGGCGGTCCACGCCTACCGGGCCGCGCTCGAGCGGGCGCGCTCCGCCGTCCACGCGCTCACGGCGGCGACGACCGCCCTGGGACGGGCGACGGCGCGCTCGGAGGAGGCGCGGGAGCTGCTCGCCTCGCGCGAGGCGGACCACCGGCAGCGGCGCGCCCGGGCCACCGGGCTGCGGTCCACCTTCGAGGAGCTGCACGCGACCGTCGGCGCCTCGGTCGCCGAACTGCAGGCCCGCCTCGGCGAGGCCACCGCCGCCCTCGACCGCGTGGCCGAATCGCTCGCGCGCACGGCCCGCGACCAGCTCGGCGCCGCCTCGACGCAGGGGCGGCTGACCGAGACCGTGCAGGAGCTGCAGCGCCGGCGCGACGAGTCCGACCAGGCCCGCGCCGACTCGATCGAGGAGCTGCGACTCTTCGCCGGAACAGGACTGCTGCGGGTCGCCCTGCCGGAGGAGCCCGTGCCGGACGGGCCCGAGGCCTGGAACCTCACCGCGACCCTCGCCCTCGCCCGCTCCGTGGAACAGCAGCTCGGCGACGACGAGTCCCCCGACGCGTGGGCGCGGGCCCAGCAGCGCGTCTCCGGGGCGGCCACCGACCTGAGCGCGCAGATGAGCCGGCACGGGCACACCGCCTTCGTCGAGCAGCACGGCGACGTGCTCGTGGTGCGGGTGCGCTACCTCAACGAGGAGGTCGACATCGACCGCCTCGCGCTCCGGCTGGCCCAGGACGTGGCCGATCGCGAGCGTCTCCTGAGCGCCCGCGAACGGGAGATCCTCGAGAACCACCTCGTGAGCGAGGTCGCCGGGCACCTGCACGAGCTGCTGCTCACCGCCGAGGGCCAGATCGACCGGATGAACCGGGAGCTCGCCGCCCGCAAGACCTCGACCGGCATGCAGCTGCGGGTGCGCTGGCGCGAGCGCGGCGACGGCCCCGCGGGTCTGGCCGCCGCGCGCGGGCTCATGGTGCGCTCCGATGCCTCCTGGACGGCGCAGGACCGGGCCGCCATCGGCGACTTCCTGCAGGCGCAGATCGCCGAGGTGCGTCAGGCCGACCCCACGGGGAGCTGGCAGGAGCACCTCGAGCGGGCCCTCGACTACCGGCAGTGGCACACGTTCGTGGTCGAGCGTTGGCAGAGTGGGCAGTGGCGCTCGGCCTCCGGCCCGGCCTCGGGCGGCGAGCGGGCGCTGGCCGTGTCGGTGCCGCTGTTCGCGGCCGCCTCCGCGCACTACAACTCGGCCGGGCCGCACGCGCCCCGGCTCATCCTCCTCGACGAGGCGTTCGCGGGTGTCGACGACGACTCCCGCGCCAAGTCCCTCGGGCTGCTCGCCACGTTCGACCTGGACGTCGTGATGACCAGCGAGCGCGAATGGGGCTGCTACCCGCAGGTCCCCGGGCTCTCGATCGCGCAGCTCTCCCGGGTCGAGGGCATCGACGCCGTCGGCGTCACCCGGTGGCGCTGGGACGGGCGCCGGCGCGAACGCGACGCCGAGGTGGCCGCGGCGGCCCGCGCCGGGGGCGAGACGATCGCCGCCGACGACGCCACCCTGTTCGGATGAGCGGCGCGGCGGCCGCGCTCGAGACGCTCCTCGGCGGGCCGGAGACGGCCTGGCTGCTGTCCCGGGTGCGCCGCCGGATCCTCCGCCGGGAGGGCGCTGCGGGCGAGCCGCTCACGGGCGTCGTCCGCCTGAACGATCCGACCCCCGAGCAGCGCGCCGCGGCCTGGCGGCTCGTGGGGCGGCCGCGACGCGCCGGCGACTCGGTGCGCGTGGACCTCGCGGTGGTGGAGGAGATCCTGCGCCGCGGCCCCTGGCCCGCCGGACTGGCCGATGCGGTCGAGACCCTCACGGGCCCGATCATCGACCACGCGGCTGAACGCGACCGCGAGCGGGCCGCCTGGGACGCCGCGCGCGACGCGTTGCTGCCGGCCGCCCGCCGCTTCCCCGGGCTCGGCCCGTGGTGGGAGCAGTGGTGCGGTGCCGGCGGGCTCAAGCGCGCCGCCGCCGCCGAGGCCGCCCGGGCCCCCGGCCCCGGCGGAGCCGGTACCGTCACGGGCCCCGCGGTGGGGGAGCGACTCGCCTCCGACGCGGCCGCCGTGCTCGACCTGCTGCCCGCGGGCGGTGAGCCGCTCGCCGTGCTCGCGCGCCGCGCCCTCGGCGACGCCCACGGCCTCGACTCCGCCCGCCCGCTCGGCCGGCTCGTCGCGGGCATCGTGCGGGCCGCGTTCTCCCCGGAGACGGCCGAGGATCTCTCCGCCCGGGACGTGTGGGCCAGGGCCGGGGTCGTGCTCTCGACCGTGGCCTCCACGGCCCTGTGCCTCGGGGTCGCGGGGTTCGACCCGGCCGATGTGGGCGGTGCGGGTGAGCTGGGCGGTGTGAGCGCCGTGCCCGCACCGAGGGCCGCGACCGCCGCGGCGCTCGAGGCGATGCGGGCGGCGCGGATGCCGCTCGTGCTCACGCTGGAGCAGGTGCGCTCCGGGGGCGTGCGGCCCGTGCCCCGCGCCGGCGTGATCCACGTGTGCGAGAACCCGACGGTCGTCGAGGTCGTGGCGGACCGGTGGGCGCGGGCCCCGCACGACGGCCCGGCCGGCGGGGTGGCGTCCGGCCCGGTGCTCGTATGCACCTCCGGGCAGCCGTCCACGGCGGTGGTCGACCTGCTCGCCGCGCTCACCGCCGAGGGCGCCGCCGTTCGCTATCACGGCGACTTCGACTGGGCCGGCCTGCGGATCGCGCGCTCGCTCGCCCGGCACGTGCCCTGGCTGCCGTGGCGCTTCGAGGCCGGCGACTACCGGGCGGCGCTGAGCGGACCGGTGCCCTCCCTGCCGCTGACCGGCAGCCCGGCCGAGTCCCCGTGGGATCCGGGCCTGGCCCGCGCGATGGCCGAGCTCGGGCTCGCGGTCGAGGAGGAGGCCGTGGCCCAGGAACTCGCCGCCGATGTGCTCGCCGGCGTCCTCGGCGGCCGCCCGGCCCCTGTGTCTGGCCGCCGGGCCTCGGGGCAGGAGTCAGGTACGGGCATCGAGGAGGAAGCCGAGGTCGACTTCTAGGAGCCGGGCGTTAGAAGTCAGTAGCCGCAGCCCCTCGTGCTGCGCCTGGGACAGGAGCATTCGGTCGAACGGGTCGCGCCGTGCGAGCGACGGAAACGAGCTGAGGCCGACCCCGTGCTGTGCATTGAAAGGCAACTCGATCAGGCCCGCGTCCGCGCCGGCACCGACGATTCACCGGGAACGCGCAATCGTCCAAGCATCTCCTTGAGAGTGATCTCCAGAACCGAGACCGCTAAGAAGTGCACCCGCGGTGCCTCGGCCACCTGCGCGCGGGCCCGGCCACCGAGTCGTGGATCGCCGGCGAGGACCCAGATCAGGGCATTCGTGTCGAGCAGGACTCCGATCATGACGCCGGTGCGCCGTAGAAGAGGTCGTCGATCTCGGCGTCCGGACCGTCGAAGAGCGACGGATCACTCCGGTAGTCCTGCCACCCGTCCACGCCGATGACCACCGTCGGAACCTGATGGGCCACCAGATCGACAACGGGTCGGCCGGCGCGAGCGATCGTCACGCTCTTCCCCTCGAGCGCCGCCTCGATCAGCCGGGACAGATGAGTCTTCGCCTCGTGTACGTTGACCTGAATCATGATCGTCACGATACGTGGCTTAGCTAAGTCTGACTAGGTCGACGTGGTCGACCGAATGGTCCCTCGTCCCGCATGCCGGCGGCGCGCAGTGGCGATCGGGGGCACCACGGCCACGGGGCGGGCGAGGCCGGGAGTCTCACCAGAGCCCGCCGGCCCACAGGCCCAGCCCGGCGGCCGCCGTCGCGGTGATGAGCACCCCGAGCCCGTTGAGCGCGCCGGCGACCCAGCGTCGCTCCTGCACGAGGCGCACGGTCTCGAAGCTCGCGGTGGAGAAGGTGGTGTAGCCGCCGAGGAAGCCGGTGCCGACCACCAGGTGCCACGTCTCGGGCACGATCCGGCCCGCCGCCAGCCCCGTGAGCAGCCCGAGCACGAAGGACCCGCTCAGGTTGATGAGGATCGTGGCCCACGGCACCGTGGCGGCCATCCGGGCGCGGATGAGGCCGTCGAGCACGAGCCGGGCCGCGGCGCCGAGCCCGCCCGCGAGGGCCACGAGCGTGAAGGTCCAGGCCGCCACCTCAGCCCGCCCGTCCCGATGGGCCGCCGCGGAGCGCCGCCGCCGCGATCCCGCCCCACGTGGCGAGCGCCCCGAGGACCAGCGTGGTCAGCGCGTAGCCGAGTCCCGCGCCGGCCCGGCCGTCGCCGAGGAGGGAGGCGGTGCCGACCGCGAGGGTGCTGTACGTCGTGAACCCGCCCATGAAGCCGGTTCCGAGCAGCAGCCGCCAGGCTCGCCGGCGCCCGTGATCGGGGCCGCTGCGGGTGAGGCCCGCGAGCAGGAGCCCGAGCAGGAACGCCCCGGCGACGTTCACGGCGAGGATCGCGACCGGGATCCCGGCCACCGGCTCCCAGGCGAGGTCGACGGCCTCCCGCGCCGCGGTGCCGGCGGTCCCGCCGAGGGCCACGAGGCCGAGGGAGGAGGCGCGCAGGTGCGGCGGCCGCGCTACACCGGGCCCGGCCCGCAAGGGCGAGTCGAGGCCAGGATCGGGGTCGAGGGGCAGGGCGCGGTCACCGGTGAGACGGGTGGCCGGGGTGGCGGGGATGTCGTCGTTCACTGGACTCCATAGGGCAGACCGGGGTGGTCGAGCTCGATCTCGGTGAGACGGTTGTACTTCGCCACCCGTTCGCCGCGTGCGGGGGCGCCCGACTTGAGCTGGCCGGCGCCGGTGCCCACCGCGAGATCGGCGATGAAAGGATCCCACGTCTCACCGGAGCGGTGGGAGATCATGCACGCCATGCCCAGCTCGTGGGCGGTGCGGATCGCCTCGAGGGTCTGGGAGACCGTGCCGATCTGATTCGGCTTGATGAGCGCCGCATCGGAGTAGCCCGCCTCGAAGCCGGCGCGGATGCGCGCCGGATCGGTCACGTACAGGTCGTCTCCCACGAGCTGCACGCGCCCGCCCGCGGCGCCGGCCAGGGCGATCCAGCCGCCGGGATCGTCCTCGGCGAAGCCGTCCTCGAGGCTGCGGATCGGGTAGTCCTCGAGGAGGCCGAGGTAGTAGTCCACCAGGCCCGTCCGATCGAGCTCGATCCCGTTGATCCGGTAGCGGCCGTCGCCGAGGTGGAAGCTATTCGCCGCCGGATCGAGCGCGATGGCGACCTGGCCCACCCCGGGCGGGTACCCGGCGTCCGTGATCGCCTCGACGAGCAGGTCGAGAGCCGCACGGGGATCCGACACCGGGGGAGCGAAGCCGCCCTCGTCGCCCAGCCCCGCGCTGCCGAACCGGCGGCGCACGAGCGCGGCGAGCGCGTGATAGACCTCCGCGCCGATCCGGACCGCGTTCTCCTCGCTGCCCGCGGCGACCGGCGCGATCATGAATTCCTGGAACTCCAGGTCGTTCGCGGCGTGCGCGCCGCCGTTGAGCACGTTGAAATGTGGCACGGGCAGCCGCTCGCGTGCACCGGAGGCGCGCGCGATCCATTCGTGCAGGCTGAGCCCGGCCGCGTGCGCGAAGCCTCGGGCGGCGAGCATGGAGACCGCCACGACCGCATTCGCGCCGAGCCGTGAGTAATCGCCGGTGCCGTCGGCCTGGGCGAGCGCCCGGTCGAGGCTCGCCAGATCCGGCCAGTCGTGGCCCGTGAGCAGGGGTGCGATCCGCTCATGGACGCCGGCCACGGCCGCCCGTACGCCGCGCCCGGAATAGGCCTCGTCGTGGTCGCGCAGCTCGACCGCCTCGTGCGCACCGGTCGAGGCGCCCGCGGGGACGGCCGCGCGCAGCATCGTGCCGTCGGCGAGGCGGGCGCGGGCCTCGAGCGTCGGATAGCCGCGGGAGTCGAGGATCGTGCGGGCGGTCAGGTCGGCCAATCGCAGGGGGGCATTCATCGTTCGTCCTTTCGCCAGGGCAGTTCGTCCTCGCCGCTCACGGGGTTGAGCGGGATCACGACAAGCGGCCGATGCTGATGATGTGCGAGCTGCACCGCCACGGATCCGCTGAAGAACGAGTGGAGCGAGCCGCGCAGGCCCGCCTCGCGGGTGCCGACGACGATCATCGCCGCGTCGAGTTCGTCCGCCAGCCGGGCGAGTTCGCGGGCGGCGCCCCCGGCCAGCGCGCGCAGGCTCCATCGCACCCGGCTCCCGCGGAGCGCCGAGGCGATCGCTTCCCGCAGGCCGGGGTCGATCTCCGCCACGTCGGACTCGGCCGAGTCCGGGTCGATCGGCATCGCCACGACCGTGCCGTCGGGCAACTCACGCACCGGATAGCGCGAGGCGTCGACGAAGGCGCACACGAGATCGGCACCGACCTGCCCGGCGAGGATCGCGGCCTCGGCCACGACGGCGGCCGGCTGCCCGGGGATCACCCCGACGATGATCGGGCGAGGCCTGTCGGTCACGTTGCCTCCTACCTTCGGGCGCGCTCGCGCCGATCGGGTAGGGACCGTTGTCGGAGGAATCCGAGGTTGGCTGCGGCGAGCCCCACCGCCGCGACGTCCATGCGTCTGCACCCATTCTGGCACGCCCGGGTTCACGGGGCGAGTGGTGAGACCCGCCCGGCCCGCCGGCGGACTCGAGGAAATCGCTTGACGGCGGCCCCCGGGCGCGCCGTATCGTCGCGCTACTCACGCCCGCACCGCGGTCCGCGGCCGATCACCCATCTCAGCCCCCCCGGACCTGCCGGCGACGGGGACGGCACGAAGAGAAGGGGACGATCGATGTCCTTTCAGGCCTACCTCGACACCATCGAAGACCGGACCGGACTCACTCCGCGGCAGCTGGTCGACATCGCGACGAGTCGGGGCTACGACTCCGCCGACGTCAAGGCCGGCGTCATCCTCGACTGGCTCGCCACCGACTACGGCCTGGGGCGCGGCCACGGCATGGCGCTCGTCCACGTGATCAAGAGGGGCCCGCGCATCGACGCCGCGCACGTCGGATCCACCGGCCCGCACCGCGACGAGGCGGATGTGCTCTGGCTCGACGGCAAGGCGACCCGGCCCCGATGATCACGATCACGACTCGGGACGACGTCCGGTTGCCGGGGTCGTCGACCGCACGCTTCGTCGGCGCCGACCCGACAATCTCCAGATGCTGTGCATCCACGCCTCGCCGACGATCATCCAGGAGTTCGTGCCCGCCGCGGACGTGGTGAGCCGGCGGGCCCCGTGCGCAACCGTCCGCCCGCCCGCGGGCCCCGGCTCGGCCGTCACGGCCGCTTGCGCACGGCGTACCGGTGGAGAACGACACCCTGGGAGCAGGCGCGCTCCTCGAGCAGGTCGAGCCCGAGCGGTTCGGGCATGCGGTCGAAGAGCGGGCGGCCTGCGCCGAGGATCGCGGGGTGCGTGAACAGCACCAGTTCGTCGAGCAGGTTCGCCTCGAGTACCTGGGTCGCGATCGTCGCCCCGCCGATCCCGATCGGACCCTCGCTCGTCTCCCGGAGTTCGGCGAGCCGCTCGATCGCGTCCGATCCGATCACCCGGGTGTTGTGGCCGGCCTCGGTGCGGGTGCGCGAGACGAGCACCTTCGGCGCCGACGTCCAGATGCGCCCGTACTCGCGCAGGTACTCCGGCGCCGAGGCGTCGTCGGCGGCGCGCGGCCAGAAGCCCTCCATGATCTCGTAGACCACCCGGCCCTGAACCATCGCGACGAGCTCACGGGCCCGCTCGTTGAACACCCGGTGGAGCGACTCGTCGATGCGGAGCCAGTCCCCACCGCCGGACTCGCCCGCGGCATGCTCGATGCGCAGGTCGAGTGAGACGTTCATCCAGTACACGAAGGTCCCGGCCATCGGCTTCCTCTTCCCAGGATCGGGCGCCCCACGCTATGCCGACGCGGGCGCGGACACAATGGCGCGGCCGGAAAAAGACGTGACAGCGCTGCGTAGGGTGACGTCCCGAAGGGAGAACAGATGACTCACACCGACCGTCCCGATCCGGCCGCCCGGCTGCGGCATGCCTTCGCCGCCGCCGACTCCTCGAGCCGGCTCCAGGCCGCGCTCGCCGCCGGAACCGATCCCGAGCCCGACCAGCTGACGGTGCTCGTGGACCAGTGCGCGCTCGAGCCGGACTTCTTCGTGCGGGACATGCTCACGTGGGCCCTCACCCGGCACCCGGAGCACACGGTCGTTCCGCTGCTGCTGGCGCAACTCGACCGGGTGGAGCCCCAGGCCCGCAGTCAGGCCCTCCACACGCTCTCCAAGATCGGCGACCCGGCCACGTGGAGTGCCATCACGCCCTCCCTCCTGCACGATGTGGACGACGAGATCGCCAGGGCGGCGTGGCGCGCGGCGGTCGTGCTCGTCCCCTCCGGCGGGGAGGGGGCGCTGGCCTCCGAGCTGGCCGCCGAATTCGGGCGCGGCCGCCGGGATGTCCAGCTGAGCCTGAGCCGGGCGCTCGTCGCGCTCGGGGAGCGCGCTGCTCCGGCCATCGACGCGGCCGCGACGAGCGGCGAGGAGGCGGCCCGAACCCACGCGGTGGCGACCGGCCGGCTGCTCGAGGATCCCGACGAGGGATTCGAGTCGGCGATCTTCGAGGCTCGACGGCTCGTCGCCCTCGGGCCCTGACTTCCCGCCCGGCCGGTTCGCCCGGATCGGCGCTCCCGGTTCGTCCCGGCGGCGCGGCACTTGACCGGGGCCGGGCCGACCGGTCCACACTGTGACGTATGGACGGCCCAGCACGGCTCGAGTTCGTGGACGGCGCTGTCGACGGCCCGCTTCGGGGCGTGATCGGGGCGATCGTCGGGTACCGGGCCACCGGGGCCACGCCGTCCCTCCACCGGGGCGTGCCCTCGCCCTCGCTCACCTTGATCGTCAACCTCGATACGCCGATCGTCGTCGGTGAGCATGCCGGCGCCCTCGCCGACGGCTCCGCCCGGGCGTACGAGAACATTCTCGGCAGCCTGCACGTCCGGCCCGCCTACGTGTTCCAGCCGAGTCGGCAGGCGGGCATCCAGCTCGCCCTGCACCCGCTCGCCGCGCGGCGTCTCGTCGGCGTGCCGGTGCGTGAACTGTCGGATCTCTCGACCGATGCGGCGGACGTGCTGGGCGAGGGCATCCGGCTGCTGCAGGAGCGGATCGCCGACCAGGCGGGCTGGCCGCAACGGTTCGCGACGGTCGAGCGGTACCTGCTCGACCGGGCGGGGCGCGCGCCGTCCGTCGCCCTGGCACGCCCGGAGGTGAGCGCCGCGTGGCGCTGGATGGTCGCGAACCGGGGGAGGGGCCGGATGGACGATCTCGCCCGCCACGTTCTGCTCAGCGGCCGGCAGCTCACCAGGGTCTTCCGCGCCGAGTTCGGCGTGACGCCGAAGGCCGTCAATCGGCTCATCCGGTTCGACCGGGCCCGCCGGATCGTCCAGTCCCGCGTCCTGGCGGGCCGCGCGGTCCGGCTGGCGGACATCGCCCAGGAGACCGGCTACTTCGACCATGCCCATCTCGTGCGCGAATTCCACGGCTTCCTCGGCTGCAGCCCCACGGACTGGCTCGCCGAGGAGGTCGGAAACATCCAAGCCGGCGGGCATCGCCACGGGGAAGACTTGCGGTCATGACCACCGACGACACCGCCTCGGCCCCTGCACCCACCGTCTGGCCGGCACTGCAGGCCAGGGACGCGCACGCTCTCATCGAGTTCCTCGTGGAGACGGTCGGCTTCCTCAGAACCGCCGTCTACGAGGACGGGGGCACGGTCGCCCACGCCCAGCTCGACTGGCCCGAGGGCGGCGGCATCATGCTCGGATCGCACAAGTCCGGCGGCGAATGGTCCCTCGAGCCCGGCACGTTCGGGGCATACGTCGTGACCGATCACATCGACGAGCTCTACGCCCGCCTCGTCGCCGCCGGGGTGACGATCCTGCGCGAACTCGCCGACCAGGACTACGGCAACCGCGAATTCGCGATCGCCGACCCCGAGGGCAACCGCTGGTCGTTCGGGCCCTACCGCGGCGAGCCGCGCGCCTGACCGGCACGACACTCACCCCGGCTGACCTCGGCCCGCTCAAGGGGCCGTCCGTCCAGATCGGTACCCTCAACGCGAGCCGCACGGGCTACCCGAACGGGGGCCTCGCCTACCAGTGGCGGGGAGATCGCCCAGGGTCGCTAGAACTGTGTGGGTAACGGTCATAGGTGACAATGCGTACACATTGATACCGTGACAAGTGAGGTCTCGACCTGAGAGCTGCGCCCAGGATGTTGCCGCCTACCGCGAGGCGATCGACGCCGACGATGGCGCGCGCGTCGGTCTCGACGAGCTACGACGCGACCTGGCGCAGTGAGCTACCGTGTCGAGCCCGCCACCGCTGCTGCCCGCCGCGCTGCCCACCGCCGCGAGGTGTATGACCGCCAACGATCGTTTTCGGGGCGGATGCCGGCGACGTCGATCGGGGCCCGACTCGCCGAGCATCGGCCAATCGAAATTCATCTCCCAAACCCATGCGCACCGAAACTTGCGCTAGATCGTTTTCGGTTGCCCCGGTAGAATGGTCTGAGAGCCAGGAGAGGGGAGCCCCATCGTGGCTACGACGTTCGATATCGAGGAGCGCTGGCCCGAGTTGTTCGCGCAGCTCGACGAGACCCAGCGTCGTGCCGTGGTGCAGTCGCTCGCCAGCGCGTGGCACGAGGGGTGGACCCCGAACCGCGAGGATGTGGAGAACCTGACCGACGAGGCCCGCGGCGCGATCGACGCCGAGGAGTACCGCCGGCGCGCCCATGCAGCGGTGGAGCGTCAGCGAGCGATGCCCCAGCAGCGGGTGTTCTTTCGGGATGTGAAGCCGTATGAGGTCCCAGAGAAGCTGGAGGACTTGAAGGGTCCAGTCGGGGGTGTTGTCGATCTGCCCCACACGGTGCTATGGGCACCGGGCTGTGGCCGCGTCGATCTTGATGCGGAGGGAGGTGCAGGTCTGGCGTATCGGGCGGTGTTGTCCGAGGGTACCCTTGCCGACCAGGTGGCCGTCGTCAATCGCGACCGGCTCATGGCGGTGTGGCCGGGGCTGCTGTTGCCGCGGCGTGTTCGCGAGCTGTGGGAGGCTCGGTTCCCCGAGTTGCGTGCGGTGGTGAGTGCGTGAGCGCGGAGAGCGACGCGCAGCGGGAGGTAGCCCGAATCGCGTTGGCGGGCATCGCGGAGGCCGGGTTCGCACTGGCGGGCTCGGGTGCGATCCGTGAACATGGCGTGATCAACCGGCCGACCGAGGATGTTGACCTGTTCACCACGGAGCAGGACACTGACGAGTTCGCGAGAGCTGTCGAGCGCGTGGTGGCGGACCTGCGTGGGAGTGGATATGAGGTCGAGGAAGCCCGCCGGGCCGCGCACTTCGCTCGTTTGGCGGTGAGCACTGGCGAAGGGTTCCAGTTCGACGTCGACGCGATCCGCAGGTGGGGTCGGTTCACTGACGAGGAACTGGTGAGCGCGGCCGCCGCGCGTGATGCTGGATTCGAGGTGAGCGTGTTCGCCCAGCAGTTGGAGGCTGTGCGCAGGGTGACGCTCCTGGACGTCGAGCGGTATGGCATCAGCGCCGAGCAGTTGTCTGCCGTCAATGCGCGTTGCATGCAGTGGGCCGCGCACCTGCGTGGGCGGTCGGACGGTGCCGAGGTGGAGTCCTCGCGTCTGGCCGAGCTACAGCGCTCACGGCCGAGTGATGGTTTCCCGAGGGCTGCACCTCGGGCGACCAGCCAGCCACCGCGGACGGGACTGCAGAGGGGCCCCCAGGTGCGCCACGGCGGCCCGTACCTGCCGGGCCACGGTAGCGGGACCGGGCAGGGGAGGTGAGGCCGTCATGAGCAACCTCGTGGGTTACGTGCGAGTGTCGAAGCGCGAGCAGAACCCCGAGGCCCAGGGGGCCGAGCTGCGCGCCGCCGGCGCGGCGCGCGTGTTCGTCGACCACAGCGAGTCGAGCTGGGTCACGGACCGGCCACAGTGGCTCGCGTGCCTGGACTACCTGCGTCCCGGCGACACCCTCATGGTGCGTCGCCTCGACCGCATCGCAGGCAGCCAGACGATGGCGATCCAGACGCTCAATGAGCTGCACAAGGCAGGCGTGAACATCAAGAGTCTGACCGAGCCCGATATCGACACGACGACCCCGATGGGGCGGGCGCTGTTCGGCATCGTCGCCGTGTTCGCGCAGTTGCGCGTCGACACGATCCGGGAGAACACCCGGCGCGGCCTGGCGCATGCTCGTGCTCAGGGGCGTGTCGGCGGGCGGCCGTCGGTGATGACGCCCGAGCGCATCGACGCCGCGATGAGGATGCGTGCCGACGGACAGAGCATCGCGCGCATCGCGAAGGTACTCGGCGTGGGCGCCTCGTCGGTGTCCCGAGCCCTGGCCAAGGTGGACGCCGAGGCCGAGGCGACCGTCTCGTCGTAGGAGGTCCTGACCGTTCCTCCCCATCCTCCCGATAGCTGCAGCCCGGTCACCCTTCGGTGATTGGTCGTGACGCTGCCGACGGTCCGCGAGGTGGCGGACATCGTCGAGCTCGACACCCGCCTCGTCCGGTCGCGATGGGCGAGGATGGGTCCATGGCCGGGCGACACATCCTGTGGGACATGGGCGGCACCCTGCTCGACACGTATCCCGACGTCGAGCGCACGCTGGCCGCCGTCGTCTCCGAGCACGGCTCGACCGTGGATCCGCTCACCGTGGCGTTCCTGACCCGCGGCGGCCCCGGCAGTTCCACCGCGGGGGCGATCTCGGAGCTGTCGGCGCGGTTCGCCATCCCTCGCCGCGCGTTCGTCGGCGCCTACGACGCCCTGAAGCGGCGGTGGCGCGACGCTCCGCCACCGGTCATGCCGGGAGCGGGCGAGGTGATGGGCCGGGTCTTTCGAATGGGCGGGCTCAACCTCGTGGTGACGCACCGAGATCGCGCCAGTGCCGAGGCGCTCGTGGCCGCGCGCGGCCTCGAGGTGGACGACCTGATCTGCGCCCCGGACGGGTACCCGCGCAAGCCGGATCCGGCGATGTACGCGGCGATGCTCGAGCGGCACCACCTCGACCCCGCCGACTGCCTCGCCGTGGGCGACCGGGACGTCGACGTCGCGGCCTCCCTCGCGGCCGGCATCGCCTCGCTCCGGCTCATCGTGCCCGCACTTCCCGCCCCGGCCGTTCCGCACGGCACGTTCATCGGCGACCTCACCGAGGTCCTGCCGTTCCTCGGCTGATCCCGGCACCGACCCGGCCACGGGCGGGAATCGGCGTGCGCGGGCGCGGGTGGCGGTTGTAGCGTGAACGGGCCGCCGGTCCCGAGGCGGCAGTCGACTCCACCGGGGGAAGATGGACGCCTTCCTGATCGTGAGCGTGCTCGGGCTGCTGGTGATCGCGGCGGCCACCCTCATCGCGTCCCGGGTCGGGGTCGCCAGCCCGCTGCTGCTCGTGGTGCTCGGCCTCCTCGTGAGCCTCGTGCCGGCGGTGCCCGAGGTGACGATCGCGCCGGAGTGGATCCTCGCCGGGGTGCTTCCGCCGCTGTTGTACTCGGCTGCGGCCTCGATGCCCTCGCTGGACTTCCGGCGCGAATTCACGGCGATCGGCAGCCTGTCGGTCGTGCTCGTGATCGTGAGCGCACTGCTCACCGGGCTGTTCTTCACCTGGGTGATCCCGGGACTCTCGCTCGCGTGGGGGATCGCGCTCGGGGCGATCGTCAGCCCGACGGACGCGGTGGCCACCTCGATCGTCAAGCGGACCGGAATCTCGCCCCGGGTGATCACGATGCTCGAGGGGGAGGGGCTCCTCAACGACGCGACGGCGCTCGTGCTGTTGCGCGCGGCGATCGCAGCCACCGCGGCCGCGGTCTCGATCGTCGGGGTCGCCGGTTCCTTCGCGCTCGCCGTCGCGGTGGCCGCCGCGGTCGGGTTCGCCGCCGGTCGCCTCAACCTGGCGGTGCGCTCGCGGGTGAGCGACCCGACGGTGAGCACGGTGCTCTCCTTCACCGTGCCGTTCCTCGCCTCGGTGCCGGCCGAGCTGCTGCACGGCTCGGGGCTCTTCGCGGCCGTGATCGCCGGGCTCGTGACCGGCCGCGGTGCCGTCCGGCGGATACCGTCGCAGCATCGGCTCGCCGAGCAGCAGAACTGGCGCACGATCGAACTCCTGCTCGAGGGTGGGGTGTTCCTCCTCATGGGGCTCGAGCTCACCGGCGTCCTCGATCAGGTGATCCGCGACCACGACGGGTATGGACTGGCGATCGGGGCCGCGGCGGGGGCGCTCGGGGTGACCGTGGCCGTGCGCACCGGGTACGTCGCGCTGCTCGTGGCGTCGCTGGGGTGGCGGGCGCGGCGCCACCGGCGACTGCGGCCACGGCTCGATGCCGTGCAGGAGCGCATCTCCCAACCCGGTGCGGACGAGCGCTGGGCGGAGAACGGCAGGCGGGGCCGGCGTGGGCGGCAGTGGACCCTCGAGCGGGTGCGCGTCCGGGTGGCGCGGCTCTCCGCCGACATCGACTACTTCCTCGCCCGGCCCTTCGGGTGGCGCGAGGGCACGGTGGTCGTCTGGGCGGGCATGCGCGGGGTCGTGACGGTCGCCGCCGCCCAGACCCTCCCCGCCGACACCCCGCACCGGTCGCTGCTCGTGCTCATCGCGTTCATCGTGGCGGCCGGCTCGCTGCTCCTGCAGGGCAGTTCCCTCGGCGCCGTCATCCGCTGGGCCAAGCCGGACACGGAGTCCCCGGTGGTGCTGGCCGCCGAGCGCCGCGCGCTGCGCGAGCTGCTCGAGGAGGCCGCCGCCGGGGCGCCGGCGGCGGCCTCCCAGCTCGCCGTGCTCGCGGCCCAGCGGGACGCACTGCTCGACGCGCGCGACAGTGGCCGCTACTCCTCGGCCGCGCTGAGCGGCGCCCTCGAGGTGCTCGACGCCGAACAGGTCCGCCTCGAACTGCTCGGCGAGGGCTGATCGCCCGCCCGAGTCGGCTCGACCTCACCGGGCCAGTACGCTGAGAACCCCGACGCGCCGCACCCCCGAGAGGACCCCCGTGGCCGCAAGTCTCTTCGCCCTGCTGGACGATATCGCCGTGCTCGCCCGGGCCGCCGCCTCCTCGATCGACGACGTCGCAGCCGCCGCCGGCCGCGCCTCCTCGAAGGCCGCCGGCGTGGTCATCGACGACGCCGCGGTCACGCCCCAGTACGTGCAGTCGATCAGCCCGAAGCGGGAACTGCCGGTCGTGTGGCGGATCGCCCGCGGCTCGCTGCTCAACAAGGCCGCGATCATCGTGGTCATCATGCTCCTGAGCGCCTGGGCCCCCGGGGTGTTCCCGTGGTTGCTGCTGGCCGGCGGCACCTACCTCGCCTACGAGGGCGCCGAGCGCGTGTGGCACTGGCTGCACAGCCGGCACGCCCCGAAGGCGTCGGCCGCCGAGGTGCTCGAGCGTCCGGCGGCCGACGAGGACAAGATCGTCGCCGGCGCCGTGCGCACCGACCTCGTGCTCTCCACCGAGATCATGCTCATCTCGCTCGCGAGTATCGACGCCGACGGCTGGGGCATGCGCCTGGCCGTGCTCGTCGTCGTGGCGGTCGTCATGACCCTCGCCGTCTACGGGGCGGTCGCGCTGCTCATCCGCATGGACGACGTCGGCCTCTGGCTCACCCGCCGCTCCGCCGCCCTCGCCCGCAGCATCGGGGCCGGCCTCGTTCGGGCGATGCCGAAGGTCTTCTCCCTCATCACGGTCGTCGGGATCGTCGCGATGCTCTGGGTCGGCGGCCACATCCTCGTGACGAACCTGGCCGAGGTCGGCTGGACCGGCCCGCACCACGTGGTCGTCGCGGCGACCGAGGCCGTCGGCGGGCCGGGCGCGCTCACCTGGATCATCGACTCGGCCCTCTCCGCCGTCGCCGGCCTGGTGTGGGGAGCGGTGATCGTCGTCGTCGTGGGCGCGATCGGGCGACTGCTCGGAAAGCCAAGCCTCGCGGGCGAGCAGACCCACTGAACCGACACAGGAATCGCTTACGCTGGACGTCGGAGTCGCGTTGGTTCGCGAATCGCACGGAAGGGAACGTATCTCGGGGGCTACGGGGTCGCAGTCTCGGCCGCCGTTGGCAGCGGCTCATCCGGGCAGGTGCTCAGGACGTCGCGCATTGCCGAGCGTTCCTCCATGGTGACAGTCAACTCGTAGGCGAGTTTGACGGCGACCTGCCGTGCGACGAACTCGCATTGAAAATCTTCCATGTCAGGTAACCAGCTTGCAGCATCGTGTGCCCCCTTCTGCTGATTCGCGGCTCCTTGTACAGCCAGCAGATTCAGCGGGTCGTTACCAAACTCCTGCAGGACCTCGCTCTTCCAAGTGTCGGCGCCTGTGGCCCAGGCGTTTGCCAGGGCGACCACGTGGTCGATCTGAACGTCGCCGGATGTGGCGGCGCCGCGCTCGAAATCGATGGTAGCCCCCGTGTAGGGGTCGTGGAGTAGCCCCGTCTGGACCGTACATCCATTGGTGCCGGCACGAATCGTGATGTCGTCGAGGTCACGCCGGAGAACGTCGTTTCGTATGTCACAGCCGTTTCGATCTTGGTCGTATGAGCGGTACGAAAACGCATCCCGCTCGTAGTCCGAGGACGCGGCGTGCGCTGCGACGGTGAGACGTTCGAGGGCGTCCAATGCCAACCGATCCCGTGTCGACCCGCGGCCCGACTCCGGGTCTGACGGATGCTCGGTCTGCGGGGCCGATGACGGAGCATCGGGCTGACCTGTGGATGTTTGGGATGGTGCAGAAGGGGCACCCATCGCAGCGGGTGACGACGTGACAGGCAGTCCCGACAAGAAAATGGCGACGGCCGAAATGAGCAGGCCCGAGATCGCGGATGCGAGCACGATCCAGCGCCTCGCGCTCCCTCGCCGCGCAGGTCGTAGCGGCAGGTCCGCTGTCGCGGCGCTGGTACGAGGAGGCGGGGGAGGCGGTAGCGGACCGGTCGAGGACGGAGCCATGAAGACTGATCATGGCACATCCGCAATGATCGCGATGCCCGGGAAACGCGATAGAGGCGGCTTGCCGCTCACATCGTCCAACAGAGACATCTCCGTGATGGAAGCTGTCTGAGTAGTCACGGAGACTTCGCTACTATGAGGAGCTGAGGGCCGATCGGTTGAACCGGTCCCGCGGAAGTCATAGTTGATAGGCGTGAGGATGGGATGGGGGCTGGGAGAAGCGTGGCGACGTACGAAGGAGCCATAGGGGTGCCGCTCAGACCTGTGTTCCTCACAGGCCTCACAGTGGTTGCGGCAGTTATTCTCACGGTGCTCGGATTCGGGACACTTCCGTGGTGGTGTTCAGTCGCTGGCTATGTATTTGGGGCCCTCCTCACCGTGGGTCTCATGTCGTTCTACCGAGGTGAGAAGGCCTCGCGCCGGAGCCGGCGGTTTCGCCCGAATCCGATGGCTGACCGGGTCATGTCATGCCTCACCGTGATCGGTGTCCTCGCCGGCATCATCTGTGCGGTCCAGGTTGCCATCGAGGTGGCGAAGTGGTGAGCCGGTGGATTCGGCGAGTGGCGTCGATCGTACTGGCAGCAGTCCTCGTCGGCGCGGCCGGGACGGCCGCCACTGCCGCCACCGACCTGAGCGAGCCAGGCTCCCAGAGCTTCTCCGAGCTTGCCGCATGTACGGCGGAATCCGGCACGCTTCTCGCGGCTATCGTAGTCGACGAGTCGCTCAGTCTGCGGCTGACGGACCCGGAGGCGCGGCGTGTCGGAGCGGTGCTCACCGCGCTCGACTCGCTCGCACGCCTGGGGGAGCGCACCGAGCTCGACGTCGAGGCGAACCTCGCCGTGTTCGGGGACGAATTCACCGAACTTGTGGGCTGGGGCGCGGTCGTGGCCGAAGGTGCGCACCTCGAGAAGCTCCGTGCGGCCGCCGAGTCGGAACTCCCCGGTCGTGATCGTTCCAACCTCACCGACTACCGGAAGGCGCTCTCGGGCGCCCAGAACTCGCTCGCCCGACGCAGCACTGAGGTCGATGGCTCCTCGTGCAAGATGGTGCTCTGGCTCACGGACGGCCGGCTGGACGTCGACGGAGTGGGGGACGCACCGGCAACCGACGCGGCCCGCGAAGACCTCTGCCGCCCGGGGAAGATCGTCGACGGCGTCCGTGCTGACGGCGTCGCGATCATCGCTATGGGCCTCATGACGTCGGAGGGGCAAGCCGCCACGGACGATCTTGACCGCAACCGGCTGCAAGCGATCGCCGAGGGCGTTGCTGGAACGGAATCCTGCGGTACGACGCCTGTTCCGGCGAACGTCACCAATGGCGCGTTCCTCAATGCCGAGGATGCGAACGCGCTCAACAGGCTCTTCGCACAGATGGGCGCATTGCTCGAGGGCCTGACACCGGGTGAATCATTCAACTGCCCGGATTCGGACTGCGTCGACGGGCGCCTGCAGATCCCGGTGGATCCCGGTGTAGGCGGCTTTCGGCTCGTGGTCGAGGTGGACCCGGGCGCACCGGACCTCCAGTTGGCCGCCCCGGACGGCACGACCACGGTGCTCGATTCACGGGTCTCGAGCATCTCGGGCGCGACCACCAGTCTGCTGGAGAGCGGCTCCCTGCAGACCGTCGACGTAGCGACCTCGGGCGGCGCCGAGGCGACAGGCGTGTGGACGCTCATCACCGACCCGAGCGTCACGGCCCTGGTCGATCTCTACTACTTCTGGGACGTGACCCTCACAGTCGAGGCGCCGGCCGGAGTGGTGATCGGCGAGTCGAGCCCGGTGACGATCGTGGTGCGCGATGCAGCCGGTGCTCCGATCGACCTGTCGGCCTACGAATCCGCAGATCTAGTCGCGGGGATCGACGGCATTGAGACGATATTCGCGCCGACGGGCGAGGGCTGGACAGCCGACGTTGCGGTTCCGGTGGATGCGGCCGTCACGTCCATGCAGGTGCATGGGAGCGTCTCGGCGGTTACTGCTCCGCATGGGATCGAGCTCGGGCCGATTCGCGTCGAGCGTCAACTCACTACCGAGTTTCCGCCGTCCTTCCCGACGTTGGCTCCGGCACAGCTGGACTTGGGGCGCATGGAGGGCAGCACGTCGGCCGAGGCGGTCCTGACGGTGACCGGCGCGGAACGGGGAGGGACGCGAGTCTGCTTCGGCGCGGCCGAGTTGATGGCCCCCGCGGCCGCCGGGAGCGTCTCTCTGGCCCCGGACGTCGACTGCGCCGACGTGGACGCGGGCGCGACTGTCGAAATCCCGGTGAGGCTCGACGTCGCGGACGTGGCCGACGGGCGGGTCGCCGGGACTCTGCCCGTGCAACTCCACGGGGTCGATCCGGGCGAACCCATCGCCGTGGACGTACCGGTGACCGCCACGATGATCCGGCCCATCAACCCTACGACTGCGCTCGGACTTCTCCTACTTCTCGTGCTCGGCGCCCTGCTCTGCGCATGGGCAACAGCCGTGGTGACCCGGCGGTGGTACGGCAGCTATCGGCTCGGCCGCTTCGCGAAGTATGTCTCGGTGCCGGTCACCGTCGGGGCCTCCGGGCCACGACGTCGGGACGACGCCCCCGAACTCGTGTCGCCGGCGGAATTTCGCGCGCTGTCGCCGTCGGCGCGGGGCCGGCTCATGGAGTTCACGGCGGGTCCCGTCGAGCACAGGGTGAAGTTCCCGATCTTCCCGCTGGCCGAACCACGCGCGCTGGTCCGGGGCGCGCACGGTACGGCGGTACCCGTGACACACAACCCCCGCAGCACAACCGACCCGGCTGAGCGGCTTACTGACTTCCCCGGCAGCGTGGGCTTTGTAATCCTCACCGAACGGCCACTCGCGGGAGCCGCTCCGGAGACCATCGCGGGCACCCTCCTCCTCGTGATCGACCCCGGCGACACGTCCACCGTGGCACAGCTCCTGCCTGATCGATTGGCCGAACTGGCGCGGGTGAACTGGAGCGCCGAGGTCACTCGTGCCCATGAGGCGTGGGAGGCGTTGTCCCGACCAGCGGGGAAGCAGGCCGATCTCGCCGCCGGGTCACGAACCGGCGCCGACCGTCGCGGACGAACGCCCGCTGCGGGCAATGCGCCCACCCCGCGCGACCACACGGATCCGGCCGCGGCGTCCGCACCGCCACCACCCCGTTCGGGCCCAGGCGCTCCGCCACCGCGCGGCGCCACACCGGCGTCCCACGATGCGGCACCGCCGCGGACCCCGGCGCGTAGCGACGGCGATAGACCGCACCCCCCGCCCGCCCAGGTACCCCCGCCCCCACCCCCGCGGCGCTAGCGTCCGTTCCGTTCCCTAGTCCGCCCCCATAGTCCAAGGAAAATACATGCTTCGTCCCTTCTTGCTCGTCGGCGTCGGCGGCTCTGGTGGAAAGACCCTGCGCGTGGTTCGTGAGGACCTCGAGCGGCGGCTCTCCCAGGCCGGCTGGAACGACGGAATCCCCGACTCCTGGCAGTTCCTCCACATCGACGTGCCGACGACCGCAGACGGCAACGAACGCGACCTGCCGCGGCAGCTGCCCGAGCGCTCGTACCAGGGGCTCGTCAGTTCCGGCATCGACTATCGCACCCTGGACGACGCGCTCGTCCAGGCGGCGGGCAAGGAGGCGCGGGGTGCGCTCGGAGGCTGGCGACCGGATCCGGACAAGGTCCACGTTCCCGCCAGCAAAGGGGCCGGGCAATACCGGGCGCTCGGCCGGGTCATCGGATTGTCACAGTTGCCACGGATCGCGACTGCGATCCGTGGGGCCCGCCGCCAGCTCACCGGCGCGGAGGTCACAGGGCAGCTCCAGCGACTGAGCGAGGCACTCGGCAGCGACGCCCGGGCTGTGGCCGATGATCCGCAGGTGATCGTCGTCGGTTCGATCGCGGGTGGCAGTGGCAGCGGCGCGATTCTCGACGTATGTGACGTGATCCGTTCACTCGGCGACAAGTGGGCGAACGAGAGCGTCGGTATCCTCTATTGCCCGGACGTCTTCGACGACCTTGAGGAGAGCCTTCGGCGCGGCGTCAGACCGAATTCGCTCGGTGCGTTGGCGGAGTTGATGAACGGCTATTGGAGCACCGACGGTCCGAGCTCGAGTACGAGCGAGCTGTTCCAGGCTGCGGGAATCTCAACCGGCTCGAGCCGGCGGCTCGGCCCTCGCTTCCCGTTCCTCGTCGGTGCGCGCAACGAATTCGTCACGTACAAGACCCAGAACGACGTCTACCGGGCGATCGGCCGCTCGATTGCCTCCTGGGTCGCGAGCGCCAGCCTGCAGGATCGCCTCTCCGCCTATACACAGACGCAGTGGGCCGCGACCGCGCAGGCCGTCACGGACCACCTGCGCCTCCACCCGGGCGGCACCGAGACTCCGTTCACAGCCCTCGGCTCGGCCCGCGTGGGCCTCGGCCGCGACCGATTCCGGGACTATGCCTCCGAGCACCTCGCCCGCTCCGTGATCGAGGTCGTGACCGATAAGCACGAGTCGCGCCGCAGCCGCAACGACGAGCGTCCACAGGCACAGCTCATCCAGGAACAGGTGACGAACGCGTTCCGCGGGTTCGTCATGGCGAGCGGACTCGACGAACGTGGCGAGGACCGCAACGAGATCATCGACGCGCTGCAGAGCCACGAGACCCTCAAGCAGGCCGGGCGGGACGTCATCGGACAGGTTATGGATGCGCTCAGTGCCGCCGCCCCGGCGAAGGGCTACACCACCGACGACGCCCGCGTGCGAATCCGCAACGAGGTGCTCGATCGGAAGGCGCGCTTCGGGGCCGACCTGAGTGCCATCCGCGTGCAGAACGCGCAGGCGTGGGTCGACGATATCCAGCTGCGGCTCACGAACGTCACCGCCGACGCCGTGGCCAAGCATGGCGGTCAGGTCGCCGGCGGCCTGCTCAAGCGGCTCGGTCTCGAACTCAGCGAGGTCCGTCAGGAACTTCGCAGCGAGGCAGAGCACCGCCGCCGGTGGGCGTCCGACCTCGAGACCGAGATCGGCAGCGTGCTCGGCTCGAACCGGAACGTCACCAAGGACGAGGTGGACCGGGCCGCCGACCGAGCCGTTCAGACCCTCGAGTGGGAACAGGAGGCCGAGGTCCGGGAGATCGCCCTCGTTCTCATCGCCGACCTCACCACGAACTTCCTCGAGCCACTCACCGAGGCCATCGACCACGGAGTTGAGGGGCTTCAGAATGAGCTTGCAAGCGGATCAGACGGTCGCGGTTCCGTGGTTTCGAGTTGGCCACAGGGCGACATCATCCCCGGGCGCCTCAAGCCCGCCCCAAACGAATTCCTGCTCGAGGATGTGGAGACGTTCCCTGCCACACTCGGATCGTTGATCAGCCGAACGGTCGGCCTCGATCGGGAGCAGGAGGCGCGCGACTCCGCGGAGCGGCAGGTGCTGCTCGGGGCGCCGGATCCCGCGAACCAACGGGCGATCACAATTGCGCGGCGCTGGGTTCCCACCGATCCGCGCTTCCAGCGGAGTGTCGCGGCGGGACCGAGCCGTGCCGCGATATCGATGGCGAGTTCCGTGCACGACATCCATGAGCGGGCCGTGGCCTGGATTCAGAGTCCCGGCACCACGATCGGCCGGTATATGCAGGAGGGGTTGCGCAGCTATCTCTCGGATTCCGTCGCGCCGAAGGATCACGCGGAGCGGCTTCGTCGCTTCGAGGGGCAATTCCTCGCGGCACTCAACGCCGGAGCCCCGCTCGTCAACATCAACACCTCCGTCCTCACCCGGGTGCATAGTCGCGAGATCCGCTACTCGCGCCAGTTCAGCGAGATCCCGTTGCCCGAACGGTCACCAGCGCGGGCCGCGCTTATGCGGATCCTCGAGGCGCGTAAGGAGGCTGGGCCGGGCGTCGAACAGGCGTTCTCAGATTCCGAGGTTGGGTTCATCGACGTGTTCACCGTGCTTGCGGAGCCGTACGAACCGGTCGTCTTCGACAGCCTCATGCGCCCGATCGCGAGCGATTGGGGTTCGAAGAAGGTCACGGACGTCGATCGGGAGGAGTTCTGGCGCTGGCGCCGGGCACGCCCCCTGCCGGAATCGCTCCCGCTCCACCCGGTCTCGCTCACGGCCATGATCCGGGGCTGGTTCGTGGCGGGCCTGCTCAAGCAGGTGCAGAGTCGGCCGCTACAGATCCACGTGCCGGCCGGTACGTCCGGACCAGCCGGGTTCATCCCGTTCGAGAGCCCACTGCTCTCCGGCGATGGCGAGGGCGCCGAGGCACTCCCGGAGGTGCTTGAGTCACTCTCGCTCACCCTCCTGCGGGTGAACGACGAGGAGTCGCTTGAGCCGATGCGCCCGTACTTCCGGCTGCTCGATCTCGGCGAAGGCGTGACCTCGAAGATTCCCACCGAACTGAAGAACTGGATCCAGGACGGGGCCCGGAGCCAGGACACCGAGCGCGACCTCGCCACCGCGGCGGAGCGGCAGACGGCGATCAGGTCCCATATCGAGGGAGTCGCGGCCGGGTTCGACCGACACTTCGCCACCCAGGAGCAGTCCCATGACCTGCTTGGTTTTCCGGGATCCTTCGATCTGCAGCATGCCATCCGGTCAGTGCTGCGCGACCTCTATCGTTCCGTGGACTCGTTCGTCGACGATGAGGGAGTGTTCCTGTAGTGGAGAACATCAGCGTCATCGTCGCCGGCAGCTCGAGCGTTGCGACGGACGTCCGCGCGCTAGCCGCGTCCTGGGTCAGCCAGGGCATCATCGGCCCGTCGCTGTGGGTCGGCGGCGAGGACGTGATCGACGAACCCGGCATGCCGATGAGGGTGACTGCGACTTTGCTCGAGGTCGACGGAGAACGTCAGGTCGATCTCTTCACCTACCTGGGCAAGTACCGGCTCCGCCTGCTTCGACTCGTCGTGGCGCATCTCGCGACGGTCTCGGGTGTCAACGCGCGGGAACTCACCGAACTGGGCATCAGGATCGGCCAGGCGATGCGCGACGCCCTCCCGCGCGAACACTCCGGCGTCGACGTGTCGCGATTGCACCGCTCGGTCGTGGTCATCCCCGCCTCTGGGGTCACGGGCCTCGATCCCCGAATCCTGGCGCCGAGCTGGGAGGCCAACGTGGTGATCTCGCCCGAGGACCGACCTGACCTCGACCGGATGTCGATCTTCGTCCGCCCTGATCGGAACTACGTTGGACACGCCGCCGCTGCCCTCGCCGCAGGGGCCGGGATCATCCGTGGGATCCCGGACGGTGCATTCGACGAGGTCACCCTCGACTCCTCGACCCAGCCCGGCGACCTCGTCGTGGCGCGGGTGTCGATCCGGGCAGTGGTCGGAGAGCGTGTCATCGACGTGATCGCTCGGCGTGTCCTCGATCCCGCCACCCTCGCTCCCGACGGCGCGGCGCGGATAGTCTCCTGGGGATTGCCCGCGAGCGAGCCTGATCTCATCGCACAGCGAGCGGCCAAGTCCATCCTCGCCGACCCCGAGTGGGCTGCCGCGGCCCCGCCGGATTCCGGTGCCCCGCGCTCATCGAAGGAACCGCTCGGGGTCGCGCTCCTCGACGCCGCGCGCTTTAACCTACGGACCGCCGCGGCGGTGGGCGTGTGGACGTTCAGTCGGGGGCGATCGAATGTGGAGCGTGTAGCCACCGGCCAGATCGTCGGAACGTCCGCGGGCGCCTTTGTCACGATCGGACCTCGCGCCGTCGATCACGCGGCCTCCGTCGCCCACGGCATCCTCGCCGCGCAACAACGAACGGCCGATGATGAGATCGCCTATGAGGCGACCCGCGGCACGCCCCCCGCCCCGAGCACGTGGATCAGGCTCCGGGACCTCGCCTTCTCGCTCGCGGACGGCAGCCCGATGACGGGGGGCGAGGAACCGGTCCAATTCGGCAGGCGCGAGATCCTTGCTCCGGGGGACGTCGTCCCGGCCCCGGGCACCGGCTACCAGTGCGGCGACGGAGCACAGATCGACGCACTCGATCTCACAGCCCTCTCCGATTACCGCGAGGCGCTCAAGGTGCGACGACGCGCTGCCACCGATGCGTTGGAGCCCCTCGACACCGGCCAATACGTGACGGCGGAGCACGCCGAGGCGGCACCGGTGTCCGAGCCGGAGACGGAGGAGACAGCCTCGGATGGGGGTCGGTATTCGACCGGGCACGGCGAGGGGGCTGTCACGGCCGAGGAGTCGGACGAATTCGGTCCGGATCCCGTCGCCGGTCCCGAGGCGGGCGACCCATCGGCACCGGATGATTCGTCCGAGCCCGAGGACTCCGGCGATAGCCCGACGTCCACCGACCCGAGGCAGACTGTGGAGGAGCTGCGCCGCAAGGAGGAGGAGTTCACCGCGTGGTACGCCGAAAACACCCGTAGCGTGCTCTCGCGAGTCGGCGTGGACGTCGAGCGCCGATTGCGCATGCACGAAGCGAACCGCCGCCGCTTCCTCGAGCGGCGCCACGACGTGACCGCCCCGGCCACGGATGCCCTCGAGCACGCGAAGAAGAAGCTGCTGCGACGCTGGTGGGGCTGGAGTGTCGGCGGCACGCTCGTGACTGCCGGTATCGTCGCATGGGCACTGTGGATCGCCGAGAACCCCGACTGGATGCGCGTGAGCATGGCCGCCGGGGTGGTCGTCCTGTTCAGCCTGCTCATACTGGCCTTTGCCAGCCATTCGTTCTACAAGGCGTTCCGAAGTTACGAATGGGCAATCGCCACGGTGCTTGCACAGCAGCGCCACGAGACCGCGCAATTCCTCTGGGAGGGCAAGCAACTCGCGCGGCTTCGGGTGTTGTTCGCCGGGTGGCGTGCCTGGGCCGAGGTCATCGCCGAAGTCGTGCATCAGCCGTGGGGCCCGGTGACGGAGCACTACGCGGATCTCAGTCTTGAGGTGATCGACCAACTCCCGGCGGCGATGGCGGTTGCTCGCCAGGCGGAATCTCAACTCGACATCGACGATGCTCTCGTGGTCGCCGCCTATCGGGCCATCTATCGGGAGGGCTGGGCGGATCAGGCGTTCAGCGAGGGGTACGAGCACTTCTCAGAACGGTCACAGCGGGCCCGAACCGCCGGATTTCTCGATGTCGACATCGATGTGACCGGCAGCGATCTGGGCGCCCGGAGCCAGTTCCTCCGGCTGTGGCAGTCGGGCGCGGTTCGCACGTGGCTCGGCGGGCGCCGCACGGAGCGACTCCGAGAACTGAGCAGCCAGGGTGGACTCGACGTGCCCCACAGGGTCGTCGGGCGGATCGGCAAATACTCGGACGGCAGCATCCAGGAGGAACCCTTCTATTTCCTGCCGATGATCACGAGCGAGACGACGCTCGTGCAGGAGGTCTTCACCCCCCGGGCCCTGAGCGAGAGCCGTCATTACATCAAGGCGGTGCGCATCTGGCTCCCGCCGGTGGCGCAGGCGACGGCGGAGGCCCAGTCGATGCTCGATCAGCCGGGGGTGGCGGCGAAGAACTCGGATACCGCCACTGCGGTGCGAGTAGACCTGTCGACCCGGCTGCGCCCGCAGGAGGTCGCGATCTTCGCGGGTTCCGCCGAGGTGCCTGCCCAGCCGATGACGGACTATTCCCACGGGCTCCTCGACGTGTCCGTGGAGAACGTAGCCACCGAGAACGAGTTCTTCTGAATGGTCTTGCGCCGGCACAGGACGCGCGCGGACGTTACCGCCCCCACCGGAATATCGCCCCGCTCGCGCGCCTTGAGGACATCATGAGCGATATCACCGCAGCAGGAACACTGGAGTTCACCGGCCTCGGCACCGTCACCCGCCTCGGCTTCGGGGCCATGCGCCTCACCGGCCCGGGCATCTGGGGCGAGCCCGCGGATGCCGAGACCGCCCGCGCGGTCGCGCGCCGCGCCGTCGACCTCGGCGTCGACTTCATCGACACCGCCGACTCCTACGGGCCCGAGGTGAGCGAGCGGATCCTCGCCGAGGCGCTCCACCCGTACCCGCCCGGGCTGCGGATCGCCACGAAGGCCGGCCAGGTGCGCACCGGCCCGAACAGGTGGATCCCGGTGGGCCGGGCGGAGTACCTGCGCCAGCAGGCCGAGCTGAGCCTGCGCCGGCTGCGGGTCGAGGCGCTCGACGTGTTCCAGCTCCACCGGATCGACCCGAAGGTCGAGCTCGCCGAGCAGTTCGGCGTCATGGCCGAGTTGCTGGCGGAGGGCAAGGTGCGCTCGCTCGGACTGTCCGAGGTGAGCGTCGAGGAGATCCGCATCGCGCAGACGTACTTCCCGGTGTCCTCGGTGCAGAACCGCTACAGCCTCGTGCATCGCGGCTCCGAGGGCGTGCTTGAGCACTGCACCGACCACGGCATCGCGTTCATCCCGTGGGCCCCGCTCGACGCCGGTCGCCTCGCCGCACCCGGGGGAGCGGTCGACGCGGTGGCCACGCGCCTCGGCGTCACCCACTCCCAGGTGGCCCTCGGCTGGCTGCTCCAGCGCTCGCCGATGATGCTGCCCATCCCCGGCACG
This sequence comes from Pseudactinotalea sp. HY160, assembly GCF_009372055.1. Classification (NCBI taxonomy): domain Bacteria; kingdom Bacillati; phylum Actinomycetota; class Actinomycetes; order Micrococcales; family Cellulomonadaceae; genus Pseudactinotalea; species Pseudactinotalea sp. HY160. Next base: position 25,166 of record NZ_WHMT01000012.1, on the reverse strand, counting down.
GGCTCCGTGGCCCACCTCGAGGAGAACGTGGCCGCCGCCGGCGTGATTCTGGACGACGCAGCGCTCGTCCCGCTCGACGCCGCCTCCTGAGCGCGGCTCGCCCCGCCCAGGAGGCCCGCTGAGACGGCCGGCTCAGCCGGCCCGGTGGCGTGGCCGGCCCGGCTCGCACGACCGTCGGGGGAGCCGGTGGTTCCGGTCCGGGATAATGGGGGGAAGTCGTCGTTGCGAAAGGGAGTCGATGTCGGAATTGGTGGCGAACCTGCGGGCCGTCGAGCGGAGAATCGAGGAGGCCGCGCGCCGGACCGGTCGAGACCCGGCCGACGTCCGGCTCCTGCCGGTCTCCAAGACGGTGCCCGAGGAGCGCCTGCACGAGGCCGTGGCGGCCGGCTGCCACCGGCTCGGGGAGAACAAGGTGCAGGAGGCCAAGCGCAAGTGGCAGGCGCTGGCGGATCTCGACGTGTCGTGGGCCGTGATCGGGCACCTGCAGACGAATAAGGCAAAGGACGTGGCCGCCTTCGCCGCCGAGTTCCAGGCGCTCGACAACGTGCGTCAGGCCGCCGCGCTCGATCGCCGGCTCCAGGCGGCCGGGCGGGGGCTCGACGTCTACGTGCAGGTGAACACCTCCGCCGAGGAGTCCAAGTTCGGACTCGTGCCGGAGGAGCTGCCCGGCTTCCTCGCCGAGCTTCGGGCCTATTCCTCGCTGCGGGCACGCGGGCTCATGACGCTCGCGGTCTTCTCCGCCGAGGAGGCCCGCGTGCGCGAGTGCTTCCGGCTGCTGCGCACGCTGCGCGACCGCGCCCGCGAGAGCGATCCCGATCTCATCGGCCCCGGCGAGCTCTCGATGGGCATGAGCGGCGACTTCGAGCTCGCGATCGAGGAGGGCGCGACCTGCGTGCGCGTGGGGCGGGCGATCTTCGGTGCCCGCGCCACCCCCGACTCCCACTACTGGCCGCCCGCGCAGGGCTGAGTCGCCAGACCCCATCGGCGCCGTCGCCGAGACAGACCATGAGGGTTGTCCTGACCCTCCCAGCGGGGGTTGGGGCCACCCTCATCGGCGGTCGCCATCATGAGGGTTGTCCTGACCCTCTCACAGGGGGTTGGGGCCACCCTCATCCGGCGGGCGCCATCATGAGGGTTGTCCTGACCCTCTCACAGGGGGGTGGAGCCACCCTCATCCGGCACGAGTCTGCCCCGGGGCTGCCAGTTCCGTCCGCGACGGGCCGGATAGGCGCGCGCCAGCAGCACGAGCGCGAGTGCGACGAATGCGATCGCGCTCAGTCCGGCCGAGACCGCATGGGCCGTCTCCCACGTCGAGCGGTACGCCTCCCAATCGGATGGGAGCGTGTCCGGGGTCCAGGCCGCCACCAACGAGTTGACCGGCCGGTTTCCCAGCCAGTAGGAGACGAGCGTGCCGGCCATCGCCACGGCGGCGACGGCGAACCCGGTCGCCGCCCCGGCCTGCCGGCGCCGCGATGCCGCGACCGCGGCCCAGGCGGCGGTGACGAGGCCGAGCACCTCGGCGATCCCGCCGACCACCGCGAAGCCGCCGTAGGAGGTGTGCATGACCGCCAGCCAGGCGGTGCCGTCGAGGCCCAGGCTCCCCGGGGCCTGCAGGACGTGGCCGAGCGTCAGCCCGAACACGAGGGTGGCGCTGAGGAGGGCGAGCCCGTGCAGGGCCCGGATGGTGGTCGAGGCGGCGTGAGTCGTCATGTGGAACTCCCTTCGAGGAGGCTGGGGCCGCGGCTGCTGCCACGATCTGTTCCAAACGGTACATCTGCGTGCCGGTGCCGGCGAGGGGTTTTCCGAGCGGCCCGAGATCGCCGCCCTGGCACCGGCTGCGCCTGTGAGGGGCCGCCCGGTCGCTACGATGGCCCATCGTGAGCGAGGCACGAGACCGGCTGCTGTCGACGGTGGTCGACGAGATCGCCGAGCACGGCATGGCCGGCCGCAGCCTGCGCGAGCTGGCCGGCGCCGTCGGCACGAGCCACCGCATGCTCCTCTACCACTTCGGCTCCCGGGAGGGCCTGGTCGCGGCGATCAGCGCCGAGGTGGATGAACGCGAACGCGCACTCCTGGCCGGCCTCGTCGCGGGCGCCGACGGCCCGGCCGACCTGGTGCGCGGCCTCTGGGTGCGCGTCTCCTCACCGCAGTGGCGCCCGTATGTGCGCCTCTACTTCGAGTCCCTCTCCTCGAGCGCGCGCTACCCGAGCGCGGAGGACGACCCGACGGCACCATGGCTCGAGGCGGGCGCCCGGGCGGCCGAGGCCGGCGGCTGGACGATCGGAGCCGACGACCTGCGCCTGGCCGTCGCGGTCGTGCGGGGGCTCCTGGTCGACGTGCTGGCCACCGGCGAGACCGCCGCGGCGACCGCCGCGCTCGAGCGCTTCCTCCGGCTGTGGGACCCGCCCTCGGCAGGGTGAGGGCGCGGCCGGCCGGCCGAACGCGGCATTCCGTCGAGCTCCGGCCGGCCACCACCCGCACAGAATCGCGCGGTCGGCTCGTCAACCCGGGCTGTGCGCGGGGGAGGGGGAGTGGGTCGGGTGGGGGCCCGCCTGGCTGATCGGCACCGGAAGCCGCTGCTGCGTCGAGGCGGGAGGCGACCCGTGCGGGTCCTCGGCCAGGCGCTCGTGCAGCCGGTCGAGCGCCTCCCTGCCCAGGGCGTGCCCGTCGACGGCGACGGCCGGTGAATCCGGCACGCCGACGACCTCGATCAGGCCGGGTGAGGACGACGCGGGCCCGAGCGTGCTGTGGCCGGAGCGCACGAGCTCGAAGAGCACGCCGAGACCGAGATCGGCCGCATACGGCAGCACGGCGGTGGCGCCGCTGGCGCGCACCTCCTGCGCCAGCGACTGACCCACGAGGAAGTTCGGTTCGGCGGGCCCGAGCACGGTGATGTCGACCCCGCCCGTGCGGGCCGCGTGCTCGATCGCGCGCGTGCGCTGCACGTTCTGCCACGACCGGTCCGGACCGCCGATGAACACGACCCGGCGGTGCCCCGCGGCCGCCAGCCCGCGCATCAAGGCGGCGAACGCGCTCGCCGTGTCGGCCACGACGGAGGTGTGCCCGTCGATCTCACGATCGACGAGCACGGAGGGCCGCAACGCCATCGCCCGGGTGACCAGGGCGTCGTCCCCGCGCGGAGCCACGACCACGAAGCCGTCGACCTGACGCGCGAGATCGGCCAGGTGCGACAGTTCGGCGGCCGCCGCGAGCGGCTGGGCCGTCACGGTGAGGTAGAGCCCCAGCTCCTCCGCCCGATCCTGCGCCCCGGCGATGATCGGCGTGAAGAAGGCGTTGCTCAGGGTGGGGAAGAGCATCGAGACGATCCCGGTGCGGCCCAGCGCCAGCTGCCGGGCCAGCCGGTTCGGCACGAAGTCCAACTCCCGGGCCGCCACGCGCACCCGCTCGGCCGTCGCCGGCGCCACGAGGGCCGGGTGATTGAGCGCGCGCGAGGCGGTCGCCTTGGAGACCCCCGCCCGGATCGCCACATCGTTCAACGTCGCCACGCCGCCTCCATCTGCCTCGAACTCCTCTCGCCCGGCCGCCGGTACCCGATTGTGGCCGGTCGGAGCCGATCCCGCCGCACGGTCGCCGGCCGTGCCGGCCGGCGAAGGGTTCACAACCGAACCGAGTTGCCTATACACTACTGGCCGTAACCGGTTCCACAACCGGTTACATCGGAAGTTTCCCGATCCCTTCCCTGCCTCGACCACGGGAGTGACATGCGAGGACGCAAGTACTCATTCCTCATCCTGCCGGGACTGCTCGTGCTCCTCGTCGGCTTCCTCATCCCCTCGGTCGCGATGCTGCTCGCCCCACCCGGCCTCGGCCCGGCCGACGTGTTCGCCCGGCTCGGGCAGATGCTCACCGACTCCTACGACCTGGAGATCATCGGCCGCACGGTCGGCCTCGGCCTGATCACCACGGTCATCTGCGTGGTGCTCGGCTTCCCGATCGCGTATCTGCTCGCCCGGACGGCGGGCCGGTGGGCCGGCATCCTGCTCGCGCTCGCGATCTTCCCGCTGCTGCTCTCCTCGGTCGTGCGCACCTTCGGCTGGCTCGTGCTCCTCGGCTCCCAGGGCGCCATCGGGCAGCTGCTCACCGGCCTGGGACTCGTGGACGAGGCGCCGCAGCTGCTCTACACGCCGCTGGCGATCGTGCTCGGCCTGACCCAGCTGTTCCTGCCGCTGGCGATCATCACCTGTTACTCGTCCGTGGCGCAGGTCGACGCCGGCCTCGACGACGCGGCCCGCGGCCTCGGCGCCACGCGCACCCGCACCTTCTGGTCGGTCGTGTTCCCGCTGTCGCTGCCCGGGGTCGTCGTCGCCGCCACGCTCGTGTTCGCCGGGGCGATCACCGCCTACACCACCCCGTACCTGCTCGGGGGGTCGCGGCAGCGGATGCTCTCCACCCAGCTGTTCACCTACTCCAGCACCACCCTCGACTGGGCGGCGGCGAGCGCCACCGCGATCATCATGACGATCCTGGTGTTCGCGGTCTCCGGCGCCTCCGCCCTCCTCGCCCGGAAGGGAGCCGTCTCGTGAAGAACCGCCGCCCCGTCACCGGAACCCTCGCGGTGCTCGGCTACGTCGTCATGATCGTGCCGCTGCTGTTCGTGGTCGTCACCGCGTTCTCGGCCGAACGCACGCTCCGCTTCCCGCCCTCGAGCTATTCGCTCACGTGGTTCGGCGAGGCGCTGAGCTACACCCCGTTCATGACCTCGCTCGCCAACAGCCTCGGGCTCGCGCTCATCGCCGTGGTCATCGCCCTCGCCCTCGGGGTGCCGGTCACGCTCGCGATCCACCGCGGGAACCTGCCGGGCAAGAGCCTGCTCGAGGGGCTGTTCCTCTCGCCCCTGATCGTGCCGGAGCTCGTGGTGGGCCTGGCGCTCTACCAGCAGCTCATGGTGCGGTTCGGGCTCGACAACTTCCAGACCCTGCTGTTCGGCCACACGGTGCTCATGTTCCCCTACGCCGTGCGCGTGACCGGGGCCTCGCTGGCGCTCATGGACCCGGCGGTCGAGGACGCCGCCCGGGGACTGGGGGCCTCGCCCGTGCGCACCTTCTTCTCGGTGGTGCTGCCGCAACTGCGCCCGGGGCTGTTCTCGGCCGCGCTGCTGAGCTTCATCGCCTCGTTCAACAACGTGCCGCTCTCGCTGCTCCTGCAGAGCCGGGAGTTCCGCACCCTGCCCGTGGTCATGCTCGACTACGTCCAGCAGAACTACACGCCCATCGTCGCCGCGATCTCGGTGCTCATCCTGGCGGCCACGGTGCTGATCGCGGTCATCACCGAGCGAACGGTCGGCTTCACGCGAGTATTCGGAGGAATCAACGGATGACTGCTGCCGAGTTCCAGAACCTCACCAAGTCCTTCGGCGACTTCACCGCCGTGGACGACATGAGCCTGACGATCCCGCAGGGCAGGCTGACCACGCTGCTCGGCCCCTCGGGCTGCGGCAAGACCACGAGCCTGCGGATGCTCGCCGGCTACCTGTCCCCGGACTCGGGGCGAATCCTCATCCACGGCACGGACGCGACGACCACGCCGCCGGAGAAGCGCAACCTCGGGATGGTCTTCCAGTCGTATGCGCTCTTCCCGCACATGACCGTGGCCGAGAACGTGGCCTTCGGCCTCAAGGTGCGCCGGGTCCCGGCCGAGGCGCGTCGCCGCAAGGCGCTCGAGTCGCTCGAGCTCGTCGGGCTCGCCCATCAGGCCGGCAAGAAGCCGAAGCAGCTCTCGGGCGGGCAGCAGCAGCGCGTCGCCCTCGCCCGGGCGATCGCGATCGAGCCGGAGCTGCTCCTCCTCGACGAGCCGCTGTCGAACCTCGACGCGCGGCTGCGGATCCAGATGCGCGCCGAGCTCCGACGCATCCAGTCCGAGACGGGACTGAGCGTCGTGCTCGTGACCCACGACCAGGACGAGGCGCTCGAGATGAGCGACGAGATGGTGCTGATGAAGGACGGCCGGATCCAGCAGCAGGGCGCCCCGCAGGACGTGTTCCCGAACCCCGCGAACCGGTTCGTGGCCGAGTTCCTCGGCTACGAGAACTTCCTCACCCTCGCCGGCGGCCGCCGGGCGACCGTGCGGCCCGAGCACCTGCGCCTCACGGAGAACACGGCCGGCACCGCCGACGCCCGGCACACGGCGGACGCCGCCACGCTCACCCTGACCGGGCACGTGCGCGACATCGTCTACCGCGGCGTCGACGTGCTCACGACCGTCACCGCCACCGACCGGAGCGGGGACGAGGTGCGCCTGCTCGTCGATTCCCGCGCCACGACCGTGCCGGACCTGCGGATCGGCGACGCGGTGAGCGTCCACGCCCCCGACCGGCACGTCGTCACCCTCTCGGACTGACCCGCCCCGAGCGCCCCACCCCCATCGGAAGGACCACCCACATGATCACTCAGCGACAGATCCTCGGCACCGGAGCCGCGGTGCTGGCCGCCACCCTCACCGTGGCCGGATGCAGCGACTCGGGCGAGCAGTCGGGCGGTGACGCCGGCGGATCGGCGAGCATCGTCGTCTCCACGTTCCCGTTCGGGGTGGAGGAGTTCACCCAGGCGGTGCTCGACCCGTTCACCGAGGCCACCGGCATCGAGGTGGAGATCGACACCGGCTCGAACGCCGACCGGCTCTCCCAGCTCTCCCTCGCCGACGGTTCGAACGGCGTCGACGTCATGCTCATCTCCGACACCTACGCCGGCATGGGCGAGGAGGAGGGCCTCTTCCAGCCGGTCACGGCCGCGGACGTGCCGACCATGGACGAGATCGCCCCGTTCGCGGTCTCGGAGCAGTACTCCGGCCCCGCGTACAGCTACCAGCTCAACGGCACCATGTACAACACCGACGAGCTCACCGCCGAGGAGGCCGCCTCCTGGGACCTCTACGCGAACGCGGACTATGCGGGCCGGCTCGCGCTGCCCGACATCTCGGTCACGGCCGGGCAGCTCATGGTCTCCGGGGTCGCCGCGAGCGACGGCTCCGGCCCCTACGACGTCGACGCCGCCTTCGCGACCCTCGGCGAGTGGGCCCCGAACATCCTGCAGTTCTACAGCTCCACCACGGAGATGACGAACCTGCTCACCCAGGGCGAGATCGTCGCCGGCGACGCGCTCAACGGGTTCGCCACCGAGCTCGTCGCGGCCGGCGAGCCGATCGCGTGGACCGCCCCGGCACAGGGCCGGTACATGGCCACGAACCGGGCGATGATCCCGGTGGGCGCCGAGAACGTCGAGGGGGCCACGAAGTTCATCGACTTCCTGCTCGGGGTCGAGGCGCAGCAGGCCTCCGCGGAGATCGTCGGCGACCTGCCGGTCAACCTCGGCATCGAGTTCCCGCAGGAGATCATCGACGTCGTCGGAGACATCGCCCAGGACCCGACCGGCGCCGGCTACGAGACCCTCGACCCGCGCGAGATCGTGCCGAACCGCGACGTGTGGGTCGAGCGCTTCGCCCGCGAGGTCGTCGGTGGCTGAGCCGGTGCCCGCCCCGAACCCGACCGACCTGCTCACCCGGCTGCCGAAGGTCGACCTGCACTGCCACCTGCTCGGCACGGTGCGCGCGGCCACGTTCGGCGAACTGGCCCGGCGCGAGCGGCTCGACCTGCCGGAGAGCCCCGAGGCGATCTACGCGGGCATCAATTCCCGCCCGCCGGATCCGGAGCTGTACCGCAGCACCCGCATCCCGATGCCGCAGGGCCGCAGCCCCGACGAACCGGAGACGTCCTACTCGCTGTTCCAGGCCTCCGAATGGGTGCGGGCCGTGGTGCGCACCCCCGAGGACCTGTCCCGGATCGCCTACGAGGCGTGCGCGGACGCGTTCCTCGGCTCGGGCACCCGGCACCTCGAGTTCTCCTTCGACATGATCCCCGGCCACCTCGCCCCGATCGGGTACGCGGGCGTGGTCGAGGCGATGGCGGATGGGATCCGCCGGGCCGAGGGCGAGTTCGCCATGACGGCCCGGATGCTCGCGGCGATCGACCGGTCCGGCTCCGCGCAGGAGGCGCTCGAGTGGATCCGCACCGTGGTCGAGCACCCGCACGAGTACGTCGTCGGGATCGGCCTGGACAACCTGGAGAACTCCGGCCCGCCGGAACGGTTCGCCGAGGCCTACGCGCTCGCGGGCGCCGCCGGGCTCGGGCGCACCGCCCACACGAGCGAGCACGTGCCGGCCGCGACGAACGCGGTCACCTGCCTCGACGTGCTCGGCTGCGACCGGCTCGACCACGGCTACTTCATCCTCGAGGACGACGAGGTGGTGGCCCGGATGCGGGCGGAGCAGGTGCCGTTCACGGTCGCCTCGACCACCTCCCGGCGCTCCTGGCGGCCGTGGCGGCGCGCGTCGATCGCGGCGATGATCGAGGCCGGGATCAACGTGTTCCCCGCCTCGGACGACCCGGCGATGTTCCCGACCACGCTCCTGAACGAGTACCTCATCCAGCACGAGCAGATCGGCACGAGTCTGGAGCACCTCGGCCGGATGGCCCTCGCGGGGATCGACGCCTGCTGGCTGCCCGAGCCGGCGAAGAGCGAGCTGCGGGCCCGCTCCGAGGCCGAGATCGCCGACCTGCTCGCGGGCCGGCCGGCCTGAGGGCCGCCGAACGCGGGATTCCGTGCGGGTCGCAGCAGGCCTCGACGGAGTCCCGCGTTCGCCGCCGCGGTATCAGCCGAGCGCCGGCCCCCAGTCCCCGGGCACCGGGGAGCCCGCCTCGTAGTCCTCCATCGGCACGGTTCCGGCCTTCCAGGCGGCGAGCACCTCGTCGGTGAGCCGCCAGCACTCCTCGGCCGCATCCCCCCGCACGGAGAGCATCGCCTCCCCGTCGAGGATCGCGGCGAGCACCTCGCCGTAGGCCGTGAGCTCGGCGCGGCGCAGCTCGGTGGCGAACGTGCTCTGCTCGAGCTCGAAGGGGTCCTCGGTGCCGTTGGTCGTGAGCCGCAGCTCCATCACGTCCGGGTCGAGGCCGATGATGAGTCGGTCGCGGGTGTCCGCGCCGCGGAACCCCTCCGGCAGGTGCCGCACGTCCTCGAACGTGATGACGATCTGCTTGTGCGTGTGCCCGAGCGCCTTGCCGGAGCGCAGCGTGATCGGCACGCCCCGCCAGCGCTGATTGACCACCTCGACCGTCACCTGCGCCATCGTCTCGGTGTCGCGGGCGGGATCGACCCCGGTCTCGTCGAGGTAGTTCGGCACGTGCCGCTCACCGATGGTGCCGGCCGTGTAGCGCCCGCGCCGGCTCGCCGTGGCCGCGTCCCCGCCCCAGAGCCGGGTGGCGCGCAACACCGCGGACTTCGCGTCCCGCAGCTCCCGCCCCGTGATCTGCGAGGGCGGCTCCATCGCCACGACCGCCATGACCTGCAGCAGGTGCGACTGGATCATGTCGACGAGCGCGCCCGCGTGGTCGTAGTAGCCGGCCCGGCCCTCGAGCGCGAGCGCCTCGTCGTAGGCGATCTCGATCGCCGCGATGTGATCGGCGCTCCACACCGCCTGGGTCATCCGGTTCGCGAACCGCAGCGCCATCACGTCGATCACGGTCGACTTGCCGAGGAAGTGATCGACCCGGTGCACGCGCTCGTCCGGCACGAGGCGGGCCACGAGCTCGTTCAGCGCCCGCGCGCTCTCCTGATCGCGGCCGAACGGCTTCTCCATCGCCAGGTGCGTGTCCGCGGGCAGGTCGCAGTGGGTGAGTGCGTGGCACGCCCGCTCGGTGACCGCCGGCGGCAGCGCGAAGTACAGCACGAGCCGCTCATTCGCGTCGCCCGCGACGTCGGCCAGCACCCGCGCGAACGCGTCGGCGTCGGTCACGTCGAGGCGGTGGTAGTCGCTCTCGCGATGTCGAGCGAGGACGGCGTCGCTCGCCCCTCCCTCCGCCAGCGCCTCGCCGAGCCGGTCGGCGAAGCCGTCTGCGCCCAGGTCCGCGCGGTCGGCGCCGACGATCCGCAGCGGCCGGTCCGGGTCGCGTTCGAGGAGCGACCCGAGCCCGGGGAGCAGGAGCCGGCGCGTCAGGTCGCCGGAGGCGCCGAGCACGAGGAGGGTCGTCGGGGTGGTCATGGGGTCTTCTCCTCGGTCGTGGTCTCGTTGAACGCGTGGCCCACCTGCTCGATCTCCGCGGAGAGCACGGCGTCGGCCGCCCGCACGAGGGTGAGGTGGCTGAACGCCTGCGGGAAGTTGCCGATGTGGAACTGCCCGGCCGGGTCGTACTCCTCCGCGAGCAGGCCGAGCTCGGAGGTGCATTCGACGAGCCGGTCCATGAGCTCGTACGCCTCGGGGATCCGGCCGCTCTTGGCGTACTGCTCGACGAGCCAGAAGGAGCAGGCGAGGAACGGGTGCTCGTCGCCGGCGAGCCCGTCGGTGCCGGTGGTGCGATAGCGCAGCAGCAGGCCGTGCTTGGTGAGGTCGCGCTCGATCTGGGCCACGGTCGCGAGCATGATCGGGTCGTCGTAGGCGATGAAGCCGGTCTGGGGGATCTGCAGGAGGGAGGCGTCCACCTCGGCGTTGTCGTAGGTCTGGGTGAAGCCGCCGGTCTCGGCGCTGATGCCCTTCGAGAGGATCTCCGCGCGCAGCCGCTCCCGCAGCGCCGCCCATTCGCGGGCGGGGCCCGGCAGGCCGTAGTCGGTGCAGGCGCGCACTCCGCGGTCCAGCGCGGCCCACATCATCACCCGGGAATGGGTGAAGTAGTGGGGATCGCCGCGCATCTCCCACAGCCCCTGGTCCTTGTCGTCACTGTGGCGCACGACGTGGTCGATCATCGCCCGCTGCAGCGGCCACGAGAAGTCGTCCTCCTCCACGCCGGCCTCGCGCAGCTTGGCCAGGGCGATGATCACCTCGCCCACGACGTCGGCCTGGAACTGGTTGACCGCCGCGTTGCCCACCCGCACCGGCCGGGAGTCGGCGTAGCCGGGGAGGTGGTCGAGGATGCGTTCGGGCAGCTCGCGCTCGCCGGCGATGCCGTACATGATCTGCAGGTCCTCCGGGTCGCCGGCGACGGCCCGCAGCAGCCAGTTGCGCCAGTGGAGGGCACCCTCGGTCCGCCCGTGCAGCAGCAGCGCCTCGAGCGTCAGGGCCGAGTCCCGCAGCCAGCAGAACCGGTAGTCCCAGTTGCGCTCCCCGCCGGGATCCTCCGGCAGGCTGGTCGTGGGCGCGGCGACGATCCCGCCGGTCTCGTCGTTCGTCAGCGCCCGCAGCACGAGCAGGGAACGGCGCACGACGCCCGCCCACGACCCGCCCGCCTCGATCTGGGCGCTCCAGTCCTGCCAGTACTGGCGGGTCTGGCGCAGCGCCTCGCGCACGTCGACCGGCGTGCACCCGCCGACATGGGACGGCACCCAGGTGAGCACCCACGAGTGGGAGTGCCCGGCGTGGAGCTCGAACGAGCCCCGGTGCCGGGTGTCGGCGGCCTCGAGCCGCGGGCCGTGCAGGATGTAGGCGTCCGGTCCGGCGATCGCCTCGAGATAGGAGCCGTCGTCGTCGTGGACCCGGCGCACCCACGGCACGGTCGAGCCGTAGTTCGGGCGCAGCACGAGCTCGTGGTCGATCTGCACTGTGCCGGAGAGGCAGCGCACGTGCCGCACGAGGTCCGAGCGGCCGTCGACCGGGGGCATGAACTCGGTGACCTCCGCCTCGCCGGTCGGCGTCCGCCAGCGCGTGACGAGCACGAACGTGCCCGGTTCGTAGTGCCGGCCGAGCACCTCGCCCTCGCGCGGGGCCATGAGCCAGCGGCCGTGCTCCTCGCTGCCGAGCAGCGCCGAGAACACGGCGGCGGAGTCCATCCGTGGCAGGCACAGCCAGTCGATGCTGCCCGTGCGGGAGACGAGCAGACTGGAGCGTCGATCGGACAGGAGTGCATAGTCGCCGATGGGAGTACTCACCCCTCCACCGTAGACGCCTGACCAGGGTTGCGGCACGGGACCGGCGACTTCGCCTGCCCGATCCGCCCGAATCGGGGCCGGCAACGGCCGGTAACGGCCGGGCTGGGCCGGGCTGGGCCGGGCTGGGCGGGACCGGAGCGATCGGTGAGCTCGCGCGGCGGGCGAGCGGGCGTCGTCCATACGAGAGAAATCTCACGCAAGCTGCTGTCGCGGCGGGGACTCGCTACGGTGGGCGGCTGAGCGTTTCAGCCGGCTGTTTCGACCAGCCGGGCGCACCGTCACCCGACACCGACCGAGGGCCCTCATGATCGAGTTCGACGTCTACCTCGCCATCACGGCCCTGAGCGTGCTGGTGATCTGCTCCTACGTGTTCCAGTTGATCAGCACGAAGACCCGGATCCCCACGGTGCTCATGCTCCTGCTGCTCGGGGTGGGCATCCGCGAGCTGCTCACCTCCCTCGACCGGCACGTCGAGGTGCCGCTCGACTTCATCCAGTTCTTCGGGGTGCTCGGGCTCATCCTCATCCTGCTCGAGGCCGGGCTCGACCTGAACGTCTCCCGGCGCAAGCTGCCGCTCGTGCGGCGGGCGACGGCGTCCGCGCTGTTCGTGCTGGCGATCTCGATCACCGGGATCGCCGCGGTCGTCCACGCCCTGCTCGACCAGCCGTGGCTGACCAGCTTCGTCTACGCCGCGCCGCTCGCGGTCATCAGCTCGACCATCGTGGCCTCGAGCATCGGCTACCTGAGCGAGGACAAGCGCGAGTTCCTCACCTACGAGTCCGCGCTGTCGGACATCTTCGGGATCCTGCTGTTCAACGTGCTCGTGGCCGGCGGCGGGTTCTCGATCGGGCTCGTCGCGCTCAACGTGGGCAGCATCGCGCTGGCGCTCGTGGTCTCGGTGATCGTGTCGGTGCTGCTCGTCGTGCTGCTCGCGAAGGTCAAGGTGCACATCAAGGCCTTCCTCATCCACCCGGTGCTCATGCTCGTGTACGCGCTCGGGCACCTCTTCAACACCCCGACCCTGCTCACCGTGCTCATCTTCGGGCTCATCATCAACAACTGGGGGCAGAGCCGGCATCGGCCGCTGCACCGCTACCTCGACCCGGGCTCGGTGGAGCGGGCGACCGAGACGATCAAGTCCGTCACGAGCGAGTCGGCCTTCCTCGTGCGCACGGTGTTCTTCACCCTGTTCGGGTACACGATCGACGTGCGGGTGCTCGGGGACGGGCGCGTCGTGGCGGTCGGGGCCGCGATCGTGGCCACGATCTTCGCCGCCCGGTACGTGTACCTGCGGATCTTCGTGCGCCACCACGTGCTGCCCGAGCTGTTCTTCGCCCCGCGCGGGCTCGTGACGGTCGTGCTGTTCTACTCGATCCCCGCGAGCATGACCGTCAACGCCTTCAGCGACGGGATCGTGTTCTTCGTGGTCGTGGCCACGACCCTCGTCATGACCGTCGGAAGCCTGTGGTTCACCCCCCGCGAGGCCACCCGGCGGGTCGAGGACGCCCGGAGCGCCCGGGAGGGTGAGGGCGCCCTCGCCGCCCGCGCGGGGGCAGACGGCGAGGGCGAGCCGGCGGGAGTCAGCGCAGCGGCGCCCGGAACCGGTCGAGCATGAGCCAGACGAAGCCGGCGGTGATGACCGTGCCGCTGAGCGCGTGCACGAACCCGAACCACCTGCTCACCTCGAAGCCGAGCCCGACGAGCATTCCCTGCACCGCGAAGAGCAGCACGGCGAGCACGAGCGGGATCACCCACGACTTCCAGCCCGAGCGGGCCAGGAGGCCGGTGACGAGCACGAGCAGGGCGAGGTAGCCGAGCACGGTTCCGAGCTCGCCGTGCGGGGCGAAGGCGGCCCGGGTGGCGTCCTCGCCGCCGCCCGCGGCCTGGGCGCCCCAGAATCCCAGGGCGGCGAAGCCGATCTGGAGCGCGCACAGCACGACGCCGAGCAGCGCGAGCCAGCGCTGTGCCGTGTCGAATCCGCTCCGGTACCCCGCGACGGCGGGGACCGGCGCGGGCTCGTGGCCGGCACGATTTCTTGTTGCGGTGGTCATGACGACTCCTTCCACGGTGGCGTGGCGGCGTCTCCGCCGCGCCCGAAGACCATGCCGGCGGTTCCGTCGACCTCGACGGGCTCGCCGTCGCGCAGCGTGGACGTCGCGGCGACCGTTCCCAGGACCGCCGGGATCCCGTATTCCCGGGCCACGATGGCCGCGTGGGAGAGCTCGCCGCCGATGTCCGTCACGAGCGCTCCCGCGAGCGGGAACAGCGCCGACCAGGCCGGATCGGTCATGCGCGTGACGAGGACCTCCCCGCCGCGCAGCGTGCCCGCGTCCGCCTCGCCGTCGACGATGCGCACGGCCCCGCGGTAGCGGCCGGGGGAGCCCGGGATTCCGGTGAGGATCGGGACGGCTCCGTTCCGGGGCGCGGGCCGGGTGGGCCCGTGTGCGGGTCGGTGTGCGGGTCGTGTCGGCGGGTCGGAGCCCGGTCCGGCCGGCCGCCCGGCCCGTGCCCACAGCATCGCCTCGTTCACGAGCCGGGCGCGGCGGGGCAGCCCGCGCAGGTCCGGCGGGCCGGGACTCGGGCCGCCGAGCACGGCCGGCCCCGGATGCGCACGCGTCCAGGCACGCTCGGCCCGGGCCGTCGCGACCGCCGCCCGCAGGTCGGCGCCCCCGCCCTCGACGGCGGCGAGGAGATCGTCCAGCCCGAGGTCGACGACGTCGTGCGCGCGGTCGATCCGCCCCTGGCGGGCCAGGCCGCGCCCGGCCGCGAGCGCCGCCTCGTGGACGAGCCCGCCGCACTGCGAGCCGGTCCAGAAGGCGACCTCCTCCCGCAGCCCGTGGGCGGCCTCGGCCGCCGCGAGGGCGGCGTCGAACTTCCGCCGGGCCCGCACCGCCAGCCCGGACCGGGCCTGCGCCACGGCGCGCCGGCGCGCGCTGCGGACCGACTCGACGCGGCCGGAGGCGGCCGCCGGATCGGTGAGCAGCAGCGCGCGCACGAGGTCGGGCCGGTCCGCGAGCACGCCCGAACCGGGGTCGTCGTTCAGGCAGGACCGGGCGTACCGGTGCAGCCAGTCGGCATAGTCCCGCGCGAGGTCGGGGGACGTCTCGGCGAGCACCGCGGCCACCTCCTCGCCCGCCGCGACCCGCGCGCGGGCGCCCGGATGCTCCGCCAGTCGCTCGCCGATGCGGGCGAGGGCGAGGGATCCCGCGGAGGTCGCCGGTGAGGCGCCGGCGAGCAGCCGCAGGCAGGCGCGATCGTCGTAGCCGAGCAGGCGCCGGCACACCCGCACGAAGGCGTAGACCGGGACGATGCCCGGCACGGTGAGGTCGAAGTGCAGCCGCATCGCCCGGGCGAACAGGTCCCTGCTGTCGCGCAGGTGTGCGGCGAGGCCCGGGCCGTCCAGGCCGCCGGTCGCCACCGCGCGGAGCGTCTCGAGCCGGTGCTCCAGGTCGGGCCGGTCGATCTCGCGCCAGCGGGCGACGGCCGCCGCGACGGCGGTGGGGGAGGCGTGCACGCGCGCGGCGCGCATCCGCCGGCGCAGCGCCGTGCGGGCGAGCACGGTCAGGAGGAGCGGGTGGGGCGGGGCGCCGGTCCCGTCGCCGGCCAGGGGGACCATCCGTTGGTACAGCTCACCGCCGATCGAGCGGCACTCCACCCTGCCGATGAGGCCGCCGTAGCGCCGGAACGCGGCGCTCAGCCCGTCCGCCACGGCGCGGGTGGCCAGGGAGGCCCCGAGCGCGGTCATCGGTTCCGCATACCGCTCGGTCTCCTTCGTCCACGTCCCGGGCAGGTGCGCGGGCCGCGGCGGCCGTGGCAGCGCCGTGATGGGCCGCGCCTGCAGCACGACGAGCCGGCCGGCGTCCATGGCCCACTCGACGTCGGCCGGCGCGCCGATGATCGCCTCGATCCGTGCCGCCAGGTCGGCGATCGCCCGGGCCTGCTCGGCCGTGAGGGCCTGGAGCGAGGCCCGCTCGGCGAGGGCCGCCCCGCCGGTCACCCGCCACCGGTCGGGCGTGACGAGGCCGGCGGCGAGGCGATCCCCGAGTCCCGGCACGGCCGAGACGACGGCGACGTCCCGGTCACCGGTGACCGGGTCGGCCGAGAAGGCCACCCCGGCCACGTCCGGGTCGAGTTGGCGCTGCACGAGCACGGCCATCCCGCCGGCTCCGGCCGGCCCCGGCGTGTCCGCCCCCACCCGGGTGGAGGCGGCGGATTCCCAGCACGCGCGGACCGCCGCGCGCAGCCTGTCCTCGCCGCGGACCCCGAGCACGGTCCGGTACAGGCCCGCGTGGGACGCGAGCGGGCCGTCCTCGACGACGGCCGAGGACCGGACGGCCAGCGTCGCACCTGCGAAGTGGGCGGCGATGGCGTGGACGGCCGCCCCCACGGCGGGCGGGACGGGCAGCGGCCGGCGAGCTGCCTCGTCCACAGGCGGGTGCAGGGCCGCGAGCGCCAGCGCGTCCCGGTGGGCCTCCGTGCTGAGCACGAGCCCCTCCGGCACGGCGATCCCCGCCGCGACGAGCCGTGCCAGGCCCGCGGCCTTCGCGCCGAGCCGGGAGACCACATCGGCCGCATCGGGCTCCTCGGCCGAGCCCGGGTGCCGTTCGGGCGTGCTGCTGCCCGCCAGGGATGCGACGTACCCGGCCGCGCCCGGGCGTTCGACGTCGCCGGGCGGGAGGATTCGGTTCGTGGTCACGGTTCAAGCGTGCGCCCCATCGCGCGCCGCCGGTATCGGTCGAACTACGTAATCGACCCGTTCGACCCGTTCGACCGCTCGAGCAGGCCGGAGTCGGCGAGGTAGCGGGTGAGTGCGGCCCGGGAGCCGAGGCCGAGTCGCTGATAGACGTGGTCGAGATGCGAGGTCACCGTGCGCGGGCTGATGAACAGCGCGGTCGCGACCTCGGCGTTCGTGCGCCCCTCCGCGACGAGGCGGGCCACCTCCAGTTCCCGCCGGCTCAGCCGCACGGGTTCGGCGGGTGCCGGTCCGGGGCCCGCGGGCGGGCCGCTCGGCGACTCGGCGGCGAGTGGGTCGAGGTCGCGCAGCAGCGCGCGTGCCCGCCGGGCGTGGTCGCGCGCGCCCAGCTGTGAGAACACGGCGAGTGCGTCGCCGGCGAGGTGGGCGGCCTCCTCCGCGGGGGAGTCGGCGCCCGCGTGCGTCCACCGGGCCAGGTCGAGGCGGGCGCGGGCGGCCAGGAAGGGGAGCCCGAGGGCGTCGAAGCCGTCGATGCTGCCGCGCAGCAGCGCCTGGGCGCGGTCGAGGGTGGAACGATCCGGGCGGCCGGCGGGCGACCCGGGCGCCGGGATCGGCAGGCAGGCGGCGTCGATTCCGGCGGCGACGGCCGCGGGAAACGCGGTGCCGCAGGACCAGGCGCGGACCTGGTCCGCCAGCGCCGCCGCGGCGGCCGGGTCCGTGACGGCGAGGGCCTCGCCCAGCACCAGGGCGGGGGCGAACGGATACCAGCTCGCGGTGAGGTCGGCCAGCGGCGCGCCCACCCGCGCCGCCTCGCGCGCGTTCCCGCGGGCGAGGGCGAGGGCCGCGCCGGCCGTGCACACCGCGATCGACGGGCGCGGCTCGCCTCGGGTGGACCGGGCCTGGAGCGCGCGGGCCCGGGCGAGCAGGCCGTCCGCCTCCGGTAGCGAGCCGCGCAGCACGAGCAGCCAGGCGTGCATGCCCAGCGCGCTGAGCAGTCCCCGGCGATCGCCGATCCGGGTGGCGACCGCGAGCACGTCGGCGCCGGCGCGCAGCGCCCGGTCCCAGTTGCCGCCGAGGAGGTCGGCCAGGATCAGCCGCATCCGCGGCCACACGGCCATCGTCTCCACGCCGAGGCTCTCGCCGATCTCCAGGCCGGCGGTGCTGCGGCGCCGCAGCTCCGGGATGTCCCCGGCGATGCTCGCGATCACGGAGAGCTGGTCGAGCGCGCGGGCCTCGAGCACGGGGTCGCCGGTCGCGCGGGCCAGGTCGAGTGCCCGCGTGTTCCCCGTGCGCGCGGCGCCCAGGTCGCGGGCGAGCGTGTCGCCGGCGGCCTCGACGAGCCACAGCCGGATGCGCAGCCCGGGGTCGTGGAGGCGGGCCGCGATCGGGCGGAGCCGATCGGCCAGCTCCGGCACGATCGCGACGTCGCCGTCGCGCACGGCGACGAGCATGCGCGAATACAGCACCTCGGCGAGCTCGCGGGAGGGTTCGAGCCCGGCCTGCGCGCGGGTCGCGGCCTCGAAGTGGTCGGCGGCCACGGCCCCCTCGCCGTCACCCCAGGCCAGCAGGGCCAGCTTCCGGTGGGCGCGGGTGATGTCACCCGCGTCACCTCGCCGCCGGGAGTGGCGCAGGGCCGCGCGCCACTGGGCGACCGCCTCGTCGCGCCGGCTCGCCTGGAGCGCCAGGTCGCCGAGTTCGACGAGCAGGCCCGCCTGCTCGGAGTCCGGGGAGAGGTCGCGGGCCGCGCGGAGGTAGCGGGCGGCCTCGTCGATCGCGCCGAGGCCGCGTGCCCGCCGGGCGGCCCCGATCACGACGGCCGGATCGGTGAGCGAGCCGCTCCGCAGCAGGTGGTCGGCGATGCGGGGGTCGTCGGGATCGTGGGCGCGCAGGGCGCGGGCGAGTTCGCCGTGCCGGCGCCGCCGGGTGGCCGGGACCATCTCCGCGACGAGGGCCTCCCGCAGGAGGCCGTGGGCGAGTCTCGACGCACCGTCGTCGCCGGTGACCACGAGCAGGCGCCGCTCGAGCCGTTCGAGCAGCTCGTCCAGCGGGGTCGAGAAGGGGGCGCGCGCCCCGGAGTCGGGGCGGGCGGCCGCTGCGAGCACGGCGTGCCCGGGGTGCGTCCCGGCCAGGGCGAGGAGCTCGAGGAGGTGACGTTCGTCGTCCGTGAGCCCGGCGAGCCGGACCGCCAGCCGGGCCCGCAGGTCTCCGGGCAGCGGCGCGCCCGAGCCGGCGAGGCGCGGCGGATCGCTCGAGCGGAGATCGGCGGCCACGGCCGTGAGCAGCAGCGGCACGCCCGCGCACGCCTCGAGCACGCGCACCGTCAGCTCGGGATCGACCGGCGGTCCCAGGGCGCCGGTGAGGAGGCGGCGGGAGTCGGAATCCGTGAGCGCCTCGAGCCGGAGGTGCTCCTGCGACCAGGTGCCCGCGGCGAGGCGCGCGAGCAGCCGCATGGACCGGGTGTGGTGCGGCTCGTCGGCGCGGGTGGTCACGACGAGCAGGAGCCGGCGGCCCTCGATCGTCACGGCGAGGTGAGCCAGGAAGGCGGCGCTCTCGGGATCGAGGGCGTGGGCGTCGTCGATGAGGAGGGCGAGCGGGGCCCGCCGGGTGAGGCGGTCTGTGAGGCGGGTGAGGCCGTCGACGATGCGCAGCCGCTCCAGGGCCGGGTCGTCGAGGGGCCGGGGTGCGCCGAGCCCGGCGATGACCGGAGCGAGCTGGTCCAGGCCCCGCAGCAGGCTCGCGTGCTCCGGCGGCGGGACGGCCCGCAGAAGCCCGCCGAACAACGACACGACGGGGGCGTAGGCGAGGTCGTCGCCGGCCTCGTCGGCGCGGCCGATGCCGGTGAGGAATCCGGCACGGCGGGCGAGCGTGAGGGCCTCCGCGCCGAGCCGGCTCGTGCCGATCCCGGGCGGGCCGCTCAGCACCACGGCGACCGGATCGCCGGCTGCGGCACGGGCCAGGGCCGCCTGGATCCGGCCGAGCTCGGCGGCGCGCCCCACGAGCGGGAGGGCGCGCACGACCGCCCCGTCGGCATCGCCCCGGCCGCGATCGCGCACAATTCAGGTATGGCACAGCCGCACCGGGGCGGTCAACGGAGCCCGGCGCTGGAGCCGGATGCCGGATCCCGGCACCGGAGCCCGGATCGGCCCCTGGCGCCGCCCGAACGCCCGGCGTACGCTCGTGGCTGCAGGCAGGAGGGTCGAGATGGCGCACAGTATTCGCAGATGGGCACCGGCCGGGGCGGTCGCGCTCGTCGTCGCCGCCTCGGGGGCCTGGGTCGACGCCGGGTCGGGGGTCGCCACCCAGAATCTGCCCGAGCGCGACGCCGGCGAGGTGCTCGCGCTGCTCGCGGGGCACGATCACGAGCCATTCAGCGCGAGCTTCGAGACGACCAGCGACCTCGGGCTGCCCGCGCTGCCCACGAACATCCCGGGTGCCGACTCCGGGGCGCTGTCGGCGCTCTCGGCGCTCACGGGCGACCACGAGGGTCGGGTCTTCGTGGGCGAGAAGGGGCAGGCCCGCGTGCAGGTCTTCGAGGACTTCGGCGAGCGGGACCTCATCACGAACGGCACTGAGGCCTGGTACTTCGACTCCGGCGACAACTCGGTGGTGCACGTGAGCGCGCCCAGCGGTGCCGGGCATGCCGATGAGAACTCCGGTACGCCGGGCACGCAGGCGCTCCAGGTCACGCCCGAGGCGCTCGCCGCCCGCGTGCTCGCGGCGGTCGACCCGAGCACGCAGGTGAGTGTGGACGGCACCGGTTCGGTCGCGGGCCGCGCCGCCTACGACCTCGTGCTCACCCCGCGCACCGCCGACACGCTCGTGGGGCGGGTCGCGGTCGCGGTCGACGGCGATACGGGCATCCCGCTGCGCGTCGCGATCACCCCGCGTGGCGCGGACCGGCCCGCGCTCGAGGCCGCGTTCACCTCCTTCGACCTCGGCGCCCCCGACGCCGGCCTGTTCTCGTTCACCCCGCCCGCCGGGGCGACCGTGACCGAGCAGGAGCTTCCGGCTCTCCCCGACGGGCATGGAGTGGCCGATGGGCATGGACGGGGCGATATGCACGCGACGGGCGATGCGCCCGGAGCCGCGCGGCCGACGGTCGTCGGCGACGGCTGGGCCGCGGTGCTCGAGCTCCCGGCCGGCACAGTCGGGTCCGACGCGTTCGCCGCCGGCGGTCTCGCCGACCAGCTGACCACCAAGGTCGACGGCGGCCGCGCCCTCGAGACCTCCCTGGCCACGATCCTGTTCACAGACGACGGCCGGGTGCTCCTCGGCGCCGTCCCGCTCGACCGGCTCCAGGCGGCCGAATGAGCCCTGCCGCCGGCCCGGCGGTCGAGACCTCCGGGCTGACGAAGCGATTCGGCCGCCAGGTCGCCGTCGACGGGCTCGACCTGGCGGTGCCGCGCGGGAGCGTGTTCGGCTTCCTCGGCCCGAACGGCTCCGGCAAGACCACGACCATCCGGCTGCTGCTGGGCCTCGCGGCCGCGACCGCCGGCACCGCCCGCGTGCTCGGCTCCGAGGTGCCGCGCGGGCTGCCGGACGCCCTGCCTCGGGTCGGCGCCCTGATCGAGGGGCCCGCGTTCTATCCGTTCCTCGGCGGCGCCGCGAACCTGCGCCGGCTCGACGCGGCCGATCCCCGCGCGAACCCGCGCACGCGCGCGGTCCGCGTGGCAGGCGCGCTCGACCGGGTCGGGCTGTCCGCCGCCGCCCGCAAGAAGGTGCGCGCCTACTCCCTCGGGATGAAGCAGCGCCTGAGCATCGCCGCGGCCCTGCTCACCCCGCGCGAGCTCGTCGTGCTCGACGAGCCCACGAACGGGCTCGACCCGCAGGGGACCCGGGAGGTGCGCCGGCTCATCCGCTCGCTTGCGGACGACGGAGCCACCGTTCTCGTGTCGAGTCACCTGCTCGCCGAGGTCGAGCAGGTGTGCAGCCACGCCGCGATCATGCAGGACGGCGCGCTGCGGGCCCAGGGCACCCTGTCCGACCTGCGGGCGGCCCGCCGGCCCCGGGTGCGGGTGCGGACCCCGGATCGCGAGCAGGCGGCCGGGATCCTCGCCGGCCTCGGTCTCCGGGTGGTGCAGGGCGCGCCCGGGGATCCGCCGGACCTGCTCGCCGAAGCCGCCGGGCCGGCCGAGGATTCCGGGTCTGCTCGGTCTGCCGGGTCTGCCGGGTCTGCCGGGTCTGCTGAGGGTGCCGGGTCTGCTGAGGGTGCCGAGCTTGCTGGGTCCGTCGAGTCGGTCGGGGAGCTGCCAGAGCCCGAGCTGCTCGTCGCCGCGCTCGTGGGCGCCGGGGTGCGGGTGCGCGGCTTCGAGGTCCTCACCCCCTCCCTCGAGGAACTGTTCGTGGGCCTGACCGGCGAGGGCTTCGATGTCACCCGGTGAACCCGCGGTGGGGGCTGCGCGCCGAGCCGCCGTGGCTACCGGAGACGCCGTGGGCGCCCGGCGCGGCCGGGTCGGGTCGCTGTTCGCCTCGGAGGTCGGCCTGCTGTTCCGGCGCGGGCGCACGTGGGCGATGCTCGCGGCCCTGGCCGTGATCCCGGTGCTGCTCGCGCTCGTGGTGTACTTCTCCGCGGAGCCGCCCGGGCCCGGCGAGGGGCCGCCCTTCCTCGACCGGGTCACCCAGAACGGCATGTTCGTGGCGGTCACGGCCCTCGTGGTCACAACCCCGCTGTTCCTGCCGCTCACGATCGCGGCCACCGCGGGCGACACGATCGCGGGGGAGGCCGCCCACGGCACTCTTCGCTACCTGCTCGCGGCCCCGGCCGGCCGCGGGAGGCTGCTGCTCGTCAAGTACGGCGCGGCGGCGCTCTTCTGTGTCGCGGCCCCGGCCGTGGTGCTCGTCGCCGGATGGGTCGTCGGCCTCGTGCTCTTCGGCGCGGGCCCGGTCACCCTCGTGTCGGGGGACGTGGCCTCCACCGGCGAGGCGCTCGTGCGCACGCTGCTGGTGGCGGCGCACGTCGCGATCTCGATGCTCGGCCTGGCCGCGATCGGGCTGTTCATCTCCACGCTCACGGACGTGCCCGTCGGAGCGATGGCGGCCACGGCCGTGCTCGCCGTCGTCGCCCAGGTGCTCGGCCAACTCGACCAGCTCGCCTGGCTGCACCCCTGGCTCTTCTCGCACTACTGGTTCTCGTCGGTCGACCTGCTCCGGGAACCGATCAGCTGGGGCTCCTTCACCGATAACGCGCTCCTGCAGGCGGGCTACGTCGCCTTCTTCGGCGCGCTCGCGTACGGCCGGTTCGCCACGAAGGACGTCCTCTCCTGACCCTGGGACGGATGCGCCCCAGCAGGCCTCGCTGCCACGATCGGCCCTATGCGCCTCGTGCGCGCCGGCCGAGCCGGACCAGGGTCACGACGGCGGCGAGGGTGAGGGCCGCGATGGCCGCCGCGAAGACCAGACTCGCCGAGCGCAGATCCCAGGCCGTGGCCAGGAGCCCCACGAGCACCACCGGCAGCGAGAGGCCGACATAGCCGATCACGAAGAACGTCGACATCGCTTCGGCGCGCCGGTCGGGCGGACTGGCCGCCGTGATCGCCGCGACCGCGGCCCGGAACGTGATCCCGTGGCCGACGCCCACCACGACGTTCGTGACGACCAGCGCCGCGAGTGAGGCGGTCAGGAGCGAGCCGGCGAAGGCCGCCAACCCCGCCAGGAGCACGAGGCAGCCCGTCGGGAGGGCGGCCGGACCGGTGAACCTCGCCAGGGACACCTGCCCCAGGGCGGACCCGGCGAACATCGAGAACAGCAGCAGCCCGGCCAGGGCCGGGCTCGAATCGTCGAGAAGTTGCCGCAGGATCGCGGGCTCGATCGCGGTGAGCAATCCGAAGACCGAGAACGCGGCGAAGCCGACGAGGGCGGCCGGCAGGAACGCCGCCCGCGCCTGGTGAGGAACGCTGAGGCGCTGGGGAGGTGGCAGGCGGCGTCGCACGTGCCCCACGGTTTCGGGCATGAGCCACACCGCCGCGAATGCGAGCACGAGCAGCGCCAGATGGGCGGCGTAGGGCAGGCGCAGCGGTGCCGGTGCCCAGGCGGCGAGGAATCCGGCCAGGAGCGGCCCGAAGCCGAGGCCGAGCATGTTCACGGTGGTGGCCACGAGGGCGGCTCGTGGTCGAAGCTCGGGGCGCGCGAGTTCGATGATCGCCACGGTCGCGGTGCCGGTGAAGATGCCCGCGGAGACTCCCGAGAGCACGCGCCCGGCGAACAGGATCGCCGGTCCCGTGCCGAGGAGGAACACGAGCCCGGAGGCGGCGGCCGCGGCCAGCCCGGCCAGAAGCATCGGACGGCGGCCCACCGAGTCCGAGGCGCGGCCGAGCAGCATGAGGGCGGCGAGCACCCCGGTGGCATAGACCGCATAGATGAGCGTGGTCATCAGGTTCGAGAACGAGAAGAGCTGCTCGTACAACGGATACAACGGTGTGGGCAACGTGGTGCCCACCATGACGATCCCGAACGCGAACGCCACCCCGGGCAGCGCGACCTGCGGGGGAAGGGCTCGCCGAGCAGTGGTCCTCACGGGGATCGAGGGTAGCGCCGACGTCTCGCTCGCGACGTACCGACCGGCCGTGGGCGCCGGTGGAGGGCCGCCACCGCCGAGCGGGCCGATTCCGTCGACCGCCGAGGGCCGGCTCCGCCGCGCTGTCTGCGCCGACGGCGGGGACTGTCATGACACCCCGGCGACCTCGACGTGGTGGTGGAGGGCGTCGCGTACGAACCGGGCGCCCTCGGGCGAGCGACGGGTGTAGTTCTTCGCGAACCTGGGGTCGGCCACGTACATGTCCGCGAGGTCGCGAACGACCTCGGCCGTCAGCTCCCGGCCCTGCCAGGCCGAGCGCAGCCAGGCAAGGTGCCGGGCCGCGACCTGCTGAGCCGCGGGAGAGGTGGGCGGCGCGCCCGAGGCGATGACGTCGTCCCAACTCGAGTTGAGGTGCGCGACCTCACGGCGGAAGCCGTCCTTCTCCGGCTCGCCGAGGCCCTCCCACCAGCGGTTGGAGCGGTCGGCGGCCTCGTCTCCCCAGCGCTCGCGGACCTCGGCGTCGTAGACGGTGTGGTCGAATCCGTTGAACATCTCTTCCGGCATGAGGGTCTCTCCATTCTCGAGGGCGGCGATCGTGGTGTCGACCGCGCGTCGTTGGTCGTTGATGCGGGCGCTCTCGCGCTCGAGGCTCTCCCGCTGCTCGCGCAGGGCGAGGAGGTCGTCGGTCTGGCCGGCGAGCAACTCCTTGATGCGTGCGAGCGGGATGCCCAGCTCGCGCCACAGCAGGATGCGCTGCAGGCGCACGAGGGCGGCCCGGTCGTAGTGGCGCAGCCCGCCCGGGCCGGTCGTCGTGGGGCGAAGCAGGCCGATGCGGTCGTAGTGGCGCAGGGTGCGGGAGGTGAGGCCGGTCGCGCGGACCACCTCGTGGATTGAGTGCATGGGCTCCTGCCTCGTCGGGATCGGTTGATCGATGCTGCACGACCAGGTGTACCGGTTGACGTTACGGGCTCTTCACAATCCAGGGTGTAGTTGGGGTCTGAATCCGCCGGCCTCGAGTAGTGATCTGGCGATGTAGTTGGTGAGGTTGCGGAAGCCGAGGGCGGAGCCGCGGAGGTGTTCGAGGCGCCCGTTG
>NZ_WHMT01000011.1:0-100269 GCF_009372055.1 Pseudactinotalea sp. HY160 | reverse complement strand
ACGGGCATCAACAGGCTCATTCGCAGGCATCCGCTCATCAAACCCGCTGAAGTGTCACCACCAAGACCCCTCGAACTGTCACCGATGTCCTGATGCAGAACTGTCACCGATGTCCTGCGACATAACATGGTGTCCGGCACCGGCAAGTTTCCCCGCGCAGGAGGCGCCTCATCGGGTGGGGAGACTTTCTGGTCTCCGGCACCAAGAAGTTTCCCCAGCATGGGGGCATCGCGGGGCTGGGGAGCCTTTCTGTTCTCCGGCACCACCGATGTGCCCCGCGCAAGGGGCGCCCCGCGGGGTGAGGAAACTCTTTGGTGTCCGGCGCCGAGTAGTTTCCCCGCGCAGGAGGCGCCCCATCGGGTGGGGCAACTTTCTGGTCTCCGGCACCGATGAGTTTCCCCGCGCAGGAGGGCACCCCAGGGGGACGCCGCTACGCCAGGTGCGCCACGAGCTGCGGCGCCAGGCCGACGTACGAGGCGGGAGTGAGGTCGAGCAGGCGAGCTGCGACGTCCGCAGGCAGTCCGAGGCCGGCGATGAACTCGCGCATGGCGGGACCGTCGACCCGGCGGCCGCGGGTGAGCTCCTTGAGCCGCTCGTACGGGTCGGCCATGCCCTCGACCCCGGCGACGGCCGCGGCGCGCATCGCCGACTGCACCGCCTCGCCGAGCACCTCCCAGTTCGCGTCGAGGTCGGCGGCCATGGCGGCGGCGTCCACGTCGAGGCCGGCGAGCCCGCGGCGCACGTTGTCCAGGGCGAGCATCGAGTGCCCGAACGCGACCCCGATGTTGCGCTGCGTGGTGGAGTCGGTCAGGTCGCGCTGGAGCCGGGAGGTCACGAGCGTGGCGCCGAGCGAATCGAGCAGGGCGCAGGAGATCTCGAGGTTCGCCTCGGCGTTCTCGAACCGGATCGGATTGACCTTGTGCGGCATCGTGGAGGACCCGGTCGAGCCCTGCGCCGAGAGCCGCTGCCGGAAGTAGCCGAGCGAGATATAGGTCCACACGTCGGTGGCCAGATTGTGCAGCACGCGGTTGAAGCGCGCGATGTCCGCGTACAGCTCCGCCTGCCAGTCGTGCGACTCGATCTGGGTCGTGAGCGGGTTCCACGTGAGCCCGAGCCCGGTCACGAACGACTCGGCCACCTGCTGCCAGTCCGTGCCCGGCACCGAGATCGTGTGCGCGCCGTACGTGCCGGTCGCCCCGGACATCTTCCCGAGGAACTCCGCGCCCTCGATCCGCCGGAGCTGGCGCCGCAGCCGGTGCGCGAGCACCGCGAGCTCCTTGCCGAGCGTGACCGGGGTGGCGGGCTGGCCGTGCGTGCGGGCGAGCATCGGCACCTCGGCGCTCGCGCGGGCCATGTCGGCCACGGCGTCGGCCACCGCCGTCGCCGCCGGGAGCCACTGCTTGTGGACGGCGTCGCGCACCGTGAGCGCGTAGCTCAGGTTGTTGATGTCCTCGCTCGTGCAGAAGATGTGCACGATCTCGCTCACGGCGGGAAGGTTCGTGTGCTCGCCGTCGATGCCGCCATCGCTGCCGAGGGCCTGCGGGGCGGCGGCGAGGCGACGCTTGAGGAAGTACTCGATCGCCTTGACGTCGTGGCGGGTCTCGGCCTCGATCTCGGCGAGCTCGGCGATCTCGTCGGCGCCGAAGTCGTCGACGAGCCCGCGCAGGTACCCCTGCTCCGCCGCCGACAGCCGGGGCGCACCGGGCAGGGCGCCGGTGCTGGTCAGGTGGATGAGCCATTCGACCTCGACCTCGAGGCGGGCCCGGTTGAGCGCGGCCTCCGAGAGGTGGTCGACCAGTGGGGCCACCGCGCCGCGGTAGCGGCCGTCGAGGGGCCCGAGGGCAAGGGCAGGGGTGAGGGATGCCAGGTCCACGCGCGTCATGGGCCCGATTCTTCCAGACCCGGCCGGCTCCTCCGCCCCGGCGCCGCCCGGGCGGGGCCGCGCCGGCACCCGACCGCTCTCACCCCCTCGACACCCACCGCGCCGTCGATGGGCCCACCTCGCCGTCGATGGGGCCCCGCCCGGCCCGGGGCCGTGAGCCGCGGAGGGGGCGACGGGATCAGCGGGTGGCGTGCACGGCGAGGGCGGCCCGCACGTGCTCGAGGATTCCCGGCACCGCGGCCCGGAGTTGTTCGTAGGTGATCTCGAAGTCCCGGCGGTCCCCGAAGTAGGGGTCGGCGACCTCGAGGTCGTCGTCGGCGACCGAGACGGGGTCGAAGCTGCGTAGCAACCGCACCTTGTCCCGGTCGGCCGGGGAGGGGGCGAGCCGGCGCAGGTAGGTCTCGTGGCCGGCGTCGAGGGCGAGCACGAGGTCGACGCGGGCGAAGTCCGCCGCGGTGAACTGGGCGGCATGGTGCTCGGCGAGACTCATCCCGTGGTCGGCCATGACGGCCGCGGCCCGGTGGTCGGCGCCGTCGCCGACGTGCCAGTCGCCGGTCCCGGCCGAGACCACGCGCACGTGGTCGGCCAGCCCCGCCGAGGCGACGGCCTCGCGGAGGATGACCTCGCCCATGGGGGAGCGGCAGATGTTTCCGGTGCAGACCACGCTGATCGCGTACAAGGAGGCCATGACCCATTGTCAGCACACTCCGCGCCCGGATGCACGCGCCGACGCCCACTCAGGCCGCATCCCGGCTGCACCGGGCTGCACCCACCCTGCACCCTGGCGGAACTCGCCCGACATCCGCCCGACACCCGCGCGGCACTCAGGCCTCGCCGGCGTGGCCGGGCGGCCCGGGACGGGGCCGACCATCCCGGCCATCAGACCCGGGCCTCGCCCGCGCGGCCGGGCGAGGCTGCGTCGTCCACAGGCTGAGTCCGGATCCACAGCGGCGACGACGGGCGTGGCCGCTCCCCGGCCGCGACTCCTACTGTCGGCGAACACGTGCGGAACGGCTTGGGCGCGGGCCCGCCGGTGAGGAGGCGACGATGGCAGATCATCTGGGTTCGGCGGCGGTGTTCGCGGCCGCGGACGAGGTCGACGCCGTGGCCACCGACGTGGCCCGGATCGACCTGTCCGACTGGGTCGGAGTGGCCGGGGACGCCTGCCGCGACCGGCTCATCGGGCTGTGTGCGGAGCTCGTGCGGCTGCGGGGCGACCTGCGCCACGTCGGGCGGATCGCCTATGGCCACGAGCTGGCGCTCGCGGAGGCGGCGGCGGCGCTGTCGGGAGGGATCCGCTGATGCCGGACGATCACGGGGGCCTCATCGTCTACGGCGCGCCGATCGGCACGAGCGCCTACGGCGTCGACACCGAACTCGTCCACCGGCGGGCCGGCCAGATCGACGAGGTCGTCGCCCGACTGGCGACCGTCACGGCCTCCCTCCAGCGGGCCCGGGCGATCCTGACGCCGCGAGCGCACCTGGCCCCGGGCGGGTCGACCGTGCTGGCGGCGCTGTCCGAGGCCTGCGGGCGGATCCTCGCCCACCGGCACGAGGCGGCGAAGATCGCGAGCAGCGCGCGGATCGCCGTGGCACGCTACGAATGGGCCGAGGCCGCGGCGCGGGCGCGGATCCCCGGGCCCGGCGTCTTCGGCCTGCGGGGGCCGCTCGTGCCGAATCCGATCCGCCCGCTGCGCGTGATCTCGGAGCGCATGCACAGCCCCGAACTCGACCACGCACCCTGGGCGCAGGCCGGGCGGATCCTGTTTCCGGGTGGAGGCCGGCTCGACCCGGCGGCGATGCTGCCGGGGCCACTCCTGCCCTTCGGACACGTGCTCGGCCTCGCGGAGGGGGTCGTCGGCGGGCAGGCGGAGGGAATGGCGATGGGCCAGGTCCATCCCGGCGGCGCCGGGAGCGGGAAGATCCTGCGGGAGGTCACCCGCGCCGTCTTCCCGTTCCACCCCGATCCCGAGGCCCAGGCCGCGCGGACGGTCGCGCTCGCGCTCGGCCCGTCGACCACCGTGGCCGTGCGCGAGTGGACCGGCCCGGCGGCGGCCCCCGTGTCCACGGTCGCCGGCGCCGTGGCGGCGATTCAGCCCCTCTACCCGGGGTCGGGCGGTGTCTCCGGACAGTTCCGCATCGACAAGCTCACGGCTCCGGACGGCTCGGTCGCCTGGGAGGTGTTCGTGCCGGGCAGCCAGGACGGCATCAGCCTGACGAACCCGCTCAGCTGGCGCAACAACCCGGCGGCCCTGATCGGGATGGACTCGGCGGCGACCCGGATGGTGCTCACCGGGATGCGGAGGGCCGGGGTGGGGCCGACGGACCCGGTGGTCATCGCCGGCCACTCCCAGGGCGGGATGGTCGCGGTCAACGTGGCCAACCACCCCGAGGCGAGGAACTTCAACATCGCCGGCGTGATCACCGCCGGGAGCCCGATCTCGGACCTGGCGGCGCCCGACGCGCAGACCCTCGCCCTCGAGCACACGGAGGATCCCGTGCCCGGCCTCGACGACGACTCGAACAGCGTGGAGCCCGGGATGGTCACGGTGGAGCGCTCGCTGCACGAGTCGGCGGATCCGCTCGATCGGGCGATCACGGACGCGCGCGGTTCACACGACCTGCCCGCCTATCTGCGCACCGCCGAACGGGTGGACGCCTCCGACGACCCGCTCCTGGGAGGCGTGAAGGACCTGCTCGAGGAGATCGCGCCCGCCGGCGTCGCCGTGGAGACGCGCTACTTCCAGGGAGTGGAGTGGGCCGGGTGAGCCGGGTGAGCCGGGTGAGCGGGGGTCAGCGTTGCCGCCGCCGGCGGCGGTCGGGCAGGATCGCGATGATGATCGCCGACACGATCGAGATGATCAGGGCACCGAGCACGGCCGTGCCGAAGTTGTCGATGCTCAGCCCGAACCGGGTGTGGGAGCTGATCCAGCTGGTCAGGAGGAGCATCGCGGCGTTGACGATCACGAAGAACAGGCCGAGCGTGAGGATGTAGAGCGGGAAGGTGACGATCTTGACCACCGGCTTCACGATGCTGTTGATCAGCGTGAAGATGAGGGAGATGATCCCGATCACGAGCACGGTCGACTGCCAGGTCTCGTCGGAGTTGACCGCGACACCGGCGAGGAGTTCGGAGGCGAGCCAGATGGCCACCCCGTTGGCAAGGACTCTCAACACGAACTGCATCGGGCGATTATTGCATCACCGCCCGTGCGGCATGCTTGCACCATGACCCCTGAGCAGCCCCCCGCCGGACATCCCCGCGAGCACGTCCGACTCCGACCGGCGCTCGAGGGCCTGCCCGCCTACGTCGCCGGGAAGCGGGCCGAGGGGCCGCGCGTGTTCAAACTCTCCTCCAACGAGGTGGCCCATCCGCCGCTGCCCGCCGTCGTCGCCGCGATCGCCGACGCCGCCGTGGACGTCAATCGGTACGGTCAGATGGCGGCCGAGGACCTGAGCGCCGACCTCGCCGAGCGGCTCCGGGTCGACGCCGATGCGGTGCTCGCCGGCAACGGATCCGTGGCGCTCATCGAACTCGTGGTGCGCTCCGCGGCGGCCGACGGCGACGAGGTCGTCTATCCGTGGCGGTCCTTCGAGGCCTACCCGATCCTCGTGCAGGCGAGCGGCGCCACCGGCGTGCCGGTGCCGAACCGGCCCGACGGCGGACACGACCTCGAGGCGATGCTCGCGGCGATCACCCCGGCCACCCGGGTCGTCATGGTGTGCACCCCGAACAACCCGACCGGGGCCGCGCTCACACACACCGAGCTGGCCGCGTTCCTGCCGCGGGTGCCGAAGGACGTGCTCGTGCTGCTGGACGAGGCGTACGTGCACTTCGACCGCACCGCCGACCGGCTCGACGGGCGCGCGCTCCTCGCCGAGCACGCGAACCTCGTGCTCGCCCGCACCTTCTCCAAGGCGTACGGCCTGGCCGGGCTGCGGGTCGGCTACCTCGTGGGGCGCCCCCGGATCGTGCGCACGCTGCGGGCCGCCGCCACCCCCTTCGCGGTCAACGCCGTGGCCCAGCGCGCCGCCCGGGTGGCGCTCGCCCAGCAGCCGGCGATCGACGAGATCGTCGACGACGTCGTGCGGGAGCGGGAACGGGTCGTGGCGGCCCTGCGCGGGCAGGGCTGGGACCTGGGCCATCCGCAGGGGAACTTCTACTGGCTCCGGCTGGGCGAGCGCGCCACGGCGTTCGCGAGCGCGGCCCTCGATGCCGGGATCACCGTGCGCCCCTTCGACGGCGACGGCGTGCGGGTGAGCATCGGCGAGCCCGAGGCCAACGACCTCGCCATCGCGCTCGCCGCCCGCTGGCGCTGAGGGACCTCCGCCGCCGCCCTCGGTGACCCGGTCGAGACGTGCCCCGGGAGCACTGGGTGCCCTCTGGGTGTGTTGGACCACTCCTGGTGGTGTTCGGGGCACCCAGTCCCGTGCTGCCCGTGCTGCACCGGCTCCATGTCGGCTCCAAGTCGGCTGCGTGTCGGCGCTATCCGCCGCGCTTTGTGAGAACCCCACAAAGGTCGACGCCGACAAGTGTGAGATATTGCCCACCGAAACCTACGCTCCCGTAGCCTACGCTGGCGTAGGTTGCAGGTCGTCGCCTCGGCGGCCGCGGCACGAGGACAAGGAGTTCGGTGTGATCACCTCCGACGGCGACCGGGAGACCCCCGGGGCAACGGACATGGTTCAGCTGCTCACACCCACGGGCACGAGGCGAACCGATGGCGACTACGCGGACCGCGTGAGCCATCTGGGTCGGACCGAACTCGAGACCATGTATCGCGACATGGCGCTGGTGCGCCGGTTCGACGCCGAGGCGACCGCCCTGCAGCGACACGGGGAGCTGGGGCTGTGGCCGCCGAGCCAGGGGCAGGAGGCCGCCCAGGTCGGTTCGGCCCACGCGCTCTCCCCGCAGGACTTCGTGTTCCCCTCCTACCGCGAGCACGGGGTCGCCCGGGTCCGAGGCCTCGACCTCAACACGCTGCTGCTGCTCTACCGCGGGCAGCAGCACGGCGGCTGGGACCCCTTCGCGAACAACTTCGCCACGCCCTCGCTCGTGATCGGCTCCCACACGCTGCACGCCACCGGCTACGCACTCGGGATCCAGCGCGACGGCGACGTCGGCACCGGTGACCCGAGCCGCGACCGCTGCGTGATCACCTACTACGGCGACGGCGCCAGCTCCCAGGGCGATGTGAGCGAGGCGATGGTCTTCGCCGCCTCCGCGAACGCGCCGGTCATCTTCTTCTGCCAGAACAACCAGTGGGCGATCTCGGTGCCCACGGCCGTGCAGTCGCCCGGCCCGATCGTCGATCGCGGCACCGGATTCGGCATCCCCTCGATCCAGGTCGACGGCAACGACGTGCTGGCCAGCTACGCGGTGACCGCCGCGGCGGTCGAGCGCGCACACGGCGGCGGCGGCCCCACCTTCATCGAGGCGGTCACCTATCGCATGGGTGCCCACACCACCTCCGACGACCCCACGCGCTACCGCACGGCGCAGGAGGAGGAGAGCTGGCGCCGTCTCGACCCGCTCGAGCGGCTGCGCACCCATCTCGAGGCCGATGGCACGGGAGCGGAGTTCTTCGCGGAGCTCGAACAGGAGGCCGACGAGCTCGGGGCGAGCGCCCGCGACTTCTGCCGCTCCCTGCAGTCGCCCGCCCCGGAGTCGATGTTCGATCACGTCTATGCCGGCCGGCACTCCCTCGTGGAGGGCGAGCGGGCCTGGTTCCATGATTACGAGGCCGGCTTCGAGGAGGCGGAATGAGTGAACGGCTCGCCCTGGCCAAGGCGATCAACGCCGGCCTGCGCCGCTCGATGGAGCGTGATCCCACGGTCCTGCTCATGGGCGAGGACATCGGCGCCCTCGGCGGCGTCTTCCGTGTGACCGAGGGGCTCCAGCAGGACTTCGGGCCCGAGCGGGTGGTCGACACCCCGCTCGCCGAGTCCGGGATCGTCGGCACCGCGATCGGGCTGGCCTACGCCGGCTACCGTGCCGTGTGCGAGATCCAGTTCGACGGCTTCGTGTTCCCCGCGTACGACCAGATCACCACCCAGCTCGCCAAGCTCCACTACCGCACCGGCGGCGCGCTCGAGCTGCCCGTCGTCATCCGCATCCCCTACGGCGGCGGCATCGGCGCGATCGAGCACCACAGCGAGTCGCCCGAGGCGCTGTTCGCGCACACCGCCGGGCTGCGGATCCTCAGCCCGAGCAACGCCGCCGACGCCTACACGATGATCCAGCAGGCGATCGCCAGCCCGGATCCGGTCATCTTCTTCGAGCCCAAGGCTCGCTATTGGGACAAGGACGACGTCGCCACCTCGGCCACGGACGCGGACCTGGGCATCGCGCCGGTGAGCGGGCGGAGCGTGCTGTCGGAGGACGGGCAGGACGACCTCCAGCGGGCCCGGCTCCTGCGCCACGGCACCGATGTGACCGTCGTCGGCTATGGGCCGAGCGTCAAGCCGGCCCTCGCGGCCGCCGAGGTGGCCGAGGCCGAGGGGCGCAGCATCGAGGTGCTCGACCTGCGGTCGATCTCCCCGATCGACTTCGATTCCGTGGCCGAATCCGTGCGCCGCACCGGCCGACTGGTCGTCGTGCACGAGGCGCCGATCTTCTTCGGGGCCGGCGCCGAGATCGCCGCCCGCATCGGTCAGGAGTGCTTCTACTCCCTCGAGGCCCCGGTGCACCGGGTGGGCGGGTTCCACATGCCCTACCCCGTGTCGAAGGTCGAGTCTCACTACTTGCCCAACCTCGACCGTATCCTGCAGGCGGTCGATAGTGTGCTGGCGTACTGAGCCGGTGGATTGAGAGGATCGAGCATGCCCACGTTCGTGTCGTTCCCCCTCCCCGACGTCGGCGAGGGCCTGACCGAGGCCGATATCGTCGAATGGAAGGTCGCCGTCGGTGACATCGTCACCGTGAACCAGCCGCTCGTCGACATCGAGACCGCGAAGTCGTTGGTGGAGCTGCCCAGCCCGCACGCGGGTCGCGTGACCGAGGTGCTCGCCGCGGTCGGCGACACGGTCGAGGTGGGCACACCGATCATCACCTTCGACGTCGACCCCGACGGCTCGGGAGCTCCGGCCGGCTCGACGGACTCGACGGGGTCGACGAACCCAGTCGGCACGGGCACGTCCGCGGACGAGGACGAGACCAGCGGCGACGTGCTCGTCGGCTACGGCACCGCGAAGGCGCCCGCGACCAGGCGCGCGCGGCGCGGCGCGGCCCAGTCGGCGGCCCAGCCGGCGGGGCGTCCGGCGGGACAGTCATCGACCCAGCCGGCCCGGCCCACTGGAACCACACGGCCTACCGGGTCCATGCCGCCCACGCCGGCCACCGGGTCCACATCGGCCACCGGGTCCACCCCGTCACCCGCGCCCGCGGCGACGGCCGGAACGCCTGCGCCCGCTGGGCCCGCAGGGCAGCCCGCCCCGGCCACGCACCCGTCCCAGCCGGACCGGGCGACTCGGCCGGGCGTCGTCCATGACAAGCTCGCACCGCCGCAGGCGGTCGCGGTCGAGGTGGACGAGCCGGTCCACCCCACCGGCGTGCCGGTGCTGACCAAGCCGCCGGTGCGCAAGCTGGCGAAGGACCTGGGGGTCGACCTGACGCGGGTCCGCGGCACGGGGCCGGGCGATCTCGTCACCCGCGAGGACGTGCTCGACGCCGTCGAGACCTCCCGCGCCGAACGGCTCGTGGTCCACCCCGAGGACGACCGGCCCTGGCTCGACGGCGGCACGGTCTCCCGCGACGGCCGCCAGACCCGCGTGCCCGTGCGCAGCGTGCGCCGCCGCACCGCCGAGGCGATGGTCTCGAGCGCGTTCAGCGCGCCCCACGTCACGGTGTTCACCACGATCGACGTGACCAAGACGATGAAGCTGGTCGAGCGGCTGCGGGCCGATCGGGAGTTCGCCGACGTGCGCGTGACCCCGCTGCTCATCGCCGCCAAGGCGCTCATCCTCGCGATCCGCCGGCACCCGGAGATCAGCGCCGCCTGGGACGAGGCCACCCAGGAGATCGTCTACAAGCACTACATCAACCTCGGCATCGCGGCCGCCACGAACCGCGGCCTCGTGGTGCCGAACATCAAGGACGCTCACCGGATGAGCCTGCTCGAGCTCGCCGTGGCCCTGGGCGAGCTCACCCGGGTCGCGCGCTCCGGCCGCACCCCGGTGGCCTCGATGCAGGACGGCACGGTGACCATCACGAACGTCGGCGTGTTCGGCATCGACACCGGCACCCCGATCCTCAACCCCGGCGAGTCGGCGATCCTCGCCTTCGGCGCGGTCGAGCAGCGGCCGTGGGTGCACAAGGGCAAGGTCAAGCCCCGGTGGGTCACCCAGCTCGGCCTGGGCTTCGATCACCGGCTTGTGGACGGCGAACTCGGCTCGCGTGTGCTGGCCGACGTCGCCGCGATCATGTCCGACCCCTCGCGGGGCCTGGTCTGGGGCTGACCGGGAACGGTTGGGGCCGGCCGGCCCGCGTAGGACCGTTGGACCGGGATCGGGGCCGCCGGGCGCCGTAGCATGACGGTGCCGGGCACGAGCCGGGCGATCTGGACGATATCGATGATCGAGACGATCTGGGCGATACGAACGCGGGTGGGCAGCATGGAACAGGTGGACGAGGTCACCCGCTACGAGCGGGCCGTGGCGGAGCGGGAGCGGGAGCTCGGACCCGACCATCCCGACACGCTCACCGGCCGCAGCGCGCTCGCCGGGGTGTACGAGTCCGCGGGTCGCTACGACGAGGCGATCGCGCTGTACGAGCGCACCCTCGCCGATCGGGAGCGGGTGCTCGGCCCGGACGATCCGGCGACCCTGACGACGTGCAACAACCTGGCATACACCTACGAGTCGGCCGAGCGCCCGGAGGCGGCGATCGACCTGTACGAGCGGGTCGTGTCCGCCCGGGAGCGGGTGCTGGGCCCGAACGATCCGGCCACCCTCATGAGCCGGCACAATCTCGCCCACGCCTATGAGACCGCGCGCCGGCTGCACGAGGCGATCACCTCCTACGAGCAGGCGCTCGCGGACCGGGAGCAGGCGCTCGGCGCCGACCACCCCGACACCCTGACGAGTCGGAACAACCTCGCCTACGCCTATCAGGCCGTCGGCCGGGTGGACGAGGCGATCGAGCAGTACGAGCTCACGCTCATCGGCGCGGAGCGCAGCCTCGGGCCCGACCATGCGAACACCCTCACGTGTCGGAACAACCTCGCCGGTGCCTTCGAGTCCGCGAACCGGCTCGACGACGCCATCGAGATGTACAGCCGGCTCACCACCGACGCCGAACGCGCCCTCGGCCCGGACCATCCCACGACCCAGGTCGCCCGGGACAACCTCGCCAACGCCCTCGTGCGGCGCGAGTCCTGAGCCGGCGCCGGCTCGAACGCGGGATTGTGTCGAGGCCCCGGCGACCGACCTCCACAGGGTCCCGTGTTCCGCGACTCGAGCGAGGAACCCTGGCGCCGCCGACCCTCGCCGAATATGCTGGCATACATGATGAGAACGACGATCAAGCTTCCGGATGCGCTCGATGCCCGGCTGCGGCACGAAGCGGAACGCCGCGGAACGACCATTGCCGAGATCAGCCGTGAAGCGCTGGAGGCCTACCTCGGGGGGCCCTCGACGGGTCGCCGGCTCGGTGCAGCCGCAGCCGGCCGAAGTGGGCGCAGCGACGTCTCCGAACGGATCGAAGAGATCCTCGCCTCCGAGGTCGGACAGTAGCGGCGCTCGTCGTCGACGCTGGACCGCTCTACGCCTACGTCGACGCGGATGATGCGCACCACGGTGCGGCCCTGGAACTTCTCGAAACCCATGCCGGCCCGCTCGTCGTCCCCACGCTGGTCATCACCGAGGTGGTCTACCTGCTGGCCACTCGACTCGGAACAGGTCCGGAGATTCGCTTCCTCGGCGATCTGGCGGGCGGCTCGTTCAGCGTCGAGCCCGTTGCGGCAGCGGACTGGCTACGCATCGCCGAGTTGGTCGCGCGCTACCGGGATCTACCGCTGGGCACCGTCGACGCGTCGGTCGTGGCCACTGCCGAACGCCTCGACATCAGCGAGATCGCGACCGTCGATCGACGCCACTTCACCGTGGTGCGACCGGCCCATGTCGACGCGTTCACGCTCCTCCCGTGAGGCACGCGCACCCGGCTCAGTCTGTGTGGCGCTGCACCCGGGGGCCATCCCACTCGGTAGGCACCCGTAGCCCGGCCCCGGCAAAGACGCCGTGCCCTCGGCTCGGCCGGGCTCGGCCTGTTCCCGGCCCGGTCCGCTACCAGTTCTGTCCGCTGCCCAGCCCGCTGCCGGTCTCCTGCTCGCCGGTCTCGTTCGCCTCGTCGTTGCGGTCCTGGAGCTCCTGCTCCTTCGGATCGGTCGGCCGCCCGCTCGGCTCCGCCGACGGGGTGCCCTCACCCGGGCCGCCCTCGGACGGCGTCGGGGAGGGGTCCTGGCCACCGGATTCACCCTCGCTCGGACTCTCGGAGGGATCGCCGCCCTCATCGCCCGGGGTCGGCGACTCCTCACCCGGGGTCGGATCGCCCGCACTGGGAGAGTCCGAGGGGTTGGCAGGGCTGTCAGGGTTCGCAGGGTTCTCAGGGCTGTCCGGGTCGCCGCCCTGCTGCTGTTCCTGCTGGTTCTGAGCCTCCTCCTGGCGCTGCTGCTGACGCTCCTCGGCCTGTTCGGCCGCCTCGCCCCCGCCGCCGGAGGTGCCGCAGTCGGCGAGCATCTCCTGGGCCTGGTCGTAGTAGTTCGTGGCCATGCCCGGATCGTTCGCGGCGAGGCTCTCGTCGCCCAGCCCCTCGAGGGAGAGGGAGTAGTTCGTGCGGACCGCGCACTCGAGCGGCTCCCGCGGCTCACCCTCCGGGGCCCGGGGAACGAGGTCGAGGGCGGGATCGAACTGCTGGGTGGCGAGGAAGAACTCTCCGGCGGCGTACCGGGCCGTGCCCTCGTTGAAGTACGCCTTCCACGGTTCGATCACGTTGAAGAACTTGAGGTCCTCGTAGCGGTCCTGTGCGGTGGCGTAGCTCGCGCTCGAATAGGCGCTCGACCCCGCCATGTTGATGAGGGTGGCCGAGAGCAGCTTCGCGCTCGCGAGCAGCGCGAGGAGCACGAGCGGGGCCGACCACAGCAGCAGGCGCCTGCGGCGGGCGGCCAGCCTGCTCGCGAAGAGCGCGTCCCGGCGTTCGGCCGGGGTGGTGAACGTGCCCGGCTCGGGCAGCCAGGCCGGTGGTGTGAGCGTCGAACTCATGGTCGTCTCCCCGCCATCTGCCGCGACTCGCCCACGAGGTGGGACGCCGCCGCGGACGGTGCGGTGTCGAGACCGCCGGACGGTCCGGAGCCGATCCCGCCGCCGTCCGTGCTGCGACCGGCACCGCCGTGGCCACCGGCACCGCCGGACGCGGCCCGGGACCGCGCGGCCCGGCCCCGCATCCACGAGCGCTTGGGCACCTCCCGCACGAGGCTCCACGCCTCCCACCCGAGCAGCCCGGCCACCGCGAGGGCGGCGATCCAGTAGAAGCCCTCGTAGGTGAGGATGTCGCGGCGCCCGTCGCCGGTGATCGTCGAGAGGTCGACGTCGTCGGCGAGCGAGTCGAGCGAGGAGTCGTCGATGCGGTGCAGGTACTCGATGCCCAGGTCGGCGGCCACGGTCCGCAGGGCGTTCTCGTCGATCCGGGAGATCGCCGGTTCGCCGGTGGCGGGGTCGATGATCCGCTCGCTGCTCGAGCTCCCGCTGCCGGTCACGAGCGGCATCTGCCCGCCCTCGCTCGTGCCGTAGCCGAGCACGGCGCCACCGTCCACGAGGGGCGCGAGCGGGGTGAAGGAGGCCACGGTGTCCGGATTGGACCCGGAGGCGCGGGTGTTCTCCCCGTCGCTCAGCAGGAACACGAGCCGCACGTTCTCCGGCCGCTCGGTCGCGGCCCGCTCGAGCGTGGTGGTGAGCGCCTCGAGCGGCCGGTCGATCGAGGACCCGGCCGAATAGGCGGAGAGCTCGGGCGTCACGGTCTCGGCCCAACTGCGCACCGCGCGGGCATCCGTCGTGAGCGGCAACTGCTGGGTGGCGGTCGAATCGAACGCGAGGATCGAGTAGCTCGCCGCGGGGAACACGTCGGTGAGCGCCTCCATGTCGGCCCGGACCCCGGCCAGCCGCGGCTCGTCGCCGGAATAGTCGAGCGCGCCCATCGAACCGGTCCGGTCCACCACGAAGTACAGCTCCGCATTCGAGGTGAGCCCGTCCGGGATGCGCGCCTGCGTCGAGGGGCCGAGCCCGATGAACACCACGACGGCGAGGAGCGCGCACCGCCGGATCCAGTCCATCCGGCGCGGGCCCCGGCTGCGCGCGAGCTGCCACACCGCCAGCGCCGCCAGCGGCACGAACACCACCGCGAGGAGCCAGATCGGCCACAACGGTTGCAGGCTCATGAGCGCAACCTCCACATCACGATCAGGTAGCCGCCGAGCAGCACCGCCAGCCAGCCGAACGCGTTCGTGGCGCGGTCGGTCGTGATCACCTTCTCGGTGGCGTCCAGGTCCGCGGCCTGCTGGGCCGCGATCTGATCGACCACGTCGTCGGCCAGGTCCGGGTTGCTCGCCTCGTAGAACGAGCCGCCGTGGGCGGTGAACACCCGCTGGAACTCGTCGCGCAGGCCCTCGGAGTAGGCGGTCGTCTCGCCGGCGTAGAGCCCGAACAGCTTCACGCCCTGGTCCGAGACCTTGTCGGTGGCCTCGGTCAGCGTGTACAGCGGCTCACCCTGCACGTCGTTGTCCGTGGCGAAGATGATCGAGCGCGAGCGCTCCGTGTCCGACTCGTCGAACAGCAGCCCGCAGCTGGCCAGCCCGTCGCCCACGAGCGAGGCGGAGTCGAGCGACTCGAGGTAGGTGCCCTGGATGAAGTCGAGCAGCCGCTCGTACTTGTGCTGATCCATCCCGAGCCCGAAGGAGTCGAGGTCGAAGGAGAGCACGTAGCGTGCCTCCTCCAGCTGCTCGCGCACCATTTCGTAGTCGTTCGTCAACGGGAACACCGTGCGCGAGGTGGAGTTCCAGATCGACAGCGCCACCCGTTCCCCGTGGAACGAGGGCAGTAGTTCGAGGAACCGGTCGACGATCTCCTCGTCGTAGCCGATCATCGAGCCGGACACGTCGAGGCAGAGCACGATGTCGCGGGTCGCGAGCTCGTCGGATCGGACCGCCTGCTCCACCGGCCGGGAGGCCACGACCCCCGCCGCGAGCGTCGTGGCCACGACCAGGACCGCCGCCGAGACCATCCCCGTGCG
The DNA here is from genome assembly GCF_009372055.1 of Pseudactinotalea sp. HY160. Classification (NCBI taxonomy): domain Bacteria; kingdom Bacillati; phylum Actinomycetota; class Actinomycetes; order Micrococcales; family Cellulomonadaceae; genus Pseudactinotalea; species Pseudactinotalea sp. HY160. The sequence continues at coordinate 85,108 of NZ_WHMT01000011.1, read as the reverse complement.
GTAGACCCGCAGCTGGCTCTGGAAGCTCCGCAGGCCCGGGACGTACTCGGCGTTCGCGATCCAGGTGACGTGGGCGTCGTCCATACGCGGACGACGCGCCCACCAGCCCGCCACGCCCAGGGCGACCACGAGCGCGACCGCGGCCGCGAGGGCCCACGGCTGGAGCAGCACCTGGCTCACCATGCCGCGATCACCTCCCGGGCGCGGCCGGTGGCGGTCAGGGCCTCGGCGTCGCTGTCGAACGCGAAGGCGGGCTCCTCGTAGCCCCGCAGCAGCCCGGCGAGCCGGTCGGTGCCGTCGAGGTCGGCGATCTCCGAGACGGTGAGGGAGGTCGTGTCCTGGCCGAGCCGGGCGGTCGAGAACTCGCGCATGATCCGGTTGAGCCCGAGGGCGAGGCCACGCAGGTCCGACTCGCCGTCGCGGAATCGCTGCTCGGCCTCGTCCACGCGGGCCAGCGTGGTTGCGCGCAGCGAGGTCCACTGGGCCGGGTCGGCGTGCGGATCGGGGGCGGGGCGGCGCCTGGTCCACCACAGCACCCACCCGTACCAGGCGGCCACGGCCACGACGAGCGCGAGGCCCACCACCCACACCCAGGTCGAGTAGCTCGCGGGAATCACCGGCTCGTGGATGTCGACCGCAAGCGTATGGACGACGGCGCTCGCCCCCGCGGGCGCCTCGCCGAGGGCGGGGGGCGGCACGCTCGGGCCGGCCGAGTCGACAGGGTTGACCAGGTCGATCAGGGCGGCGAGGCGGGCGGGAAGGTCAGTGATGGACACGCTTCTGCCTCCCCAACAGGTCGATGAGCTGGTTGATCAGGTCGTCGATGCTCGTGGCGGTGACCGATTCGATGCCCCGGCGCCGTAGCAGCGCCTGGGTGCGGGCGCGGCGCTCGGCCACGTACGCCGCCGCCTGCTCCGCCAGCCCGGGGCTCGCGCGCAGGAACTGGGGGATGTCGAGGTGATGGTCCACATCGTCCACGGCGAGATGCTCGTCGATGGTCGGCAGCGCGTCCGCGACCTGCACGAACATGACCTCGTGTCGGGTGCGCAGCCGGCGCAGCGCCGCCTCGTGCTCGTCGGTGGGCCGGGCCTCGTCGGTGATGACCACCACGAGCGAGCGGCGCGTGAACCACGCGAGGGTGCGGTCGAGCACGCGCACGAGGTCGGAGGCGGGCGCCTGCCGCGTCCACATCGCCTCCGCACGGGAGAGCAGCATCTCCATGTGCGAGAGGCCCCCGCGGGCGGGCAGCTGGATGAGCCGCTCGGAGTCCCCGGCCACGAGCGCGACCGTGTCGCCGCGGGCCCGGGCGAGGTAGCAGATGAGTTCCGCGGCGAACAGGGCCACGGCGCTCTTCGGGTCGCCGTCGCGGGCGGTGGCGCTCATGTTCCGGCCCGTGTCGAGGGCGAGGACCATCGCGAGGTTCGACTCGCGCACGAACCGGCGGATCACGGGGATGCCCGAGGCGGCCGAGGCCTTCCAGTCGATGTCGGAGATGGCGTCGCCGTACTGGTAGAGGGCCATCTCGTCGAAGTCCTGGCCGTGCCCGGAGTAGATCGAGCGGTGCCGTCCCGAGAGCAGGCCGGAGGCGCGGCGGACCGTCGGCAGGTCCAGCCGCGCGCGGACCTTCGCGAGCCGCGAGGGGGAGTTCGGCGTCATGGGGGAGGGGGTCGTCACCGCTGCGGGGGCGTCACGGGCTCGGAACGGCCGCGAAGATCGCGTCGATCAGGGCCTCGGGGGCGACGTTGTTGGCGAGGGCGTCGTAGGTGCGCACGAGGCGGTGACGCAGGATCGCGTGCCGGAACGACTTGACGTCGTCGGGCACCACGTACGAACGGCCCTCCTGCAACGCGACGGCCTGCGCGATCCGCATGAGCGCGATGCCCCCGCGCGGGGAGGAGCCGACGCGCACGTGCTTGGTGAAGTCCGGCAGCGGGCGGGGTCCGCCGCCGCGGGTCGTGTTGATGATCGCCACGATGTACTGCTTGATCGCCGTGTCGACGTAGACCTTGGTGGTCAGGTGCTGCAGGAACGAGACGTCCTCCAGCGTGATCGGGGATCCCGTCAGGGGCGCCTCCATCGACCCGGTGTAGATGCGGTCGAGGATCGTCACCTCGTTCTCGGGGCTGGGGTAGGAGAGCACCTCCTTCATGAGGAACCGGTCCATCTGGGCCTCGGGCAGCACGTAGGTGCCCTCCTCCTCGATGGGGTTCTGGGTCGCCATGACCATGAACGGCTTCGGCAGCGGATAGTTGGTGCCGCCGATCGAGGTCTGGCGCTCCTGCATCGCCTCGAGCATCGCCGCCTGTGTCTTGGCCGAGGACCGGTTGATCTCGTCGAGCAGCACGAGGTTGGCGTGCACCGGGCCGAGCTGGGTCGAGAACTCGCCCGTGCCGTAGTTGTAGATCTGAGTGCCGACGATGTCGTTGGGCATGAGGTCGGGCGTGCACTGGATGCGGTGGAACTTCCCGCCGACCGAGGCGGCGAGGGTCTCCGCGGCGGTGGTCTTGGCGAGGCCGGGCACCGATTCGAGGAGCACGTGCCCGCCGGCGACGAGCGAGCTGATGAGCGCGGTGCGCAGGGCCTCCTGGCCCACGATGCGCTGATCGAACACCCGCACCATCCGGCCGAGCAGGTCGGTTGCCCGCTGCCCCTCGTCGAACGAGATCGGGGAGGTGCGCGGCGCCAGACGGCTGGGTGCGGCGGTGGTCATACTCGGGAGTCTCCTCGGTGTCACGGGTGCCGTGCCAGTGCGGTGGCTGCAATGACTCAGCGATTATGCCTCATCGATCTGACACCGGCCTGAACGGCCGGTCGATTGGTCGATCGGGCTCCCGGCTCCAGCTCGAACGCGGGCTCACAGGCTCACAGGGTCGCAGGGGCGCAGGGGCGCAGGGTCGCAGGTCACAGGGGCCGGAGGGGGCCGGTGTCGGCGCGGCCGGTTAGGCTCGAGGCGTGGCGCGAACGCAGTGGCAACGAATGGTGTGGTGGGTGGCCGGGATCGCCGGCACCCTCGTGGTCGCGGCCGCGCTCGCGCTGGCCCTCTCGGGCAGCGCCGAGGCGACGTTGCTGGCCGACCCCGGCGTACTCGTGCGATGGGGCCGTCCGATCATCAACGGCCTGGCGGACCTGGCCGCATCCGTCACGATCGGCGGCTCGATGCTCCTGGTCTTCGTGCTCGCCGTGCGCACCCCCGCCTGGGAGCGGGCGCGCACGGTGGTCGCGGCGGCCGCCACGGTCTGGACGATCGCGCTCACCGCTCAACTCGTGTTCACCTACGCGGCCGTGTCCGGGAGGCCGATCGGCGAACCCGGATTCGGGAACGAGCTGGCCTACTACCTGACCGAGCTCGGGGCCGGCAAGGCCCGGCTCGTCACGCTCATCCTCGCCGCCCTCACCTCCGTCGCCGCCGTCGCCATCGCCGGCTGGGGCAGTGCGCTGCTCACGCTCGTCATGTCGGTCTCGGTGATCATCCCGATCGCCGTGCTCGGGCACGCCGCCGGCGCCCAGAACCACGACCTCGCGATGAACGCCGGATTCATCCACATCGTCACCGTCGGAATCTGGGTCGGGGCACTCCTCGTGCTCATGCTCGTGCGTCCGGTGCTCTCGGCGGGCCGGGCGGCCGGAGCCGTGGCCGGAGCCGCGGCCCGGGCCGGCAGTGACCGGGGCGAGCGTCACCGGGGCGGCAACGATCCCTCTGCCACGGAGCGACCCGGTCGCGACCGGGCCGGGAGGCCGCGGGGCGGGCGGGAGTTGTCGACCGCGGGCCCCGACGTCACGGGCGCCGCCGCCCGATTCTCCACGATCGCCGCGTGGTGCTACGTGGGCGTCGCCGTCTCCGGGATCGCGAACGCCGTGCTGCGCCTGGGCGATCTGAGCGGGCTGGGCACCACGTACGGGTCCCTGCTCATCGCGAAGATCGTCGCCTTCGGGCTGCTCGGCTTCGCCGGGGCCTGGCACCGCCGTTCGACCATCGCGGCGCTGGCCGAGCGGCCGCGCGCCTTCTGGCGCCTCGCCGGCGGCGAACTGTTCGTCATGGCCGCCGCGATGGGGCTGGCCGTCGTGCTCGCCTCGACCGCCCCGCCGGTTCCGCAGGACCCGATCGAGGCTCCGAGTCCGGCCCAGGTGCTCTCCCAGCGGGACGTGCCGCTGCCGCCGACCTTCGGTCGCTGGTTCAGTGAGTTCTACCCGGACCTGCTGTTCGGTGCCCTGACGGTGGTCATGGCCGTCGTCTACATCCGATGGGTGCTGCGCCTGCGTCGGCGCGGGGACTCCTGGCCGCTCGGCCGCACCGTTCCCTGGCTGCTCGGAGTGCTCGGATTCGGCTACCTCAACCTCGGCGGAGCCGCCGTATACGGGCACATCCTCTTCAGCGCACACATGATCGCGCACATGAGCCTCGTCATGATCCTGCCGATCCTGCTCGTGCTCGGGGCACCGGTGACCCTGGCGGTGCGCGCCCTGCCCGCGCGCCACGACGGCTCCCGCGGGCCGCGCGAATGGCTGCTCGCGATCGTGCACTCCAGATGGGCGGGTTTCCTGTCGAACCCGATCGTCGCGGCCGGGAACGTCATCGTGTCGATGGCCGTCTTCTACTTCACCCCGCTCATCGTGTTCGCGATGACCACCCATATTGGGCACGTGCTCATGATCGTGCACTTCACCCTCATCGGGTATCTGTTCGTCAACGTGCTCATCGGCATCGACCCGGGCCCGACCCGGCCCGGATACCCGCTACGGCTCGTGCTGCTGCTCGCCACGATGGCCTTCCACGCCTTCTTCGCGCTCGCGATCATGTCGATGACCGACCTCATCGGCGCCGACTACTTCGGGCGGCTCGGGCTCCCGTGGGGTGTCGACGCGCTCGCCGACCAGTACACCGGCGGGCAGATCACGTGGGGTATCGGGGAACTCCCCTCCCTCGCGCTCGCCGTGACGCTCGCCCTCATGTGGGCCAAGACCGACGAACGCACCGCCCGCCGCACGGACCGCCAGGCGGACCGCGACGGCGGGGCCGAACTCGCCGAGTACAACGCGATGCTCGCCCGCCTCGCCGACGAGGAGCCCGAGGACTCCTCGCACTCGCCCACCCGGTGACGGCCGCCGGCTCCTGAGCGGGGACCTCCACCCACGCCGGAGATGTCTCCTGTATCGGGCCATGGGTGACAGTTCCGCATCGGGACATCGGTGATGCGTGCTGTCTCAGGACGCCGGCGAGCGCGGCCGAGCGGTGCTCGGGGTCCCACCGAGCCCGACGGGACTCAGATCCTGATCCGCAGCCCCAGGTCGACGATCCTGTCGCTGGGAATCTGATACCGCGTCGTCGGATCCAGGGCGTTGCGCTTGAGCACGGCGTAGAGACGTTCGCGCCAGGCGGCCAGCCCGCGGCGGCGGCCGTGGCCCTGCAGCGGCTGCTCGTGCTCGATGTAGTAGGTCACCTCGTCGAGGTCGATGCCCAGTCGGCCCCGGCACCGGTTGAGCTCGGAGGGCACGTTGACCCGCTGCAGGTAGCCGTAGTGCAGCACGACCCGGGCGAATCCCTCGCCGAGGTCGTCGACGTGGATCCGCTCGTCTGCGGTGGTGCGCGGGACGTCCTCGACGAGCACACCGAGGAGCACGACCCGGCGCTGCAGCGCGCGCGTGCGCTGCACGTGATGGGTGAGCGAGGGCGGCGTGCCGGTGAGCCACGGCGTGAGGAACACGGCCGCGCCGGGCACCCGGGCGACGTCCTCCTCCCGCAGCCGGGTGTGCACGGTCTCGATCGGGTGGGAGTCCGCGGTCGTCCTGCCGGCGAGCAGCTCCCCGCCCCGGCGCCAGGTGGACAGGACGGCGAAGAACCCGGCGCCGACCAGCACCGGGAACCAGCCACCGTGGGGAACCCGCAGCAGATTCGAGCCGAGGAAGGCCAGCTCCGCCACGAGGAACGCTCCGAACACCACACCCGCCCGCCACCTCGGCCAACCGAGCCGCTCCCGGGTGATCACGAACGCCAGGACCGTGGTCACGACCATCGTGGTGTTCACGCTGATCCCGTACGCGCTGGCCAGGCGCTCGGAGGTCTGGAAGGTGAGCACGAGCACGATCGCCGCACTCATGAGGATCCGGTTGATCGCCGGCACATACACCTGGCCCGGACTCTCCGCGGAGGTCTGCACCACCCGCAGCGGCGGCATCATCCCGAGCCGTCCGGCCGCGCGCGTGAGCGAGAACGCTCCGGTGATGGCCGCCTGGGAGGCGATGATCGTGGCGACCGTGGCCAGTACCACCATCGGAACGAGCAGGGCGGTCGGCACGAGGCGGAAGAACGGGGACTCGGACGAGGAGGGATCGCGGAGCAGCCCCGCCCCCTGCCCGAGGTAGCTGAGCAGAAGCGCGGGAAGCACGAACGCGAACCACAGCCGGCGGATCGACCGGGTCCCGAAGTGGCCCAGGTCGGCGTACAGGGCCTCGGCGCCGGTGGTCACGAGGAACACGGCGAAGAGGACGACGAGGCCGGTCACCGGTGCCTGGGCGAGGAAGCCCGCGGCGCGGCGCGGATCGATCGCGGCGAGCACCTGCGGTGCCCGGGTGATCCCGTACAGCCCGAGCGCTCCGATCGAGGCGAACCACAGCGCCATGACCGGCCCGAACGCCGCCCCGATCCGCGCCGTACCGAATCGCTGCACGAGGAAGAGCGCGACCAGGATGGCGATCGTGATCGGCACGACGAGGCGGCCCGTCCCCGGTGCGGCGATCTCGAGACCCTCGACGGCGCTGAGGATCGAGATCGCCGGGGTGATCATGACGCCGGCGTAGAGCATCGCCGCGCCGGCCAGCCCGAGCAGGACCAGGGCTCGCCGCCGAATCCGCCCGAGTGCCCGCCACGGCCGCAGCAGCGCGATGAGTGCGAACAATCCGCCCTCACCGCGGTTGTCGAGACGCAGGATCACGCCCATGTACTTGATCGAGACCACGACGATGAGGGTCCACAGCACGAGCGAGAGGATGCCGAGCACGTTCGCCGCGGTGGCCTCGAGCGTCACCACCCTCCCGGAGAACGCGGTCCGCAGGGCGTAGATCGTGCTCGTGCCCAGGTCGCCGTAGACCACCCCGAGCACGGCCAGCAGGAACAGGACCCGCCGGGAGCCGCCCGCGCGGGTGGCCCTGTCCTCGGCGGATGTCGCCCGGGCGCGGTCCGGGCGATCCTGGGAGGCGACCTCCGGGGGCTCGCTCATCTCCGCGGTGCTCCCGGGCCCCTGGTCACAGTCGCCATCGGACACCTCCGCTGCCTCGCCGCGTCGCTCTCAAACTAGCGCGCGCAGCGCCACGGGAACATGGCGATGCCCCCGCAGGAACTCCTGCGGGGGCATCGCCGTGACGGCCTCGGGGGCCTCAGCGCGTCACTCGTACAGGACGGCCGCGATCTCCGGGTCGTCGATGTTGCTCGCGTCGTACCAGTAGAAGCCGGTGTCGATCGTCTCGGGCAGTTCCTCGCCGGCGATCGCCTTGAGCGCGGCCTTGACCACCTCGGCACCCATGCCGACCGGGTTCTGCGTGATCGCCCCGGCCATGAGCCCGGAGCGGATCGCGTCGATCTGCGCCTTGCCGGAGTCGAAGCCGACGACCACGACGTCGCCGCCGGCACCCGCCTCCTCGACGCCCTTGACCACGCCGATCGCCGAGCCCTCGTTCGAGCCGTAGATGCCGGCCACGTCCGGGTTCGCGGTGAGGATCGACTTGGTGATGTTCGCCGACTTGTTCTGGTCGCCGTCGCCGTACTGCGGCTCCATGAGCTCGACGTCGGGGGCGTTGGCCTCCATCCACTCGATGAAGCCGTCGCGGCGGTCCTGACCGGAACCGGAGGTCTGGTCGTGCACGACCATCGCGACCTTGCCCTTGTTGCCGATGAGCTCGGCCATGTGCTTGGCGGCCTCCGCGGCGGCGGCCTTGTTGTCGGTCGAGGCGGTGGTCAGCGGCACATCCGAGTCCACGCCGGAGTCGAACGCGATGACCGGGATGTCCTGGGTCTGCGCCTGCTGCAGCAGCCCCTCGGCGGCCTTGGAGTCGAGGGCGGCGAAGCCGATCGCGGCCGGGCTCTTGGCCAGCGCGGTCTGGAGCATGTTGATCTGGTCCTCGACGTCGGCCTCGGTGGCCGGGCCCTCGAACGTGATCGTCGCCTTGCCCTCGGCCTCGTCCTCGGCGCCGTTCTTGACGGCCTGCCAGAACTGGTGCTGGAAGCCCTTGGAGACGATCGCGATGTAGGGCAGGTCGTCGCCGCCGCCCTCGCCGCCGCCGTCGTTGTTGCCGCCGTCGGCGCTACCCGTGTCGTCGCCGCTCGAGCAGGCGGCCAGTCCGACGGTGACGGCGGAGGCGGCAGCGCCCATCAGCAGAGTCCGTCTGCGCATGGTGATACTCCTTCATTGTGGCTCTCACCCGTGAGAGCGGGGTGTGATCTGACGTGGGTTCATCGATTTCGGACGGCGTAGCTCGCCCGGGTCCCGCAGGCTCGGCTGCGGGGGGTCTCAGGTGGTGGTGCGTTGGCGCACGGTGTCGGCGAACACGGCCGCGAGGATGACGGCGCCGAGGATGACGTTCTGCCATTCCTGCGGCACCGACATGAGCTGGAGGCCGTTGTTGATCACGGAGATGATCAGCGCGCCGATGACGGTGCCGACGATCGAGCCCTTCCCGCCCATGAGGGAGGTGCCGCCGATGACCACGGCGGCGATCGCCTGGAGCTCGTACCCCATGCCGATCGCGGGCTGGGCCGAGCCGAGCCGGGCGGCGATCATCACGCCGGCGAGGCCGGTGAACAGGCCCGCGAACGTGTAGATGAGGATCTTCCACTTGGTCACGTTGACCCCGGAGATCGCCGTGGCCTCCTCGTTCGAGCCGATCGCGTAGGTGTAGCGCCCGAGGACGGTGCGGTTGAGCACGATCCCGGCGATGATCGCGGCACCGATGAGCACGAGCACGGCGTTGGGCACCTGCGGGATGAGGGTGCCGGTGGACAGGTCCATGAAGCCGCCGTCGGTGTCCCGGTCGACGTAGATCGGGGCGCTGTCGGAGAACACGAGGGCGAGGCCCTCGGCGACCATCATCATCGCGAGGGTCGCGATGAACGGCGGGAGCTTCGCCACGGCGATGAAGACCCCGTTGACGAGCCCGACGAGCCCGCCGAACGCGATCGCGAGCACGACCCCGAGCTGCCAGGACAGGCCGATGTTCGTGATGAAGTTGCCGGCCATGACGGCGCACAGCGCCATCCCGGTGCCGATCGACAGGTCGATCCCGGCCGTGATGATGACGAAGGTCGTGCCCAGGGCGAGGGTGCCGATGACCACCGCGGAGAACAGCATGTTCCCCACGATGTTGTCGAACGTGAAGAACACCGGCGAGGCCAGCGAGAACACGATCATGATGACGATGAGTCCGGCGAAGGCGAGCATCTGCTGCAGGCCGGTGCGCAGGTGGCCCATGAGTCCCGCGCCGGTGCCGGCCGTCGAGGAGCGCACCTCGGTCGTGGTGGGTGTGGTCATGCTAGTCCTGCCTCGGTAGTGACGGATCCGCGACTGCTCTCGGATTCGGGGCGGAGGGTGGCCAGGTGCATCACGTTCTCCTGCGTGACGTCGCCGGACTCGAGCTCGCCGGTGACCCGGCCCTCGCTCATGACGACCACTCGGTGGGCCATCCGCAGCACCTCCGGGAGCTCGGAGGAGATCATGATGATCGACTTGCCGGCGGCGGCCAGCTCGTTGAGGAGCCGGTAGATCTCGTCCTTCGCCCCGACGTCGATCCCCCGGGTGGGCTCATCGAAGATGAGCACGTCGCAGTCCTTGGCGAGCCACTTCGCGATGACCACCTTCTGTTGGTTCCCGCCCGAGAGGTTCCCCACGACCTGCTTGATGGACGGGGTGCGCACGCCGAGGGTGTCCACGTGCGTGCGCGAGACCCGGTTGATGTCGCGGTCGCGCACGAAGCCGGCGGCGCTGAAGTGCTCCGAGAGGGAGGACAGGGCGATGTTGTTCGAGACCGCGAGGTTGAGCATGAGCCCGAACCGCTTGCGGTCCTCCGAGAGGTAGCCGATCCCGTACTCGGCGGCCCGCGCCGGGTGGGGGATCCGCACGGGCTTGCCGTGCAGGGTGATCGTGCCGTCGGTGATCGGGTCGGCGCCGACGATCGCGCGGGCGACCTCGGTCCGGCCGGCGCCCATGAGCCCGGCGAAGCCGAGGATCTCACCCTTGCGCAGCTCGAAGGAGACGTCCTGGAGCAGTTCCTTCGTGTGCAGCCCCTCGACCGCGAGAATCACCTCACGGTCGGCGCGGACGTTCTGGGGGCCGACGCTCGTGTCGATCTCGCGCCCGACCATGTGGGCGATGACCTCCGGCATCGACGTCGTGGCGGTCTCCACGGTCGTGACGTACAGTCCGTCGCGGATCACGGTGATGCGATCGGAGATGGCGCTCAGCTCGTCCATCCGGTGGGAGATGTAGATGACGGCCGTGCTCGGGCTGATGAACCGGCGGATGAGCTCGTGCAGCGTCGCCACCTCGGCGTCGTTGAGGGCCGCGGTCGGCTCGTCCATGATGAGGACCTTGGTGGAGGAGCTGCTCAGCGCCTTGGCGATCTCGACCATCTGCTGCTTGGCCACGGTGAGCCGGTGGACCGGCTCGCGGGGATCGAGGTCGAGTCCGAGCCGGTCGAGGAGTTCGCGCGCCATCTCGTTCAGGCGCCGGTCGTCGGTGAACAGCCCGGCCCGGCGGGGCTCGCGGCCGATGAAGATGTTCTGCGCGACCGAGAGGTCGGGCATGAGGTGGAACTCCTGGTGGATGATGCTGATGCCGAGTTCCTCGGCGTGCCGGGGGCCGGAGGGCGTGTAGTCCTCGCCGTCGAGCGTGAACGTGCCGGAGTCGGGGGTGTACAGGCCCGAGAGCAGCTTCATGAGGGTCGACTTGCCCGCGCCGTTCTCGCCGACGAGCGCGAGCACCTCGCCGTAGCGCACGTCGAGACGCATGTTGTCGAGTGCCTGCACGCCGGGGAATCCCTTGGAGACTCCCTCGAGGCTGAGCAGTGTGTCGGTCCCGGTCATGCTCGCGGCTCCGGCCCGGCCGCACGGGCACGCCGGGTCCGCGACGACGGCCGTGCGGGGGATACGCGAGCGGGCATGAGACCACTTCCTTGGGATCGGGACGAGCTACCAATGTCGACCATCAAACATCGGACGTTTCGGCGCTGTCAAGTTCGCTCAGGTCACGATTGCGCATAGTAACCGGAAGCGCTGGGAGCGGATCGGGTCCGCGTCCCCGTCATCCCGTGACCGTCGCCCGATGCGCCGTCGGCGACCAGCCGGTCGGCGGTGAGCGTGACGCGCAGTCCGTCGGGGGTGACCTCGGCGGACCGGAGCTCGATCCCCGGGGGAGCGTCGTCGAGACCGATCCGCACGCCGAGTGCGGCCGGATCGATCCCCCACTCGGCAAGCCGGGGCGACGTGAGCCCGACGTCGGCGCCGGCGATGGTCATGCGGGTGGGAACGAGGCGAAGTTCCCGCTCCCGTGCCTCGGGGCGCAGGGCGATCTCGACGGGCAGGGCGCCGGCGACCCGGGCCGACACGGTGAGCTCCCCGGCCCCGCCGGAGACGCGGAGGTCGCCGAGCACGCCCCCGTGGCCGAGGCGCGCGGCGGCCAGGGCCGAGAGATCGGACATCGGCACGGTCGCGCTCGCCGTGACGTCGTGCACGGTCATGGGCGAGGTCAGACTCGCCGAGCCGATCCGCACGTCGACCGCGGTGACGCTCAACGGCTCGGCCAGGACCGACTCGAGCGGCACGCGATCGGCATGGATCTCCAGGTCGGTCAGCCGGCCCCGCACGAGGTCGATGAGGATCGGGTGGGCGGGAAGTGAGGTGGAGACGCCCGTGGAGCCCGGAAGCTCGCTGTCGATGGCGCCGGCCACGCGGGCGTGCACCTGCGCCCGGGCGATCGCCTCCCCGGCGACGGCCACGGCGACCACGAGCGCGACGAGCACGAGCGGGAGGAGCCATCGGCGGCGCGTCGCTCGGGCGCGGGTCCGTGCCATGGCGAGCTACGCCGTCCGCACGCGATCGAGGAACACGAGCGTGCGGCGCCATGCCTCGGCGGAGGCGCGGGCGTGGTGGAAGCGGGGGATCGGATTGTCGAAGGCGTGCCCCGCGCCGTCATACAGGTGGAACTCGACCGGGGCGCGGGCGGCCGTGACCCGCTCGCGGATCGCGCGGACCGCCTCGAGGGGGACGTAGGCGTCGGCCGTCCCGAAGTGATGCAGGCTCGGGCGCTCGACGCGGAGGGTCGGCTCGGCCGTGAGCGCGGGCAGGGCCGAGCCGTAATAGGACACGAGGGCCGAGGCCGGGGGCTCCGTGTGCTCAGCGGGCTCTCGGGGGGCGGGCGTCTCGGCGGTCTCGGCCGCGGCGGCATAGGCGAGTCCGCCCCCGTAGCAGAAGCCCAGCAACGTCACCGGCGGAGAGTCGGGACCCGCGGCCGCGAGGTCGCGGCTCAGGCGCGCGACGGTGGCGCGGGTATCGGCGACGGCCGTGTCCCAGTCGGTCGCGGCGGCGAGCGCCAGGCCGCGCTCGAGGAGGTCGGGGGCGTCCTCGGGCACGGGCTCGCTCGACTCGCGGAAGAAGAGGACCGGCACGTCGACCGTGTAGCCGGCCCGGGCCAGATCCGCCGCCCGGGTGCGGATGTAGTCGGTGACGCCGAAGATCTCCTGCACGAGCACGACCCCGGCGGCCGGGCTCGTGTCGAGGCCGGCGGGGTGCCACCGCAGCACGGGCAGGTCCCCGCCGGGGCGGGGAAGGACGTGGCTGGTGGGCTGGGACATGGGGCTCGCTCGCTCGGCTGGGCGCCGTCTCGGACCGGGGCGCCGCTCGTGCCGATTCTAGGCCGCGGTGACCTCCCGCGCCCCGACCGCGCGCAGCACGAAGGCGGTGATCGTCTCGATCGCCTGCTCGCGCTCGACCGGGTTGAGCGGCAGGGTGCGGGACTGCAGGCACGAGTGGATCAGGGGTACGACGGCGGACACGTCCTGCTCGGGCAGGCCGCCGTGCTCGATCCCGGCGCTGAGGATGCTCCGGAGCAGCTGGGCGACCTCGCGCACGTGCTCGCCGAGCCGGGCCACGGTGTCCCGGGAGACGACGGAGGCGAGGGAGGGGCCGGGCGCGAAGTGGTAGGGGTGCTGGAGGAGGAGCTGGGCGCGGACGTAGACCCGCAGCTGCTCCTCCGGGTCCTCCACGCCGACGAGGGCCGCCCGCATATTCGTCACGAACTCACCGGTCTCGTGCTCGATGAACGCGAGCAGGAGCGCCTCCTTGTCGGGGAAGTGGTTGTAGACCGACGTCCGCCCCACCTTGGCCCGCGCGGCGATCTGGGCGAGCGTGACCGAGTCGAAACCGCGTTCGCCCATGAGTTCGGCCAGGGCCGTGAAGAGCTTCTGGCGGACCTGCTGTCGATGTTCTGCGAGGGTGGAACCGATGATCTTGGGCACGCGTCCACTATGCCAGTTCCTGACGAAAATGCCGAATAAGTCGTGATCTAGACGACAGGCTGGTGCGCGGAGGCGACCGAGCCCCCCGTGGTCGGACCGTCGTCGGGTCGTCGTCGGCCCTGGGTCAGGGGCAGTCGTGGGTGTCAGGCCGAGAGCTCGTCGAGCAGCGCGGTGACGATGGGCACGTCGGGCTCGAGCCAGGGCACGGAGAAGGCCTCCGGCAGGGTGAGCCAGCGCAGTTCGTCGTGATCCTGCAGGGGTGCGGGCACCCCGGAGGTGATCCGCGCGAACCACACGTGCATGCGGTAGCCGTTGGCCACGGGCCAGCCGGACTCCGGGCCGGGCAGCCGGTCGCCCAGGCTCACCTCGACGCCCAGTTCCTCGGCCAGTTCGCGATGAAGGGCGGCCTGCGGGGTCTCGCCGGCCTCGATCTTGCCACCGGGGAACTCCCAGCGTCCCGCGAGGGACTTGGGCGCGCTGCGGCGGGCGGCGAGGATCGTCCGCGGCCGCTCGAGGTGGTCGACGATCGCGGCGGCGACGATGAGGCGCGGGGCATCGGGCGAGATCACGCCTGCATCATAGGGGCCGGGATCCACCCGGTCGCGGCGAACGGGGTCGACACATGCAGCCGCGGGTGCGCGGACGGCCGGACGGGGACACGGCGTCGAATCCAGCGTGCGAACACGCAGCCGCGGGTGCGCGGACGGCCGCCTGCCCATCCGCGGCCGTGACGGGGCGGTGCGAATGTGGTGAATCGGGGCGTCCGGCAGCGGGGCCGGGGCGTCGGCGCCGTCCGGTCGGCACGATGCGATCGGACCGAGCCCGGCAGTGCCGGCAGTGTCGACAGGCCTCGGCGGGGCCAACAGGCGTCGGCGGGCAGGGCGCCCTCGATCGACAACGGCCCGACCCGGTTGTGGATAAACGAACGGAACGCGGCCGACTCGTCGATGACAGGAGGCGGCGCGGCCCGCCTGGTGCGGGTGGCCGGCCCCAGTGCGTCACGCCGTGGGCAGCGTGGCGGAATCGTCGACCCGGGCGCGGCAGATTCTGTCGAATCGGCGAATTCCCGCGCGAAAATGCCCACGGCCATTTTCTGGTATATCGATCGGTGACCGGCGGGGGCCGCGGAGCGCCGGCCGGACCGGCGCGGCGGCGGTGGCGGCGGGCGGCACGAGGGCGGGCTGTCCACATCCTCCACAGGGTTATCCCCAGGCCTGTGGACACGCCCTGTGGATGGAGCCCGCCTGGTCGATCGTCGAGTCACGGGAGCCCCTGCCTCCCCAGTCGCCCCACCGGTCCCCCGGGTGCGGCCTGGATCGAACAGCAACGCCCACCGTCGAACACCGACGGCCCTGGCCGGGACCGGTCACGCCCGGGTCGACCGGTCCGGCGCATCCGGTGGGGCCCGCCGGTCCGTGGGGTCCGGGGCCGGCCCTGAGCGCTGCGTCGACCCACTCCCGGATACAGTGGTGCGGTGATCGAACTCAAGACCCCGGCCGAAATCGACGAGATGCGCCCCGCGGGGGCGTTCGTGGCCTCCGTGCTGGACGCCCTCCTGAAGAAGGCCGCCGTCGGGGTCGGGCTGTTCGAGCTCGATGCGCTGGCGCACCGGATGATCCGCGAGGCGGGCGCGGAGTCCTGCTATATCGACTACCACCCCTCCTTCGGCGCCAGCCCGTTCGGCAAGGTGCTGTGCACCTCCGTCAACGACGCCGTGCTCCACGGGCTGCCCCACGACTACACGCTCGCCGACGGCGACCTGCTCTCGGTCGACTTCGCGGCCAAGCTGAACGGCTGGGTCGCCGATTCGGCCGTGAGCATGATCGTGGGCGCGCCGCGGGCCGAGGACCAGCGCGTGATCACAGCGACCGAGGAGGCACTGCAGGCGGCGATCGAGGCCGCCCGGGTGGGCAGGCGGGTCGGCGACATCTCCGCCGCGATCGGTGCGGTGGCTGCGGACTACGGCTACGGCGTCAACACCGACTTCGGGGGCCACGGCGTCGGGCGCACGATGCACGGCGAGCCGCACATCCCCAATAACGGGCGTGCCGGGCGCGGCCTGCCGCTCCGGCCCGGCCTGACGATCGCGATCGAGCCCTGGTTCATGATCGGCACGGCGGAGCTCTTCACCGACGCCGACGGCTGGACCCTGCGGAGCGCCGATGGGTCGCGCGGCGCGCACAGCGAGCACACGATCGCCATCACCCACGACGGACCCGTCGTGCTGACCGCCCGCGACTGAGTCCGAAGGGCGCTGCTCGAGACGGTCCGCTACCCCCGCGCGTCCGGGCGCGGGATTCCGTGCAGATGTGCTGCGCTGACCCGTGCAGAATCTCGCGCTCGGCTCGCTCGGCTCGCTCGGCTCGCTCGGCCCACTGTGCTCACTGGGCCGGCCGTGTGCACCTGTACGCGTAGCGCCGGGCGGCGGCTTCACCTGTACGCGTAGCGCCGGGCGGCGGCGCCCGGCGCTACGCGTGCGGCGTGGGCGAATCAGAGATTCGCGGGGCCCGCCTCCTCGGCGAGCTGCTCCGCGATCCCGAGCCGGTCGTCACGCAGCTGCTCGAGCGCGTCCCGCTCGGCCGAGGCGTCGCCGCGCTCGAGGGTCGGTGCCGCGTCGAGCTGCATCCGCATCATGGGCCGGGCCGCCTGCTCGGCGAACTGGCCCTTGAGGTCGCCGCGCACACGGTTGTCGCTCGCGGTGACCGAGTCGTTTCCGGTGCCGTCGAGGTTGCCCCGGATGATGTTGTCCGAGACCTGCACGGCACCGGTCGTGCCGGAGACGAGCACGTTCCCGCCCCAGACGCTCGGGCCGAGATCGCAGTCGGCGAGTGCGCCGCCGGCTCCGAGCTGGACGCCCACGCCCGTGCTCGCGAAGGTCGCGTGGCGGTCGACCTCGCTGCCGCAGACCATCGCCCCGAACTGGGCGCCGGTGACCGTCAGGGTGCCGCCCACGACGGAGTCGATGATGTCGGTGTACTGCGTGTCGGTGGTCTGCACGGCGCGATCGGCGGTGGAGCTCTCCAGCAGGAACGAACCTCCGGTGGCGGCGATGCGGCCGGAGAACTCGGCCTCGTCGGTCCACAGGAACGTGTCGGGGTTGACGTTCGCGGTGGCCGTGTAGGCCCTCACGTCGGTGTCGTCGAGGTAGACCCCGAACGATCCGCGGTTGACCACATTGCCCGCCACCGTGGATCCCGTCAGGTCGAGGTAGCCGTCGCTCTGCACGACGATCCTGCCCTCGACGGTGAGGCCGTCGGCGACGAGGTCGGCACCGGCGGCGACGCGCACGTCACCCGTGACGGTGATGTCGGTCAGCGAGCACGCCTTCCCGCGGGGAACGAGCAGGTCGCCGGGGACGGTCACCCCGTCGGCCTCGCCCACGCAGTGGGTGGTGAGCGCGGCCTGGGCGGGCGCGGGCCCGACGGCGCCGAATCCGGCGATCGCCATTCCTCCGATGAGCACCGTGGTCAGTCTCTTCTTCATGTCTACTCCTTGTGTCGAGGCGGAATGCCCGGACGCGCACCGTCGATCACGCGCGCGCTGGGGGCGGACGGGGGGTGCCGCCGTGCACGAGGCCGCTCATCGACGAGCTGCGCCGGACCGATGCGCACCGTGCGCGCCATGCGCATCGTGCGCACGCTCGCTGCTCGCATCTGCGACTTCTTCCATGGACGACGACTCTGTCAGGGCAACCCCCGGGAGAGAGTCAAGCGCCTATTACGAAAAACATCAAGCCCTTTCGGTATAACCGCGAACAGAAGACGAAGGAGTGATTCCCATGTTCGGATGGCTCAAGGCTTAGATACCTTCGTCTATTTGTTAGGTTTTGCTTGACCGATCTCAGAAGTGTGTCTAACGTAGCGACCAATCAGTGAACCCCCTCACACGCTCACGCGCCGATGCCTCTGAGCCGAGTGAGCCGTGCCGACGTCGTCCTCAGCGGCGCCGCAGGCGGGAGCGCGTCAGGCGTGGGGAGTTCTGGTGTGCAAGCCGGACGGAGAACCATGACCGAAGACAGCGCGAGTCCACGCCCCCTCCCGGGCGGATTGCCTCGCCGGACGATGCTGGCCGGGGCCGCGGCGGCAGTGCTCACCCCCGCGGCGGTGGCGCTGACCGGGACGTCGGCCCTCGCCGCACCGGGCGGCCGCGGCGCCGGCGAGACCCACCGGATCACGATGTATGCGGAGGACCTGGGCGATGGTCGGGTCGGCTACGGCCTGGCGCCCGGGCAGGCGACGATCCCCGGCCCCGTGCTCGAGATGTACGAGGGCGACACGATGGAGATCACGCTGGTCAACACGACCGACCGGTCGCTCTCGATCCATCCGCACGGCGTGCTGTACGAGACCACGTCGGACGGCTCCCCGTTCAACGACTCCTTCAACGGGCCCGGCGAGACCCGCACCTACGTCTGGCGGACCACCACCGAGACGTCGATGGGCCGGGTGAGCCGCCCCGGTAGCGCGGGCTACTGGCATTATCACGACCACGCGATGGGCACCCCGCACGGCACGGGAGGCCTGCAGGCGGGACTCTACGGCGCGCTCATCGTGCGCCGGCGCGGGGACGTCCTGCCCGACCGGCAGTTCACGGTCGTGTTCAACGGCATGCTCATCAACAACGCGTCGGCGCCGCACACCCCGATGTTCGAGGCGCGCCTCGGCGAGACGGTCGAGTTCATCTGCATCGGCCACGGCGACATGTTCCACACGTTCCACCTGCACGCCCACCGGTGGGCGAATACCCGCACGGGATATCTCGAGGGCCCGCGGGACTCGAGCGAGGTCATCGACAACAAGGACCTCAACCCCGGCTCGTCCTTCGGATTCCAGGTCGTGGCCGGTGAGGGCGTCGGAGCCGGCGCGTGGATGTACCACTGCCACGTCCAGTTCCATTCCGACGGCGGGATGGCCGGGGTCTTCCTCGTGCGCAACGAGGACGGAAGCATGCCCGCGGGCGCCCAGGCCGCCATCGACCGATTCCACGAACACGAGGGGGGCCACGGCAACTGACGAGCTCGGCCTCCGGCCACCCGGCCGGCGATGACCTACTCCAAAGGGGGAGAAGTGAGCACGACACCACGACCACCCGCCAGCAGCCCTGCTGGCCGAGCCCGCCGGCTCAAGCAGGCCGGCATATTCACCGCGAGCGCCGCGCTCATGGCCACCATGAGCGTCGCCCCCGCCATCGCCGGCCCGCCCGGTCAGGCCGAGGCGGCCCGGTCCGGCGACGCCGTCGTCACCGCGAACGAGGAGGCGACGCCGACCGGTGACGTCGAGGTCCTCGTCTTCCACGGCGACCCAGCCGAGCAGGACGACCCCGTGCTCGAAGCGGCGAACACGATCGCCGAGCTCGGTGCCGCGAAGGGCTTCTCCGTGACCTCCACGAGCGACCCGGCGGACTTCACCGACGAGAACCTCGACGGCTACCGCGGCGTCGTCTTCCTCTCGGCCGTGGGCAGCGAACTCGACGGCGACCAGGAGGGCGCGCTGGAGGAGTTCATCAACGACGGCGGCGGCTTCCTCGGCATCCGCGACGCCGCCAAGGCCCAGGAGAGCTCGCAGTGGTTCACCGGCCTCGTCGGTGCCCGCCCCGCGGGCATCCGGCCGACCCCGGAGGAGGTCGCCGACGTCACGGCCACCGGCGAGAACCCGCCGCGGGAGACCGCCGCGAACCTCACCGACGGGGACGAGAACACCAAGTGGCTCGCGTTCGACGACGTCGCGACCGTCACCTACGAGCTCGTCGAGCCCGCCGTCATCACCGAGTATGCGATGGTCTCCGCCAACGACTTCCCCGGTCGCGACCCGGGGGCCTGGACGGTGCGCGGCTCCACCGACGGTGAGAGCTGGACCGACCTCGACACCCGCAGTGACGACTTCTCCCAACGCTTCCTGCGCAAGAGCTACGAGATCGACAACAGCACGGAATACCAGTACTTCCAGCTCGAGGTGCGCGAGAACGGCGGGGAGTCGGCGACCCAGCTCGCCGACTGGCTCCTGTTCACCGAGGAGGCCGTCAACCCGCCCGACGTCGAGGTGCCCACGCAGGAGGCGACGGTCAACGTCGTCGACCGCCGGCACGTGGCCAACGAGGGCCTTCCCCTCAACTGGACCCGTTCCGACAAGTGGTACAACTGGGAGACGAACCCGATCGGCCAGGTGCACACGATCGCCCAGGTGCAGGAATGGGACTACGACGCCGGCGACACCGCCAACGGCGCGTTCCACCCGATCTCCTGGTGCCGCGACTACGACGGCGGCCGGTCCTTCTACACGGGGATGGGCGGCACGGCGGAGAGCTACTCCGAGGACGGCTTCCGCAGCCACCTGCTCGGTGCCATCCAGTGGTCGACCGGGATCGTCCGCGCCGACTGCCAGGCGACCATCGGCTCGAACTACGAGATCGAGCGACTGACGACGCAGAACAGCCCGGGCGAGCTCGACCAGATCGGTGAGCCCCACGGCCTCGTCACGACGGACGACGGCACGGTCTTCTACGTCGGCCGCGGCGCCTGCGCCACGGGGGCGATCCCGTCCTGGGACGCGGAGAACGTGGGCCTCGGCTGTGGAACCATCCACCAATGGGACCCGGACACGGGCGAGGCCACGCTGCTCACGGTGCTCGACGTGTTCGGCAACCGCGGCAGCGGGGGCGAGCTCGTCAAGACCGAGGAGGGTCTGTTCGGGATCGAACCCGACCCGGACTTCGCGGAGAACGACTGGCTCTACGTCTACTGGATGCCCTACGACTCGATCGACACCGAGAACCGCACCGGAATGCGGACCGTCTCGCGGTTCACCTACGACCGTGAGAACGTGACCATCGACCAGGACACCCGGGTCGACCTGCTCGAATGGCAGACGCAGATCCACAGCTGCTGCCACGCGGGCGGCGGCATGGCGTTCGACGACGACGGCAACCTGTACGTCTCCACGGGGGACAACAACTCCTCCCAGGGCTCGAGCGGCTACTCGGGCAACAACTGGACCCAGGAGTACGCCGGCATCTCCTTCCAGGACGCCCGCCGCACCGCCGGCAACACGAACAACCTCAACGGGAAGATCCTGCGGATCCACCCCGAGGAGGACGGCACGTACACGATCCCCGAGGGCAACCTGTTCACGGGCGAGGAGGGCGGGGGCGACAAGGCCCGCGCCGAGATCTACGTCATGGGCGTGCGCAATCCCTCCCGCATCCAGATCGACGCGGACACCGACTGGCTCACGGCGGCCTGGGTCGGACCCGACGCCTTCCTGCCGGATCCGGAACTGGGACCCGCGAAGTACGAGACGGCGACGATCATCACCTCGGCAGGAAACCAGGGATGGCCCTACTGCATGGGCAATCGTCAGCCGTACCGCGACCGCAGCAACGAGGACGCGAGCATCCTGACCGACTGGTACGACTGCGACGACCTCGAGAACAACTCGCCCCGCAACACCGGCCTCGTCGACATCCCCGACGCGCGCGACAACATGATCTGGTACTCCCCGAGCGGGGGCGGCCCGGACTTCCCCCGGGACGAGAACGGCGTCCCCAGCTATGAGGAGGACGAGGCCACCTACAGCGAGCCCTACCTGCGTGGTGGGGGCCAGGCCGTCATGTCCGGCCCGACCTACCGGTCCTCGCAGGTGGACTCCGGCAGCGACATCGCCTGGCCCGAGTACTGGGAGGGCAAGTGGCTCATCGGCGACCAGTCCAACCCGAACAACCGCATGGCGATCACGGTCGACCCGGACGCGGTCGACGAGGCCGCACCGCCGGTCTTCGCCGAGGACCTGCGCCAGATCATCCGCGCCGGCGGAGGCGACAACCAGCTGCAGAGCTGGATGGACGCCGAGTTCGGGCCGGACGGCGCCCTGTACATGCTCGACTACGGCAGCGGATTCTTCACCCTGCACCAGAACCAGAAGCTCATCCGCATCGTCTACACGGGCGGCCCGGCGACCCCGGCGCCCGCGGCGACGGCCACGAGCATCCAGAGCAGCCCCCTCACGGTGCAGTTCAACGGATCCCGCTCCGGCGGCGTGGCCTGGGAATGGGACTTCGGCGACGGCACCACCTCGACCGAGGCCGACCCGCGCCACACCTACGACCGAGTCGACTCCTACGAGGTCACCCTCACCGTGACCTATGCGGACGGGACCGTCGAGACCGTCGGGACGGACGCCGTGATCGAGTGCGCCGTGCCCGACTCGCGGGACACGGTGTGGATCGGCGACGAGGACACGGGCGTGACGAACACGGACCTCGGCGGCTGCACCATCGCCGACCTCATCGACGACGAGGGCGAATGGGACAACCACGGGGCGTTCATCCGCCACGTCAACGACGTGATCCGGCAGCTGCGGGACAACGACGTGATCAGCGGCCGCGACATCGGCCGGCTGACCAACGGCGCCGCCCGCTCCGACGTCGGCACCCCCGGCGACGCCGGCTACCGCTGGCTCTTCGACGGGACCTCGGCCTCGCTCGACGGCTGGCGGCAGGCACCGGGCGGCCACTTCGAGCTGCTCCCGGGCGGATCGCTGCTGTCACAGGGCGGCCTGGGGATGCTCTGGTACGAGGCGGAGGAGTTCGAGGACTTCTCGCTCAAGCTGCAGTTCCGAGACGTCTCCGAGGGCACGACCTACGCCAACAGCGGGGTGTTCGTGCGCTTCCCCGATCCGACCGCGCAGGACCAGCCCGAATGCGGTCGGGGGCAGTCCCAGGCCTGGGTGGCCATCAGCTGTGGCCACGAGATCCAGCTCTACGACGGACCGACCGGGGAACCGCAGAAGACGGGATCGGTGTACAACTTCGAGCCCGTCGCGCGGGAGGACGCCGGTCTGACCGAGAAGGGCGTGTGGAACGACTACGAGATCCGCGTCGTGGACCAGCACTACACGATCGTTCGGAACGGGGTGGTGATCAACGAGTTCGAGAACGCTCCGGGCAAGGAGTCCTCGCGCGCCGGTGACCCGCCCACGGATCTGCGCCAGTTCGAGCGTGGCTTCATCGGGCTGCAGAACCACAGCAACAGCGACCGGATGGAGTTCCGCAACATCCGCGTACAGGACCTGTCCTAGGTCATCGCCCCACGCCGGGGCGCCATCTCGGGCCGGTGCGGCGCGCAGCAACTGTCGCCGCACCGGCCCCCTGCCTCTGAGCACGCCGCAATCTGAAAGGTGCACCGCTCTCATGTTCCACCACGTGACCTCTTTCCGCCCCCGGGCCAGGAGCTGGGGAGTGCTTCGGCGACTCGTCATCGGCCTCCTGAGTGCGATGATCGGCCTGTTCATCGTGCCCACGGCCGCGACCGCTCAGCAGCAGGTCCTCACCTGGACCGCGGGCAACAGCGTGACGCAGTACCTCTCCGCACCCGCCACGGCGGTCGCCGGCACCGCCACGGTCATCTTCGACAACAGCCGGGCGGCGGGGAACACCACCGGGATGCCGCACACGTTGACCTTCGACACGACCACGCCCGGCTACAACCACGACGTCGACCTGAACATCACCGCCAACCCCTATGACGAGAACGGCGGCTACTACGAGGCGGAGATCACGCTCACCCCGGGGACGTACCGATATCACTGCGTGATCCCGGGCCACGGGATGATGGTGGGGGAGCTCGTCGTCACCGCCGACGGAGGCGACCCGGACCCGGACACGACCGCTCCGGAGGTCGCCGCGGCGGTGACCGGTCAGCAGGACGACGACGGCGACTACCTCGGCTCGGCCGAGGTGGCCATCACGGCCACGGATGCGGGCTCGGGGGTCGACGCGGTCGAGTACAGCCTCGACGGCGGGGAGTTCCTCGCCTACGACGGACCCGTGGCGGTCACCGAGATCGGCGGGCACACGGTGGACTACCGGGCCACGGACGTCGCGGGCAACACCGCCGAGGGGAGCGTCTCGTTCACGATCGTCGAGGACGCCGACCCGGACACGACCGCTCCGGAGGTCGCCGCGGCGGTGACCGGTGAGCAGAACGACGACGGCGATTACGTCGGCTGGGCCGAGGTGGCCATCACGGCCACGGACGCGGACTCCGGGGTCGCGGCGATCGAGTACAGCCTCGACGGCGGCGAATACACGCACTACCACATGGCGGTCGTCGTCGCCGAGGTCGGCGGGCACACGGTGGACTACCGGGCCACGGACGTCGCGGGCAACACCGCCGAGGGCGGCGTCTCGTTCACGATCGTCGAGGAGGCCGGGCCGGACCCGGACACGACCGCTCCGGAGGTCGGTGCCGAGGTGGCCGGTGAACGAAACGACGACGGCGACTACGTCGGTTCGGTCGAGGTGGCCATCACGGCCACGGACGCGGGCTCGGGGGTCGACGCGGTCGAGTACAGCCTCGACGGCGGGGAGTTCCTCGCCTATGACGGGCCGGTGGCGGTCACCGAGGCGGGCGGGCACACGGTGGACTACCGGGCCACGGACGTCGCGGGCAACACCGCCGAGGGTCGCGTCTCGTTCACGATCGTCGAGGAGGCCGGGCCGGACCCGGACACGACCGCTCCGGAGGTCGGTGCCGAGGTGGCCGGTGAGCGGAACGACGACGGCGACTACGTCGGCTCGGTCGAGGTGGCCATCACGGCCACGGACGAGGGCTCCGGGGTCGACGCGGTCGAGTACAGCCTCGACGGCGGGGAGTTCCTCGCCTATGACGGACCCGTGGCGGTCACCGAGGTCGGCGGGCACACGGTGGACTACCGGGCCACGGACGTCGCGGGCAACACCGCCGAGGGTGGCGTCTCTTTCACGATCGTCCAGGAGGGCGAGCCCGGCGACTGCCCGGACGGCCGCGCGACCGTGACGATCGACGGCATCGACACCGGGGTGGCGAACGCCGACCTCGGCGACGGGTGCACGATCAACGATCTCATCGACGAGGCCGGCGACTACGAGAACCACGGCCAGTTCGTGCGTCATGTCGGTGACGTCGTTCGGCCGCTCGCCGACGACGGGATCCTCACCCAGCGGGAGGTCGGTGCGATCCTGCGGGCCGCCGCCCGCTCGCAGATCGGCCGCTAGGCCCCTGGCTCACCCGGGCTCACCCTGGCTCACCCGGGTCGCCCTGAGCGGGCCGTGACGACGGGGTGGCAGCGGCGCTCCGCTGCCACCCCGTCGCCATGCCCGGAACCTCGACCCGGAGTCTCGACCCGGAGTCTCGACCCGGCCCCATGCCCGGGCCGGGGGTCTCGAGGTCCGTGCCGGGCGGCCTCACCGCGATCCCGTGCGCACCCCGACGGCGAGCTCGGCCGCCTCCTCCGGGCCGAGGGATCGCATGGTCACCTCGACCTCGGGGCGTCCCGCGAGCTCCGAGCCGTAGGCCACCCCCCGCAGCGGCAGTACGTCCCAGGCGTCCCGACCCCAGCCGAGCGCCACGTAGTCGAGGTCGACGAACCCGCCCCGGCTCGGATCCACGTGGATCCACCCGCCCCCGGGCACCCACAGCGACGCCCAGGCGTGCAGCTCGCCGGCGCCCGAGGCCTGATCGAAGCGATAGCCCGTGAGATACCGGGCCGCGAGCCCCATCGACCGCGCCGCGGCGAGGAGCAGATGGGCGGCGTCGTTCACCGTGCCCGTCGCCTCCCGCAGCGCGGTCGAGGCACCCTGCGGGCCCGCACGGGCCGTGGGGACGATCCGCACCGAGCCCGCCACCCGCATGCTCAGCTCCCCCGCGACGTCGACCAGTGGGCGCCCGGGCCGGAACGAGGGCGCCGCGAACTCCCGGAACTCCTCGCTCGGCGTCACGAGCGGGGAGCCGAGTCGTGATTCGGCGACGGCGAGCGCCGCGCTCACGCTGCCCGCGTGGCCGGTCCCCTCCGCGTCGAGCACGGTGCGCACCGCCTGGGCCGTGTGCTCCCAGCTCAGCCGCGGCAGCGAGGCGGGGTCGGGTGGGCGCCGGGTCAGCTCGACGATCGATTCGGCCGAGATGGTCAGCCGGTCGTACGGCTGGGTCAGCTGGATGAACGTGGACATGTTGCCGTGGAAGTCCCGGCGCACCTGCCGCCGATCGGGCTCCGGATCGATCGTCACCGCGGCCGCATGCACCCGCTGCCCGCCGCCCGCCCGGGGCGTGAGCAGCAACCGCCCGTACGCCGAGGTGACCGGCCGCCGGTACCGCTGATCCGCACGGTGGGTGATGGCGAAGAAGACGCCCTCAGTCATCGTCGCCTCCCCCGGACCACAGCACCGCATCCGCGGGCGACCAGCGGTCGAGCGTGCTCATGAGCGCCCCCACCCGCCAGCGCACCGACTCGGTCAGGTCCTCCAGGTGGCGCAGCCGCCCCGTGGAGTCCGCCTCCGCGAGCCAGGCGCCGTCGATCTCCCGGGTGAGCTCGCGCAGGATGCTCGAGAGCTGCTCCTGGACGACGCCGCTCGCCTCGTGCGGTCGCGGCAGCCGCTCGAGGTCCTCGCCGAAACGTTCGAGCGAATACGTGAGCGAGCGCGGATTCGTGCGGTCCGCCAGCAGCAGGTCGAGCAGCGCCGGCAGCGGCGGGTGCTCGTGACTCTGACGCCGATGCGACAGGGCGATGTCGTGCATCCGCGCGAGGGCCGCGATCCGGTCCGCCTCGAGCGAGTAGTCGGCGGGCGTGACGAGCACGGCCGCGACGGAGGTGACGAGGAATTCGGAGCGAGCCAGGCGCCGTCCCATATCGAGCGCGCGCCAGCCGTCGTCGCGGACGACGGATTCGGCGAGCACCCCGGAGAAGGCGGCCATGGCGACGAGCCGGTCGGCGATCGCGCCCGGCTCGTCGAGCATCGTGAGGGTGCGCCAGGCCTCGGGGGTGAGGTGCTCCCGCACGGCCTGGGCGGCCCGGCCGAGGCGCCCGAGGGCGGCGGCCGTCGCCTCCGGGGCGGCGTCGATGAGCCCGGTCAGGGCGGCCTCGTCCTCGACGGCGGCCCGCTGGCGCCGCAGCTGGGCCTCGGTGCGCTCGAGCAGCACGCCGAACCGGAAGAGGCTCCCGGCCGAGGCGGCGCTCAGCGGGATCGGGCCGGTGAGCAGCCCGGGTTCGAGGGCGTCGTCGGGCGGGGTGGCGGACAGGACCCACACGTCCTTCGCATGCCCCGAGCCCGTGAGCCGGCCGGGCAGCGGCCCCGTCGTGGCCACGCCCCCGGGCAGCACCTCGAACCCGGCGGCGGTGGCCACGGTGAACGTGCGGATGCTCGTGACGGCCGGGGTGAGCCCGAGCGGTCCGAGCATCGGGGTGGTCGCGAGCTCGACCGGCTCCTGGCCCACCCAGTCGTGGGGCATGGCCGCGATCCGCACGGCGAGATCGGTGCGCTCGGCGGTGCTCAGCTCCCAGCCCCGGTACTGGTGCCCGGTCGAGGTGCACGTGACCACGAGTTCGTGCAGGTGGGCGATCACGTGCGAACCCATCTCCCGCTCCCCGCACCAGTGCGTGGGCACCGAGGGCAGCAGCAGCTCCTGGGAGAGGAGGGTGCGGGCGGCGGCCGGCAGGTAGCTGAGCAGCGCCGGGTTCTCCAGCACGGCCGATCCGATCGGGTTGACCACGCTCACGGCCCCGTGATGGGCCGCCTCGAGCAGGCCGGGCACCCCGGAGACCGACTGGCTGTACAGGTCGACCGGGTCGCTGCGGGCGGAGTCGACCTGGCGCAGCAGCACGTCCACCGGCTCCATGTCGCCGACCGAGCGCATCCACACCCGCCCGTCGGCCATGTGCAGGTCGCCGGCGTCGACCACGGGCAGGCCGAGGGCGTCCGCCAGGTGCAACTGGTCGAGCCCGGGCGGCTGGGGCACGAGCATCGCCATCCGGGGCCGCTTCGCGCCGTGCGGGGCGAGGGCGCCGAGGGAGTCGCGGATCGTGCGGAAGAACGGCCCGACGCGGCGGATCGGCATGTGCCGGTAGCCCTCGGCGAGCACCCGCGAGACCGCCCGCCGGGTCGTCAGGGCGAATCCGAGGCCCCGGGGCAGGTCGGTCCCGATCTCGGTGACGAGCCAGGTGCCGTCGTCGCGCCGGGCGATCTCGCTGCCGGTCATGAACAGCTGGTGCGGGCCGGGCACCCTGATCCCGTCGGCCGCCCGCAGGAACCCGGGGTGGCCGAGCACGAGCTCGGCCGGCAGCACCCCCTCGGTGAGCAGCCGGCGCTCGCGGTACAGGTCGGTCAGGATCGCGTCGAGCAGCTCGGCGCGCTGGGCCAGGCCCGCGGCCAGGTGCTGCCACTCCTGCTCGTCGAGAATGACCGGGAGCGGGTCGAGGGTCCAGTCGCGGATGTCGGCGACCCCGGCCCGCACCCCCTCCTCCACGAGGATCCCGGTCAGGTCGGCCTGCCGTTGGGCGAGCGCGGCCGGGGAGGAGAGCCCGGGGTCGGTGGCGAGCAGGTCCCAGGCGGACCGGGCCGCGGCGCTGGCGTCGAGCAGTTCGTCGTGCGCGGCCGCCGGCGGCCGGGTGCCGGCCTGATATGCGGCCAGAAGGTTGGTCATGGCCTCCCCTTCGCGTGGCTGCGACGACGCCGCCTCTCCTGCCCGCATTTTACGCTCCGAGCGGTGGAACCGCAGCCGAGTGGCGATCGGCCTCCACCGCTCGGGGCGGGTCATTCGGCCAGCGGCGGATGCACCGTGAGCAGTGACCACGTGCGCTTGCGGGCGACGAGCAGCGACCCGGCGGCGAAGACCACCGCGGCCAGGCCGGCGAGGATCGCCAGGTCCTGGGCGAGCTTGGCCCCGGAGCCGCCCGTGAACACGATCCGGAACGCGTCCACCACGTAGCTCATCGGCAGGTAGGGATGGATCGCCTGGAGCAGCCCGGGCAGGGTCTCCACGGGATAGATCCCTGCGGAGGAGATGAGCTGCAGCATGAGCAGCACGAGCAGCACGGCGGATCCCACGAGCCCGAGGGCGTTGCGGGCCAGGTGGGCGATGAGGGTGAACAGCGCCACGGTCACGGTGACCACGAGCACTGATCCGGCCGGGTCGACCGGATCGAGGCCGAGCGCGAACCACGAGATCGCCAGCAGCAGATAGGAGCCGACGAGCCCCAGCCCGAGGATCGGCAGCCAGCCCACGAGCTGGATCCGCACCGGGTTCGCCGGGCTCGCCAGCGCCCGCCCGGTGGTCGGACGCAGCACGAGGAACACGACGATCCCGAACACCCACAGCGCGATCGCGAAGAAGAACGGCGCGAGCCCGCGCCCGTACACGTGCGCCGGGTTGTCCACGGCCAGGTTCACCTCGGTCGGGTTCCCCAGGATCTGGGCGTTCGCCTCCCGGGTCTGCGGATCGAGCGCGGGCACGGCGGCCACGAGGTGGTCCACCCCCGCGGCCAGGTCGGCCGAGCCCGGACCGGCCTCGGCGAGCCCGGCGGTGAGCTCGCCCGCGCCGTCGCGTGCGGGCCGGAGCTGCGAGGCGAGTTCGGCGGCCCCGTCGGCGACCTGGTGGGCGCCGTCGTTGAGGTCGTTGATCCGCGCCCGGCCGTCGGTCACCTCGGCCTGCAGGTTCGGGGCGGCGGCCACGATCTCGCGGGTCGCGTCGTGGATCGTCCGGGCCCCCTCGTCCACGTCGTCCGCGACGCCGGCGATCTCGCCGGTGCGCTCCTCCACCCGGGTGGCCGCATCGGTGACGGCGGCGAAGAGCGGGTCCTCGCCCGCCTCCGGATGGGCGGCGAGGTAGTCGGTCAGGGCGCCGGTCACGGCCTCGGTGCGGGAGTGGAGCGTGTCACCGGCACCGGAGACGAGGCCGGTCAGCTCCGCGGCACTGCCCGCGAGGTCCTCGGACTCGGCGGCGATCCCCGGGATCGCGGGGGCGATGACGTCGGCGACCGGGTTGATCACGTCCGCGATCTGCTGGGTGCCGTCGGCGACCTGGGCCGCCCCGTCGGCGAGCTGCGCCGAGCCGTCGACGGCGTCGGTGAGCCCGCCGGCCAACTCCGCCGAGCCGTCCACGGCGTCGGTGAGGCCCGCGGCCAGGTCGTGGGCGCCGTCCTGAAGCTGCACGAGGCCGCCGCGGAGCGCGTCGAGATCGCCGTAGACCGACTCGAAATAGGCCTGGGTGGCGGCCGAGTTGATCTGGTCGTGCAGCTGCTTCTGCACGGTCTCGGCCATGATGCCGACCACGAAGCCGTTCGCGTCGTCGCGGCGCATGTCGACGACCGCCCGGCGCGGGGTGCCCTCGGCCCCGGAGGCCAGGTCCGCGGAGAACGTGGCCGGGATCGTGATCGTCAGGTAGTAGTCGCCCCGGGCGAGCCCGTCGGCGGCGCTTGCCTCGTCGGTCAGCTCCCACCCGAACACGGGGTCGGCGAACAGGTTCTCGACCAGCTGGTCCCCGGCAGCGACCTCGGTGCCGTCGACGGTCACCGGCACGTCGTGGTTGACCACGGCGACCGGCACATCGTCGAGGCGCCCGTACGGGTCCCAGTTCGACCACAGGTACAGCGCGCCGTACAGGCTCGGCACGATGAGCAGGAAGAGCACCGCGAGGCGGTGGAGCGGGCGGTGATGGCGCGTGATCTCGGTCATCGCCAGGCGCAGGGTTCTCATGCGGCCGCTCCGTTCGCGTCGCCGAGGTGGATCACTCGTTCCCCGGCCGGCGGCAGCGCGGCCACCGTGCTCACGATCACGGCCGACGGCGCGCTCACGCGGCCCGCGGCGACCCGAGCCGTGAGCTTCCACAGGCGCGCGATCTGGGGGATCGTCAGGTTGGCGTCGAAGTCGTCGAGCACGATCGCCCGCGGGTTCCCGAGCGTGGCGCACAGCAGGTGCAGCAGCGTGAGTTCGTCGGCGGCGAGCTCGCCGGCCGGGAGCCGCGAGGGCAACTGCAGGTCGAGGCGGCTGCGCCAGGTGGCGAGCAGATCCCGGGCCTGCGTCCGTCGCAACCGGGCCCAGTCGGCGGCGTCGTTCACGTTGTCGGCGACGCTCAGCTGCGGATCCAGCCCGATCACGCCCGCGATCCGGGCCACGTTCACGTGATCGCGCACCCGCCGCCTCGGCGGATGGACGACGGCGCTCCCCGTCGTCAGGTCGAGTCGCCCCGCGCATGCGAGCAGCGCGGTGGAGCGGCCACTGCCCGAGGGGCCGGTCAGGGTCGTGATCGTGCCCGTGTGCGCCGTGAACGAGACGTCTCGGAACACCCAGCCGCGGCCGCCGCGCAGTCCGGCCCCCTCGAGCCGGACGGCGGGCTGCGGCTCGACCGGTGCGTCCGGTTCGGCCGGTACCTCCGGCTCGGTGGGCGCATCCGGCCCGGCCGGCCCATCCGCTTCGGTCGGGTCGGTGGGCTCAGCCGGCGCATCCGCTTCGGTCGGCGCACTCGCTACGGTCGGCGCGCTCGCCTCGGTCGGCGAATCCGGCCCGATCGCCTCGGTGGGCTCGGTGGGCTCGGTGGGCTTGGTGGGCTCGGCGGGAGACTCGGGGGACATGGGCACACTCCTCGAACGGCGCGCCGGCGCCGGTTGAGCACTACGGACCGCACGAATCTACGCCGGGAGCACGCGAGTGTGGGCCGGGTCGGGGCAAGGAGCGGTGTGGTTCCGGGCACAGTTCCCCGTACCGACGGTACCGGGTAGCTGCCGGGTGCGGCCGATGGGACCTTCCGCCCGGTCGTGCGTGCACGGGCGCCGTAGCCTGAGGGGCATGGTCGAGAAGTCGCGCTGGGAGACGATTGTCACCGAGAACCCCGATCACTCCCGCTGGTTCGTCGAGCGGTTCCGCGCCAAGGCGGCCGCCGGGGAGGACGTCTCCGGCGAGGCCCGGCTCGTGGACGCCCTCGTGCCACGGGCCGCGCGGATCCTCGACGCCGGCTGCGGCTCGGGCCGGCTCGCCCCGCACCTCCTCGCCCAGGGGCACACGGTCGTCGGCGTCGACGTCGACCCGGTCCTCATCGAGGCGGCCCGCGCCGACCACCCCGGCGGCACCTGGATCGTCGGCGACCTGGCCGAGCTCGACCTGCCGGCCGCCGGCGTCCCGGCGGGCTTCGACGCGATCGTGGCGGCCGGGAACGTCATGCCCTTCCTCGCGCCGAGCACCCGCGTGGGCGTGCTCTCCCGGCTGCGCGACCAGCTCGCCCCCGGCGGGCGGATCGCCACCGGCTTCGGTGCCGGCCGCGGCTACCTGATCGAGGACTTCCTCACCGACGTCGGCGCCGCCGGCCTCGACGTCGAGAGCCGCTACGAGAGCTGGGACCTACGCCCGTTCACGCCCGAGAGCGGCTTCCTGGTCGCCGTCCTCACGCGCGGGCGGAGCGGCCGACCCCGCTGACAGGGTGAGCCCGACGGGACGTGTGAGCCGGTCAGGACTCGTGATACCGGCGGGCGTCAGCTCGGATCCGCGGCCTCGGCGAGCACACGATCGATCCGCGGCGGAAAGTAGTCCGGCCCCTTGAGAACCTTCCCGTCCGCGCGCAGGATCGGCTCGCCGCCGGCTCCGAGCTTCGACAGGTTCGAGGCCTGGATCTCCGCGAGCACACGGTCCATCGGGATCCCGCACTCGAGCGCCATCCCGTAGATCACGTACACGAGATCGCCGAGTGCGTCGGCGGTGGCGACCACGTCGCGCGTGCCCGCGTCCGCCGCCCGCGCGCGCTCGAACGCCTCGACCATCCCGGCCTCGGCCGCCTCGCCGTACACGGCCCCCACGAGCTCGGCGAACTCCTCCGCGACGAGCGCCATGCGCAGGTGGATCCGCTCGAGGTCGGCCGTCGGCGGGCCCTGCCGCACCGGCAGCGAGTAGGTGGCGTGGAAGCGGCTCACGAGATCGGCGGGATCGGTCATGGTGCCAGCCTAGGGGGACCGTGAGACCATGTCCGGGTGGCCGACCCCCTGCCCCTGATCGACGTCGACGCGGTGCGCGCCCGGGTCGACCGCGGCAGCTTCGACCGCGGCGAGCAGTACGCCGGCCAGGGCGCCGTCGCGGGCCTGACCTGGTCCTCGGAGCACGGCGTGCTCACCTCGGTCGTCCTCGGCAACTCGGCCGCGCCGTACCGCTGCCGCGTCGATCTCGAGCGTGGGGACGGCGCCTGGTCGCCCGCGTTCATGGCCTGCAGCTGCCCGGTGGGTTCCGCCTGCAAGCACGCCGTGGCCACGATGCTCAGCTGCCACTGGCGCGCGCTCGAGTCGGGCCCGGGCCCCGACTCGAATGCTGCCGGTGGGGAGGGGGCGATCGCCGACTCCTGGCGCGGCCGGCTCGCGGGCATCGGCGGGGCGGAGGCGCGCGACCGCTCCCCGCTCGCGCTCGGATTCGCGCTGCGCGCCGACCGGTTCGCCTCGGTCCGCCCGGTGCGCGAGCTCGTCGCCGCGGGGGAGGCCCTCGCGCTCACGGTGCGCCCGCTGCGCCGCGGCAAGTCCGGCGCCTGGATCAAGGGCAACCTCACCTGGCGCACGCTCGCCCACCAGATCCACCGGCTCTCGCTCGATCCCGACCAGCTGCTGTGGTTCAGCCAGCTGCTCGGCCTCTACGACGCGACCCGCACGAGCTATGCCGGGGTCGACACCGAGGGCCTGCCGCTGGCGGACTTCCGGAGCCCGCTGCTGTGGACCCTCCTCGCCGACGCCGAGCACGCCGGGATCGAGCTCGTCGGCATGGACCGCGCCGTGACCGTTTCCGTCGCCGCCGGGGCCGGCGCGGTGGTCGAATGGACGGCGCTGCCCGGCTCCCACGGCGGCCTGCGCCTCGAGCCTCGGGTCGGCGTCGAGGGGCGCGAGCTCGCGACCTGGTCGCCCATCGGCGACCACGGCCTGTGGGCGGCGCGGCTCGAGGATCGCTCCGTCCGCGTCGTCCTCACGCCCACGGCCACCCCCTTCGGTGCCGAGCAGCGCCGGCTCGTCGAGGCCGGCGCCCTGGAGATCCCGCCGGCGGACGTCCCGGAGTTCTACGCCACCTACTATCCGCGGCTGCGGTCGGCCATGCCCGTGCGCTCCGGCGACGACGCGGTGACGCTGCCGCCGATCGAGCCCGCGACCCTCCGGCTCGCCGCCGCCTTCCGCTCCCGCAACCGGGTGACCCTCACGTGGCAGTGGCACTACCACGACCCGCCCCGGCTGCTGCCCTTCGAGCCGGAGCCCGGGCCTGCATCGGGGCCTGCGCCGGGGTCCGCGCTCGCGGGGCCGCGCGACCGTGCCCGCGAGGCCGAACTCGTGGCCGTGGCCGAGTCGCTGTGGCCCGGGGGCACCGGGCGCGCCACCCACGAGCTGACGGACGTGTCCACGGCCGAGTTCACCACACGCATCCTGCCCGCCCTCGAACGACAGGCCGGCCTCGAGGTGGAGGTGCTCGGGCGGCGCCCGGCCTTCGAGGAGCTGACGGGCGAGCCGAGCGTCACGGTGACGACGGTCGAGACCGAGCGCACCGACTGGTTCGACCTCGGCTTCCTCATCACGGTCGAGGGCCGGGAGATCCCGTTCGTGCGGCTGTTCGAGGCGCTGAGCCGGGGCCGCAAGAAGCTCCTGCTCGTCGACCGCAGCTACTTCTCACTCGAGCATCCCGCCTTCGACCAGCTCCGCGAGCTCCTCGCCGAGGCCGAGGCGCTGCCCGAATGGGAGCCCGACCGGCCCCGCCTCTCCCGCTACCAGGTGGACCTGTGGGCGGACTTCGAGGACCTGGCCGACGAGACCGTCGAGGCCCGGAGCTGGCGCGAGTCGGTCGCCGGCCTGCGCGACCTCGACTCGATCGAGGCCCGGCCGCAGCCGGATTCGGTCCGGGCCGTGCTGCGGCCCTATCAGCTCGACGGCTTCCGGTGGCTCGCCTTCCTGTGGCGGCACCGCCTCGGCGGGATCCTCGCCGACGACATGGGCCTGGGCAAGACCCTGCAGACCCTCAGCCTCATCGCCCACGCGCGCACCGGCGGCGACGCTGCCGCCGGCGGGCAGGTGGATCCGCCGTTCCTGGTCATCGCCCCGACCTCGGTCGTGAGCACGTGGCTGAACGAATCGGCGCGCTTCACCCCGCAGCTGCAGGCGCGGGCCATCACCGCCACCCGGGGGAAGCGGGGCACCTCGCTCGCCCAGGAGGTCGCGGGCGCGGACCTCGTGGTCACCTCCTATGCGATCGCCCGGCTCGACGCCGAGGAGTTTACGGCCGCCGACTGGAGCGGCCTCGTGCTCGACGAGGCCCAGTTCGTGAAGAACCCCGCCACCCGCGCCCACCGCGAGATCGCCCGGATCCGGGCACCCTTCCGGCTCGCGATCACCGGCACTCCGCTGGAGAACTCCCTGACCGATCTGTGGGCGCTCGCCTCCCTCACCGCCCCGGGCCTGTTCCCGTCGGCGCGCCGGTTCCGGGAGGAGTACGTGCGCCCGATCGAATCGGGCGCGATCCCGGAGCGGCTCGACCGGCTGCGCCGCCGGCTGCGCCCGTTCATGCTGCGCCGCGCGAAGGAGGCCGTCGCCCGGGAGCTGCCCCCGAAGCAGGAGCAGGTGATCCGGGTGGACCTGTCCGCCCGGCATCGTCAGCTCTACGACACGACGCTCCAGCGGGAACGGCAGAAGGTGCTCGACCTGGTCGAGGACCTCGATCGCAACCGCTTCATCGTGTTCCGATCGATCTCGCTGCTGCGCATGCTCGCCCTCGCGCCGGAGCTCATCGCCCCGGAGCATGCCGGCCTGGGGTCGAGCAAGCTCGACGCCCTGGCCGAGGTGCTCCCCGGGATCGTCGCCGAGGGGCACCGGACACTGGTCTTCAGCCAGTTCACGTCCTTCCTGCGGATGGCCGCGGACCGCTGCGAGGCGCTCGGGATCGACTACGTCTACCTCGACGGATCTACGCGCTCGCGGCCGAAGGTGATCGAGGAGTTCCGCTCGGGGGCCGCGCCGGTCTTCCTCATCAGCCTCAAGGCCGGCGGCTTCGGGCTCACGCTGACCGAGGCCGACTACGTGTTCATGCTCGACCCGTGGTGGAACCCCGCGACCGAGGCCCAGGCCGTCGACCGCACGCACCGCATCGGCCAGACGAAGAACGTCATGGTCTACCGGCTCGTGGCAGAGGACACGATCGAGGAGAAGGTCATGGCCCTCCAGCGCAGGAAGGCGGCCCTGTTCTCCGCCGTCATGGACTCGGAGGAGCCCTTCGCCCGGGCACTCACGGCCGAGGACGTGCGCGGGCTCTTCGACTGACGCCGCTCGCCGGACCGGAGCGCGCCCGGCCCACCATCGCGCGGCGGCGAGGCGTAGCATGGCGGCGTCGCGTCCGGCCGACATGCGGCGCGTGACCGTTCTCTACTGGAGGCCTCATGCCCGGCACGTTCTCCTCGGGAGGCGGGCTTCCCGCCGAGGAATCCATCGAGGTGAACGAGGCGCCCCTGCCCGGGATCGGCCTGCGTGACGACTTCCGCACGGTCGCGGGCCGCCGGATCGGCGTCGTCTCCCATCACACGGGCCGACGCGACCTGGTGATCTATGCCGAGGACGATCCCGACGCCTGCGTCGAGACCGTCGCGCTCACCCCCGGCGGAGGCCGATACCCTCGCCGAGTTCCTCGCCACCCGGCGCGTGACCGAGCGCCTCGCCCGGCTGACCGAGCAGGTCGCGGGCCTGCAGACCGCCAAGGTGCCGATCTCGGCCGGTTCCCGCTTCGGGGGCGACACCCTCGGCGGCACCGAGGTGCGTACCCGCACGGGCGCCTCGATCGTGGCGGTGCTGCGCGATCGCGAGGCGATCCCCTCGCCCACCCCCGGCTTCGAGCTCGCCGCAGGCGACCAGCTCATCGTCGTGGGAACACAGGAGGCGATCGCCGCCGTCGACGAGATCATCAACGGGTAGGCATGAGTTCGGCGAGGGGTCTGCTCGAACTGGGCGCGATCATCCTCGGACTGGGTCTGCTCGGGCGGCTCGCCGCCCTCGTGCGCATCTCGCCCATCCCGCTCTACCTGCTCGCCGGCCTCGTGTTCGGGGTCGGCGGACTGTTGCCGCTCGCCACGAGCGAGGCCTTCGTCTCCGTGGGCGCCGACGTCGGCATCATTCTGCTGCTTCTCATGCTCGGTCTGGAGTACTCCGCCGACGAGCTGCTGGCGAACCTGCGGACCCAGTCGCCCGCCGGCGTCGTCGACTTCGTGGTCAACGCCGCCCCGGGGGCACTCGTGGGGATGCTGCTCGGCTGGCCGGCCGCCGGGATCGTGGCGATGGCGGGCGTCACCTACGCGACCTCCTCGGGCATCGTGGCCAAGCTGCTCACCGACCTCGGACGGCTCGGGAACCGGGAGACTCCGGTCGTGCTCTCCCTCATGGTCTTCGAGGACCTGCTCATGGCGATCTACCTGCCGGTGCTCACCGCGCTCCTGCTCGGGGTCGGCGTAGTCGGCGGCACGATCAGCGTCGTCGGCGCCGTGGTCGCCGTGGCCCTGGTCATGTTCGTGGCGCTGCGCTGGGGCCGCTTCATCAACAGGCTGCTGTTCTCCGCCAGCGATGAGCTCCTCCTGCTCGGCCTGCTCGGATTCGTGCTCATCGTCGCGGGCTTCGCCGAGGAGCTGCACGTGTCCACGGCGGTCGGGGCCTTCCTCGTGGGAATCGCGCTGTCGGGGCAGGTCGCCGAGAGCGCCCGGCTCGTGCTCTCCCCGCTGCGGGACCTGTTCGCGGCCGTGTTCTTCGTCTTCTTCGGCCTGCGCACGGATCCGGCCGAGATCCCGGACGTGCTGGGGGTCGCCCTCGCGCTCGCCCTCGTCACGATCCTGACGAAAGTCGGGGTGGGTGGCTGGGCGGCCCGCCGTGCCGGCATCGCCCGGCCCGGGCAGCTGCGCGCGGGCGCGATGATGGTCCCCCGGGGGGAGTTCAGCATCGTCATCGCCGGCCTGGCCACCTCCGCGGGGATCGCGGGCATCGGCCCGCTCGCGGCCACGTACGTCATGATCATGGCTGTCGTCGGGCCGATCCTGGCCCGACTCGCCGAGCCGGTCGCGCGCCGCATCGCCGTCGTGGCCAAGCGGCGCGAGGCCCGGCGGGCCGATCCCGGCGAACCGGGGGCGGCCCGCGAGGAGGCCTGAGTCGCGCCGGCCCGTCTGCCCGGTCGCGTCGCGCGCCGTCGACTCAGGGTTCGAGCAGCCGGCGCACGGCGTCCAGCTGCGCCTCGGCGAGCGCCCCCGCGCCCACGACCTCCTCGAGGTGCTCGAGGCTCCACCGGTCGAGCGCGCGCAGCGCGGCGAGCGCGAGCCGGTACTGCAGATCTGTGGGCAGGTCCGTCCGGACGGCGCCGCTCGCCCGGCCGAGCTCCAGTGCTCGGCCGACCCAGGCGTCGATGGCGCGGTCCAACTCGGTGAGCCGGCTGCCCGTCGGCGCGTCGGAGACGTAGAACAGCGCACCGAGTGCGGCGAAGGCGGGCACCCGCGTGGCGGCCTCGACGAGCGTTCCCATGAGGGCCCGCGCGCCGCCCCAGAAGTCCCCGTCCGGTGCCCCCGCCGGCGAGTCCGTCGAGCCCAGGGATTCCGGGGTGGGCAGCGGCACGGCTGCGGACACCGCCGCGGCGAGGTCGTCGACCACGAGGTCGAAGAGCTCCCGCTTGGAGGAGATCGCGTGATAGAAGGAGCTCTTGCTCAGCCCGCACTCCCGGATGATCCGGTTGAGGGAGGCGGCCTCGTACCCGGCGGCGAACTCCGTGGCGGCCACCCGCACGAGCCGCGCGCGCCGCTCGGGCGGCATCCGGTCGCTCGACATGCCGGAAGCCTACCCGGGCCTGGACCGGGTGGTCCAATCGCTGCTACGCTTCTGGACCACCCGGTCCAAACGCTCGTCGGAAGGAGTGGAGATGATCGTCGAGACCCCCGCCGCGGACCAGCTGGACCGCGCCGATCCGGGGGAACCACGCATCCTCGTCGTCGGTGCCGGGATCGCCGGCACGACCCTGGCGCAGTTGCTCCGCCGGGCCGGGCGCCACCCCGTGCTCATCGAGCGCCACGAGGCCGACGCCCACGCCGACCGGGGCTACATGCTCGCGCTCATGCCCATGGTCGACTCGGCCCTGGACGAGCTCGGCGCGGGCGCCGACTACCGCCGGCG
Organism: Pseudactinotalea sp. HY160; assembly: GCF_009372055.1. Taxonomy (NCBI): domain Bacteria; kingdom Bacillati; phylum Actinomycetota; class Actinomycetes; order Micrococcales; family Cellulomonadaceae; genus Pseudactinotalea; species Pseudactinotalea sp. HY160. Next base: position 46,682 of record NZ_WHMT01000011.1, on the reverse strand, counting down.
CTCCCAGCGGTTCGACCGTTACCGCATCCACTCCCACCGCGGCCGCATGCTGCGCACCGACCCGATCGCCGGCCTCCTCGACCGCTACGGCGACTACCGCGGCATCGACCGCGGCGCGCTGCTCGACTGCCTCGCCGGGGCCACCGCCACGTGCGAGGTCGCCCACGGCACCACCGTGAGCGCCGTCGAGCGCGGGGACGACGCAGCTCCCCTCCGCGTGTGCCTCGCCGGCGCACGGCCCGCCGAACTCGAGGTCGACCTCATCGTCGCCGCCGATGGCATCGGCTCGACCACCCGCGGCCTCCTCCACGACGGGGAGCCGGTGGATTCCGTCGACACCGGCTGGGGTGGCTGGGTGGTCTGGGCGCGGCCGGACGCCGACCCGGGCCTGGGGAGTGAACTGTGGGGAGACGGCTTCCTCGTCGGCGCCTACCCCGTGCTCGGCGCGCTCGGCGCCTTCCTCGGCGGCCCCCGCGCCATCCGCGACGCCGGCCCCGCCGCCTACGCCGAACGGGTGCGGCGGGCCCTGCGCGTGGTGCCCGAACGGATCGACCGCGTGCTCACGGCGCTGGTGGACGACCCCGACCCGTTCTGGTGGCCGCTGGTCGACGCGCGCGCCGGCAGCTGGGTGCGTGGCCGGTCGGTCCTCCTCGGTGACGCGGCCGCCGGCTTCCTGCCCACGGCCGGCATCGGGGCCGGGATGGCGATCGAATCCGCCTGGGTGCTGGCCCGCCACCTCACCCATGCCCACGCCCACGCCCCCGGCGCCGCCGACCTCGACGGCCGGCTCGCCGCCTACGAGCGTGCCCAGCGCCCCCGCGTCACCGCCGCCCACGACACGTCCCGGCGGCTCGCCTCCCTCATGTGCCGCACGAGCCTGCCCCTCGCCGTGGCGCGCGACGTCGTCATGCGGTTCGTGAGCATCGACCTCGCGCTCCGTCCGATCCAGCAGCTGCTCGCCCACCCGCCCGACCTGCCCGCCCCGAGGTGACCGACGTCCGCGCGGCCCCTCCTCGTGCCGGCACGACGAGTCTCCGGATCGCCCTGTGCGCTGCGTCTCCCCGATCCCAAGACGCGCCCGGGTCGACTTGCCAAGGCCGGGCGGCGTGCCGAAGCATGTCGACTCATGGGAGCAGCTGCGGGCCGCCGCGACGTGGACACGATCCGCGCCGTCGTGCTGCTCGGATGCGCCATGGCGCTCGTGGGCGTGGCCTACGGTGCGATGACGGTCGGCGTCGGCCTGCCCGTGTGGGTCGCGCCCGTGCTCGGTGTCATCGTGCTCGCCGGATCCTCGGAGATGCTCTACGTGGGCCTGGCGACCGCGACCTCGCCGTGGCTCGCCCTGCCCGCCGCGCTCCTCGTGAACGTGCGGCACGTGCCCTACGGCATGGCGGTGCGCCGCTACCTCGGCCACGGCCGCACCCGTGCGTGGCGTTCGCACGTGATGAACGACGAGTCCGTGGCCTTCGCGCTCGCCGAGCGTGAGCCGGAGCGGGCGAAGCGCACCTACGGTCTCGCCGGGATCGCCGTGCTCATATCCTGGCCGACCGGGGCGTTCGTCGGGGGCCTCCTCGGCCGCGGGATCGACCAGGAGGCCTTCGGTCTCGACGCCATCTTCCCGGCCGTCATCCTCGCGCTCGTGCTGCCCGCGCTCAAGCGCGCCCGGATGCGCCCGGCGATCGTCGTGGCCGTGCTCCTCTCGGTGCCCGCGGCGCTGCTGCTTCCCCAGGGGCTCGGACCGATCGCGGGCCTGCTCGCCCTGCCGCTCGCCGTGTGGCGCACCCGGGACGCGCTCGCCCAACGGGCGGGCGAGGAGGGCGCAGCGGGTACGGGTCCGGCCGTTCCGTCCGGTCGGGCCGAGGACGGCGCCGATGGGTGAGCTGACCCAGATCCTGCTCGGCGGCCTCCTGCTCGGCATCGGCACGTACGCGATGCGCGCCGGCGGTGGCGAGATCGGCGACCGGATCGCGGCCTATCCCAGGTTCCAGCTCGCCGTCGAGGACGCCGCGATGCTCATCCTCGCCTCGGTCATGGCCACGAGCGCGCTGACCGACGGTCAGTCCTTCGCCGGGTGGGCCCGTCCCGCCGGGGTCGCGCTCTCCGGTCTGCTCGCCTGGCGCGGCGCCCCGCTGCCGGTCGTGCTGCTCGTCGCGGCGGCGGCCACCGCGGGCCTGCGTGCCCTCGGGATCGCCTGATGCATGTGGGTGGCCGTGACTACCTGTGGGGTGGTCGAATGGCCCCAGTCGTCTGATGCCCGGCGATGTGGGTGGCCCGGACTACCTGTGGGGTGGTCGGATGGCCCCAGTCGTCTCATGCACACCCATGTGGGTGGCCGTGACTACCCGAGGACCTCGACCCGGTCGCCCACGCTGATCCGCCCGGGCCCGTCCGCCACGAGGAGGATCCCGAAGCTCGGCTGCGGCCGCCCGAGCACCCGGGTCAGGGTGGTGAGCACGGGCGCGTCCCGCTCACCCGAGACCGGATTCGCGTGCGTGGCCAGGCACCGGTTGATCGGCGCATGGACGGCGAAGCGCACCTCCCCGAGGCGGACCCACCGGCCGATGAGGTCGTCCTCCGCCCATGCGGGCAGCCCCGCGACCGAGACGTTCGATCGGAACCGCCGCTCGTCCAGGTCGGTACCCATGGCCCCCGCGAGTGCGTCCCGGCTCGAGCGGGAGTGGGCGCTGACGAAACCCTGGGGGCGGTCCTGGAACCGGGCGGAGCGACCGTCGCCCACGAGCGTGAGCGGGCCGAAGCGTTCCAGCCGGTCGGCGTCCTCGGTCCCGGCGAGGAAACGCGTGACCGCAGCGGTCAGGCGGAGGCGACCGGCGTCGTCCACACGCTCCTCGGCGAGCACCTCGCCCCCGGCCTCGAGCCGGACTCGCCCGGCGGCGTGGCCGAGGCGCAGGCGCACGAGCGAGGGGAAGTCTCGCACGCACAGGCCGCCGCCCTTGGGCCAGTAGTCGAGGCCGTCGCGGTCCTCGGGAGAGAGGGCGTCCGGGAAGCGGAATGCCAGCACGCGGTCGCCGGCGATGCGGCCGTCGGTCTGCACGTCGAGGTGGTCGGCGGACTCGGGCGTGAACCCCTTGATCGGGTGGCGGTAGAGCGCGGCGACGTGGGGCATGCGGCCATTGTGCCGTGTGGCGCCGGCCCGTGCCGTACCCCGCGGGTCGGACGGAGCCTGATAGAGGCGGACGGGCCGGACCGGGAAGTCACCGATGTGGAGCGGGTGACGGGAATCGAACCCGCGCTATCAGCTTGGGAAGCTGAAGTTCTACCATTGAACTACACCCGCAGCGCCCGATGGAGCACCGGACACCGCCCAGCATACCGAATGATCCGCCGGGCCCTCGACCATCGGGGCCCTCGACCAATTGGTCGCGCCCCCGGGTGAGTAGGCCGCCGGAGTCCTCGCCCGTCCTGCACGCGCGCCACTAGGCTGAGCGGAGCCGCAGTGGCCCAGCCGAGTGCATCCGCGAGGGAGAAGCCGTGACCGCATCGATCGACCCGACCACCACGCCCGCCTGGGCCGCGCTGAGCGCCCACGCCGAGAACCTGCGGCCCGACCTGCGCGGCTGGTTCGCCGCCGACCCCGGCCGGGCCGCCCGATTCACCCGCGAGGCCGGCGATCTGTGGGTCGACCTGTCGAAGAACCTCCTCACGCCCGACACGCTGCGGCTCCTGCTCGACCTCGCCGAGCAGACCCGGGTGACCGCCCGCCGCGACGACATGTTCGCCGGTGCGCACATCAACACGACCGAGGACCGCGCGGTGCTGCACACCGCCCTGCGCCGCCCGGCGAACCCGGCCGCCCCCCTCGTCGTGGACGGCCAGGACGTGGACGCCGACGTGCACGCCGTGCTCGGGCGGCTCTACGACTTCGCGGGCCGGGTGCGCTCGGGGGAGTGGACCGGAGTGACCGGCAAGCGGGTCGAGACCGTAGTGAACATCGGGATCGGCGGCTCCGACCTCGGGCCGGTCATGGCCTACGAGGCCCTCAAGCCCTCCGTGCAGCTCGGCCTCCAGTGCCGGTTCGTGTCGAATATCGACCCGACCGACATCTCCGAGGCGCTGTGGGACCTCGACCCCGAGACCACGCTGTTCATCGTCGCGTCCAAGACCTTCACCACGCTCGAGACCCTGACGAACGCCCGGCTCGCCCGCACGTGGCTGCTCGAGAAGCTGCACGAGCGGGGCGTGATCGAGGCGAACGAGGAGAGCTACACCGGCGCGGTCTCCCAGCACTTCGTGGCCACCTCCACCGCCCTGGACAAGGTGGCCGAGTTCGGCATCGACACCGCGAACGCCTTCGGCTTCTGGGATTGGGTCGGGGGCCGCTACTCGGTGGACTCCGCCGTCGGGCTCAGCCTCGCGATCGCGATCGGCCCGGAGAATTTCGCCGACTTCCTCGCGGGCTTCGCGACGATCGACGACCACTTCCGCACCGCCCCGCCGGCCGAGAACCTGCCGCTGCTCATGGGCCTGATCAACGTCTGGTACGTCAACTTCCTCGGCGCCCACACCCATGCCGTGCTGCCCTACTCCCAGTACCTGCACCGGTTCCCGGCTTATCTGCAGCAGTTGACGATGGAGTCGAACGGCAAGGGCGTGCGTTATGACGGCGCCCCCGTGGCCGCCCACACCGGCGAGGTGTTCTGGGGGGAGCCGGGCACCAACGGCCAGCACGCGTTCTACCAGCTCATCCACCAGGGCACCCGGATCGTGCCGGCCGACTTCATCGCCGTGGCCAATCCGGCCCACGCGCTCGCCGACGGCGATCAGGACGTCCACCACCTGTTCATGGCGAACTATTTCGCCCAGACCAAGGCCCTCGCATTCGGCAAGACCGCGGACGAGGTGCGGGCCGAGGGCACCGCCGAGGAGATCGTGCCCGCTCGGGTGTTCACCGGCAACCGGCCCACGACCTCGATCCTCGCCCCGGAGCTGAGCCCGGGCGTGCTCGGCCAGCTCATCGCCCTCTACGAGCACATCACCTTCACCCAGGGGGCGGTCTGGGGCATCGACTCCTTCGACCAGTGGGGCGTCGAGCTCGGCAAGCAGCTCGCGCAGGAGATCACCCCCGCCCTCTCCGGCGATGCCGCGGCACTCGACGGGCAGGACGCCTCCACGAAGGCGGCGATCGAGCGATACCTGGCCGAGCGTCGTCCCTGATCGACGGCAAGTAGGCTGACTGCGTGCTGCTCTCAGATCGCGACATCCGGACCGAGATCGCGGCCGGGCGGATCCGGCTCGACCCGTTCGAGCCGGAGATGGTCCAGCCCGCGTCCGTCGACGTGCGCCTCGACCGCTACTTCCGGCTGTTCGACAACCACAAGTACTCGGTCATCGACCCCGCGGCCGAGCAGCCCGAGCTGACCCGGCTCGTCGAGGTCGACCCCGAGGAGTCGTTCACGCTCCACCCCGGGGAGTTCGTGCTCGCCTCGACGCTCGAGGTCGTCACGCTGCCCGACGACCTCGCGGCGCGGCTCGAGGGGAAGTCCTCGCTCGGGCGGCTCGGCCTGCTCACGCACTCGACCGCCGGGTTCATCGACCCCGGATTCTCCGGTCACGTGACCCTCGAGCTGAGCAACGTGGCCACCCTGCCGATCACGCTCTGGCCCGGGATGAAGATCGGCCAGCTGTGCTATTTCCGGCTCACGAGCGCCTCGGAGCTCCCCTACGGGGCGGGCGCCACCGGCTCGCGCTACCTCGGCCAGCGCGGTCCGACCGCCTCCCGCTCCCACCTGAACTTCCACCGCACCCGGATCACGCCCGACGAGTGATGCGATGACCGCGATCCACCTGCTCCTGCTCGCCGAGGACGTGAGCGCCGCGGAACTCGAGGCGCTCGCGCTCTCCCGCGTGCACCAGGTGTTCCGGCCCGATCCCCGCACGCTCGCCTGGTCCGGCGCGGTCACGTGCACGGGCCCGCGGCCGCCCGCGCCCGCGGACCACGTGCCCGGTTGGGTGCGCCACGTCGTGGAGTTCCGCGTGCCGGCCGAGCGGGGCGGCCCGATCCCACCCGAACTGCGCACGGCCGGGAGCATCCTCGCGGCGTTCCCCGACGGCGAGCCGATCGGCCTCGAACGCGACACGGTCGCGCTGATCATGGCCTTCGCGCGGCGTCTCGGCGGTGCCGTGCGCACGAGCACGGGCCGACTCGTGGGCGCCCCGCCGATCCCCGATCTGCTGCTCTTCTCCGACACTCGGCTCGAGCCGGCCGCGGCGCGGGCCGCGCTCGCTCCCTTCGTCACGGTCCGTGGGGACGACGCCGCGGGCCCCCCGCCGCGGCCCACCGTTCCCGAGGTGGTCGAGCACGGGCTCGACGACGGTCACCGGCGCTGGCTGCACGCGGAGGCGGATGCCTTCGACGCCCACGCGCTGGCCGAGCCGGGGCCGGGGAGCGAGTCCTATTCCGTGCACGCGCCGCAGGCCGACGGCGGTCTCGTCGTGCTCACGGTCGATGAGGCGCCGGTCACGCCGATCGTCGTGGCGGATGCCGCCTGGGCAGGGGCGACCGCGTACGTCTACGAGGTGCGGTATTACGCGCCCCCACCGGTCCCGGAGCTCGAGCCGCAGGAGCGGGCGGCGTGGCTCGCGGCCCAGGAGGAATCGCTCGCGAACCCGGCGGTCGTGGCCGTGATCGAGAACTGCGCCTGGGCCGTGCGCAGCGCCCTCGGCGGCGTGGAGCGGGCGATCGTGTGCGACGACGACGGGTTCCTCGTCACCCTGGGCTGATCGCCCGGACTGATCGCCTGGGCGAGCCGGCCCGATCGGCCCACTGGGCCCGGTCGGCCCAGCGGGTTCAGCGAGTTCAGTCGGATTGCTGCGGCGTGACCTCCCGGGGGGTGAGCATCCGGTGCCGGCCGGCGAGGGCTCCGGACACGAGGACCCCCACGGCCACGAGGGCGATGACGCCGAGCACCGCGAGTGAATTCCAGCTCTGCACGGGCCCGGCCACGAAGAGGGCCAGGCCGGCGATCACGTAGCCGACCGCCTGGGCCATCGACGACAGGTGGCCCGCGGTGGTGAGGTCGTGGGCGCGCATCGCGATGAGGCTGAGCGCCACCACGAACGCGCTCCCGGTACCCAGCCCCAGGATCGCCACCCACAACACGATCAAGCCCGGGGCGAAGACGATTCCCGCGAGCCCGACGAGGTGGGCGATCCCGGGGAGTACGGCCGCGACGCGCTGGTCCCCGCCGATCCGCATGAGGGCGGGGGCCGCGAGGTTGCCGACCACGCCGGCGACCTGGAGGATGAACATGTGCCAGCCGGCGGCCACCGGGTCCACGCCGAGCTCCTGCTCCACGGTCGGCAGCCACGTGAGGGCCACGTAGAACACGCTCGACTGCACGCCCATGTAGACCGAGATCTGCCAGGCCGTCGCGCGTCGCCACACGCCCGCCCCACCCGCCTTCTGCGCCTCCTGGGCCCGCTGCTCCGTCAGCGCAGGGTGCGCTGGGCGCTCTGCACTCGCGGAACCCGCCGCGCCGACCGGCAGCACGCCGCCGGCGCCGGGTGACCGGGCGCGGAGGGCGCGCGCCGTCCAGAAGCACAGCCCGGCGAACGTGAGGATCGCCCACACGCCGAGCGAGAATCGCCAACTCAGCCGCGAGCCCTCCGCGAGCGGCACGGCCAGCGCCGCGGCGAGCCCGGCGAAGATCCCCAGCACGGCCACATAGACGGCGGTCACGAGGGCCGTGGACCGCGGGAAGGAGGTCTTGACGATCACCGGCACGACGACGTTCCCGACCGCGATCGCCGCCCCGATGAGCACGGTCCCGATCCACAGGTTCGCGCTCGGGCCGGGCCAGGAGCGCAGCACGGTCGCCACGGTCAGGAGGGCGAGGGCCCCGGCCGTGGTGCGTTCCACCCCGAAGCGCTGCACGAGCGGGGCCACGACCACCGCGACGATCCCGAACACGGCCACCGGCAGCGCGCCGAGCAGCCCGAGCGCGGAGGCGTCGAGCGCGAGGTCGTCCCCGAGCAGTGGCAGCACGGGCCCGACCGAGGTGATCGCGGGCCGCAGGTTGATCGCCACGAGGAGGATCCCGAGCAACGGCAGGACCATGCCGGCACGACGGCGTTGTTCAGGCATAATGGCCCGATCCTAACGGGCCGCCGCCGCGGAGCGCCTCCGGGAGGGACCGCGGCGACCGGATAGACTGAAGCCGCTTCGTTGCGGGTGAACACGGGTTGGCCCGCGGCATTCGGCCACCCACATTCACGCCCACCCCGGAGCGGACGTGCTGCAGCTTCTCATCGCACACCTCGTCGCGGCTCTTGTCGCGCCGTGGCTGATGGGGCGGCTGGGGCGCAAGGGGTTCCTCGTGCTGGCGCTCGTGCCGGGTTCGGTGGCGATCTGGGCGCTCGCGAACACGGCCCGCGTGCTCGACGGGCGCGGGCCCGCGGTCCAGGTCGAGTGGGTCTCCTCCCTCGGGATGAACCTCGATTTCCGCCTCGACGTGCTCTCCTGGCTCATGATGCTGCTCGTCGGCGGCATCGGCTTCTTCGTGCTCGCCTACTGCGCCTGGTACTTCGCGTCCGGCGCCAAGGCGCTGGGCCGATTCGCGGCGATCTTCGTGGCCTTCGCCGGCACGATGCTCGGGCTGGTCACCACCGACAACACGATCGTGCTCTACGTGTTCTGGGAACTGACCACGGTGTTCTCCTACCTGCTCGTGGGGCATTATTTCGAGCGCAAGGGCTCGCGCCGCGCGGCCATGCAGGCGATCATCGTGACCACGTTCGGCGGCCTGGCCATGCTCGCCGGCATCGCGATCCTCGGCGAGGCCGAGGGCGGCTCGTACTCGATCAGCGAGCTCGTGGCGAACCCCGTGGACTCCTCGCTCGTGCCGGTGGCGCTCGCGTGCCTGCTCCTCGGGGCGCTGAGCAAGTCGGCGCAGGTGCCGTTCCATTTCTGGCTGCCGTCGGCGATGGCCGCCCCGACGCCCGTCTCCGCGTACCTGCACGCGGCCGCGATGGTCAAGGCGGGCGTGTACCTGGTGGCCCGGTTCGCGCCCGGCTACGCCGACGATCCCGTGTGGCGCTGGCTCGTGCTCGGCCTCGGCGCGACCACCCTGATCATCGGGGGGTACCGGGCCCTGCGCCAGGACGACCTCAAGCTCCTGCTCGCCTTCGGCACGGTCTCCCAGCTCGGCTTCCTCATCCTCCTCGTGGGTCAGGGCGACCGCGCCGTGGCCCTCGCCGGCCTCGCCCTCATCGGCGCCCACGCGATGTTCAAGGCCGCCCTGTTCCTCACGGTCGGGGCGATCGACGCCGCCGCCGGCACCCGTGACGTGCGCGAGCTGTCCGGCCTCGCCCGGCGACTGCCGTGGGCCACGATCCCGGGGGTGCTCGCCGTCTGTTCGATGGTCGGGTTGCCGCCGACCGCCGGCTACGTGGCCAAGGAGGCCGTGCTCGAGGCGCTCGCGGGCACCGCCGATCCCGCGGGGATCGTGCTCCTCGTCGCCGTGGTCGTCGGCTCGGTCCTCACCTTCGCCTACGGCATGCGGTTCCTGTGGGGCGCCTTCGCCACGAAGCCGGGCATCGCCCCGACCCCGCTCACCCCGGAGGCACCCGGGCTGTTCGTCTCGCCGAACGTCCTCGCCCTGGCCGGGCTCGTCGCGGGCCTGCTGCCCGGGCTCGGCGAGCGCCTCCTCGGGCCCTACGCCGCCACCTACGCGGCCGGGGAGCCGGGCCACCTCACGCTCTGGGGCGGGTTCGGCCTGCCGCTCGCGCTCACGGCGGTCGTCATCGGCGTGGGGACGGCGCTCGCGGCCGGGCGTAGGCACGTCGAGCGGGCGCAGGGCGCCGTCGCGGGCGGGCCCGACGCGGACCTGACCTATCGCGGCCTCATGCGCCGCCTCGACCGCGTGGCCGTGACGATCACCGCGCGCACTCAACGCGGTTCCCTGCCGCTGTACCTCGCGCTCATCCTCATCACGACGGTCGCGCTCGCCGCCGGGACCCTCCTGGCCGGCGGGGTCCGCCCGGACGGGGTCCGGCCGTGGGACAACCTGCCCCAGGCCGTCATCGTCGTCGTCATCGCGATCGGTGCGATCCTCACCGCCCGGTCCCGGCGCCGGCTCAAGGCGGCGGTGCTGCTCGGGATCACGGGCTACGGGGTGGTGAGCCTGTTCGCCCTCCACGGTGCGCCGGACCTCGCGCTCACGCAGGCGCTCGTGGAGACCGTCACCCTCGTGGTGTTCATCCTCGTGCTGCGGCGCCTGCCCCCCTACTTCTCCCACCGGTGGCTGCGCGGGGACCGGTGGTGGCGCGTGCTCGTGGCCGTCTCGGTCGCGCTGCTGGTCATGTACCTGGCCCTGACCGTGCCGGCGTTCCGGATCGCCGAGCCCATCTCGACCGCGTTCCCCGACGTCACCCTCGACTTCGGCTACGGCCGGAACATCGTCAACGTCACGCTCGTGGACACCCGCGCCTGGGACACGATGGGAGAGATCTCCGTGCTGCTCGTGGCCGCGACCGGGGTCGCCTCCCTCGTGTTCATCCGGTCCCGTTCCGGGCACGTGGACCGGGCCCGCGACCTGGCCGAGGCCCGGCCCGACGCCGCCGCCGCCCGGGACCCGCGCGGCGTGTACTGGCGGACGCCTCCGGGCGAGCTGCGTGCCGGCCGCGGGCGGCGCTGGCTCGCCGGCCCGCAGGGCATGACCCCGTATCGCCGGTCCGTCATCCTCGAGGTGACGACCCGGTTCGTGTTCCACACTATGCTCGTGTTCAGCCTGTTCCTGCTGTTCTCGGGGCACAACGCGCCCGGTGGGGGCTTCGCCGGCGGCATCGTCGCCGGGATCGCGCTCACGCTGCGGTACCTGGCCGGTGGGCGCTACGAGCTGGGGGAGGCGGCCCCGGTGCTTCCCGGTGCGCTGCTCGGCGGCGGCCTGTTCCTCTCGGTCGGTGCCGGGATCGTGCCGATGTTCTTCGGGGGCCAGATGCTCCAGTCGTTCAAGCTCGACCTCACCGCGCCGATCTTCGGTGACATCCACCTCGTCTCGACCCTCGTGTTCGACGTCGGGGTCTACCTCGTGGTCGTCGGACTCGTGCTCGACATCCTCCGCTCCCTCGGGGCGGAGGTCGACCGCCACGGCGAGGCCGCCGGCCAGTCCGCCCCGGAGATCCCGCACGACTCGCCCCGCGTGACCGCCGACGACGCCCGCCCACCCGCGGTCGCCGCGTCGTCCACTCCGCCGGCAGCCCCGCCGTCCGCCCCGCCGTCAGCCCCTGGAGGAGATGCGACATGACTCCCAGTCTCGCGCTCGTGGTGGCCGTCGGCGTGCTCGTCGGCACCGGCGTCTACCTCCTGCTGGAACGGAGCCTCTCCCGGGTCATCATCGGCATCGCGCTCATCGGCAACGGCGTCAACCTGCTCTTCCTCATCGCCGGCGGCCGGGCCGGCGGCCCCCCGCTCAACGGCTCCGGGCCGGCGGAGGACATGGCCGATCCCCTCCCGCAGGCGATGGTGCTCACCGCCATCGTCATCACCCTCGGCCTCACCGCCTTCGTGCTCGCGATGGCCTATCGCTCCTGGCAGCTGCACGGCCACGACGAGGTGCAGGACGACCTCGAGGATCGCCGGCTCGCGGCCCGACTGCTCGAGGGCGCCGAGGTGGACACCCGCACCGACGACTCCGACCTGGAGACAGAAGCGGCCGAGGCGAGGGACGAGACCGAGGAGAGCGACGTCGTCGGAACGCAGGAGGGGAAGCGATGACCTGGCTCATCCCGCTGCCCGTCGTCGTCCCGCTCGTGAGTGCGGGCCTCGCGCTCGCGCTCGGCCGGCGGTCCAAGGCGCAGGGCGTCATCTCGGTCGCGGCGATCACGATCATGCTCGTGACCTCCGCCGCGCTCGTCGTGCTGGCCGAGACCGAGGGGCCGCAGGTGATGAGCGTCGGCGGCTGGGACGCGCCGATCGGGATCGCGCTCGTGGCCGACCGGCTCTCGGCGCTCATGCTCCTCGTCTCGGCGATCGTCATCCTGTGCGTGCTGCTGTACTCCCTGGCCGAGGGGCTGCAGGAGGGCCACGAGGGCGCGCCGGTCGCGATCTATCACCCGACCTATCTCGTGCTCGCGGCGGGCGTGGCGAACGCGTTCCTGTCCGGGGACCTGTTCAACATCTACGTCGGCTTCGAGATCCTGCTCGCGGCGAGTTTCGTGCTGCTGACCCTCGGGGGCACCGGGGAGCGGATCCGGGCCGGGTCGATCTACGTCGTGGTCTCGCTGCTCAGCTCGGTGCTGTTCCTCATCGCCATCGCGCTCATCTACGCCGCCACCGGCACCCTGAACCTGGCCCACCTGTCCGTGCGGCTCGGCGAGATCGATCCCGACATCGCCTTCGTGCTCCAGGCGATGCTGCTCATCGCGTTCCTCATCAAGGCCGCGGTGTTCCCGATGTCGGCGTGGCTGCCCGACTCCTATCCCACGGCGCCCGCCCCGGTCACCGCGGTCTTCGCGGGACTGCTCACGAAGGTCGGCGTGTACGCGATCATCCGCACCCAGACCCTCCTCTTCGACGACCCCCGGATGGACCGGCTGCTCATGATCGCGGCGCTCGTGACGATGGTCATCGGGATCATCGGGGCCGTCGCGCAGGACGACCTCAAGCGGCTGCTCTCGTTCACCCTCGTGAGCCATATCGGCTACATGGTCTTCGGGATGTCGCTCGCCAACCAGGCGGGCCTGTCGGCGGCGATCTTCTACGTGATCCACCACATCACCGTGCAGACGGCGCTCTTCCTCGTGGCCGGGCTCATCGAGCACCGCAGCGGCACCACCTCGCTCGAACGGCTCGGCGGGCTCGCGAAGTTCGCCCCGGCGCTGGCGATCGTGTTCTTCGTGCCGGCGATGAACCTCGCCGGGATCCCGCCGATGTCGGGGTTCCTCGGCAAGATGGGGCTGATCGAGGCGGGGGCGGCCGTGGGCAGCGGCCTCGCCTATGCGACGGTCGCGGCGGCATTATTGACGTCGTTGCTCACCCTCTACGCGATCGTCAAGGCATGGAACAAGGCGTTCTGGCAGTCGGCCCCGGCGGACCTGCCGCGCAATCACGTGCCGCGGTCGATGTTCGGCCCCACGGCCGTGCTCGCCTCGCTCGGCCTGATCATCGCGGTCGCGGCCGGGCCGCTCTACAACTACACCGATCACGCCGCCGCCGACCTGACGGCCCGCAGCCCCTACATCACGGCCGTGCTCGGCGGCGCGGGTGACCTGACCGCGGAGGAGGGCGGATGAGCCCCGCCACCCATCCGCGCCCGCAGGAGGTGAGCCGCCGCTGGTGGACCCGGTGGCCGATGGCGCTGTGGCTCACGGTGGTCTGGGTGCTGCTGTGGGGGTCGTTCACGCCCGGGAACATCGCCGCCGGCCTCGTGCTGGCCGTGTTGACGATGTGGCTGCTGCCCATGCCGAAGGTCGGCTTCGACGGCCGGGTCTGGCTGCCGGGCGTGTTCGTGCTGCTGTCGAGGTTCGCGTGGGAGGTGGTCGTGGCCTCCTACCAGATCGCCTCCTACGCCCTCCGGCGCGATCCCACCCCGCACGGGGCGGTCGTGCGGGTGCGGCTGCGGACCCACTCGGATGTGCTGCTCACGATCACCGCCCAGTTCACCTCGCTCGTGCCGGGGTCCGTGGTCGTCGAGGCGCACCGGCTCAGCGGCGTCGTGTACGTGCACGTGTTCGACGCCGAGATCTCCGGCGGGATCGAGGCGGCGAAGGCCACCGTGCTCGAGCAGGAACGGCGGATCATGTACGCGCTGGCCTCCGACGCCGAGATCGAGGCCGCCGGCTATCCGCCGCGCGGGGTGTTCCGGGTGGCCAGGCCGCGGGAGGGAGCGAGGGAATGAACGAGATCGTCATGATCGTCTGCGGGGTGCTGCTCACGGCCGCCGCGCTCACCGTGCTGTTCCGGCTCGAACGCGGCCCCTCGATGCTCGATCGCATCGTGGCCCTCGACGTGCTCGTCGCCGTGGTCATCGCCACGCTCACCATCTGGTCGGCGTCGACGGGCCGGCGGGATCTCACGGTGATCCTCGTGGTGCTCGCCTCGGTCGGCTTCATCGGCTCGGTCACCCTCGCCCGGTTCGCCGCCGTCGATCCGCCCTCCGTCGAGGACGCCGAGGCGGCGCGGATCGAGGCCGTCCGGGAGCGGCTCGCCCGCGTGCGCGCCCGGATGGAGTCCGAGCAGCGTGACGCCCGGCGCCGGATGGGTCCCGAGGGGAGGCCGCGCGAATGATCGACCAGATCATCGAGGTGCTCGCCGCGATCTGCTTCATCACCGGCAGCCTGCTCACCCTCGTCGCGGCGATCGGCCTCGTGCGCTTCCCCGACCTGCTGTCGCGCATGCACGCCGCCACGAAGCCCCAGGTACTCGGCATCACGCTGCTCATGAGCGGGCTCGCGCTCTCGTTCCAGGAGGTGCAGGTCGCCTGGAAGGTCGTGCTCGTCGTGGCCCTGCAGATGATCAGTTCACCGGTCTCGGCGCACCTCGTGGGCCGCTCGGGCTACCGCACGAAGAAGATCCCCTCCGACCTGCTCATCGTGGACGAACTGCGCGACGACCTCGACGCGGCCCGGGAGCCGGACTCCTCCAGCTGACGGCCGCGGGCCGCCGCCGCTTCACCCTGGCGCGTCGACCAGGGCGAAGCCTCCGGTCTGCGTGCCGACCAGGGCGAAACCTCCGGTTTCCGCGTCGACCAGGGCCAAATCGTTGGATCGTGGTCCGATTCCGCCGACTTCACCCTGCTCGGCGGTGGAGCCCATGGTGGCGGCGGCGCCGATGGCGACGGGGCGAGGGCAGGTGGCGGTGCGGCGGGTGATCGCCTGGACGTCGACCAGGGCGAAACCTCCGGTTTCCATGTCGACCAGGGCGAAACCTCCGGTGTCCGCGTCGACCAGGGCGAAACCGCTGGATCGTGGTGCGATTCCACGGGATTCACCCTGCTCGGTGACGGCGACAGAGCAGATGGCGGTAGTTGCGAGGGAGACGGTGGCCGGTGGCGGTGCGGCGGGTGATCGGTTGGACGTCGACCAGGGCGAAACTGCCGGCATCGACGTCGGCCAGGGCGAAACCTCCGGTGTCCGCGTCGACCAGGGCGAAACCGCTGGATCGTGGTGCGATTCCACGGGATTCACCCTGCTCGGTGACGGCGACAGGGCAGATGGCGGTAGTTGCGAGGGAGCCGGTGGCCGGTGGCGGTGCGGCGGGTGATCGGTTGGACGTCGACCAGGGCGAAACTGCCGGCATCGACGTCGGCCAGGGCGAAACCTCCGGTGTCCGCGTCGACCAGGGCGAAACCGCTGGATCGTGGTCCGATTTCACGGGATTCACCCTGCTCGGCGGGGCGGCAGTGCCGACGGCGGCGAAGGATGCGTGCGGGCGGCGGCGAGGGATGCGTGCGGGCGGCGGCGAAGGATGCGTGCAAGCGGCGGCAGCGAGGGACGCGTGCGGGCAGCAGTGGCGGCGGCGAGGGATGCGCTCGGGCGGCGGCTGAGCCGATGGCAGAGCGGTAGCCGGTTCGGGCGACAGCGGCGATCGAACCGAGAGCGGAATCCGGGGCGGACGTGCCGTGACGACCGGACCCACGGATCGCCTGAACCCGAGCCCGAGCTCCGGGTCAGCGGTCGGCGGGGCGGGCCGTGAGGTGCTTGGCGCCCTTCGAGGCGTAGGCCTTGACGAGTGCAGCGGCCGCGCTCGAGACGGCCGCGAAGATGACGACCTCGGTGATCGAGATCTCGCCGTCGTCGTCGATTTCCTTCGGCGGCTCGTGACCGGTGACCCCCTTCCACGCGAGAGAGATCGCCTTCGTGGCCGCGAAGCCGGCTCCCATCACGATGGCCATATTGATGAGCTTCTGCGAATTCACGCTTGTCCTCCCCGTTGCCGTACGCCCAGCCTAGAGGAGATGGGCCGGTGCTGCCCACCGATGTAGACTTCCCAGAACAACGACAGGGGAGCGCCCCAGAGCGCTGAGAGTGCGGAGCAACCCGCAGACCCTCGAACCTGATCCGGCTAGCACCGGCGAAGGGAGTCGAGCCTTCTCTTCCATCCGGAACCCCTTCTCATCACTTGAGGAGGATTCAACCCATGACCCAGGACTTCCGGCCTCAGCCGGACAGCACACCATCCGCCGCGCCTGCCGCAGCAGCCCCCGCAGCGTCATCCGCCCCGCAGGTGGTGGCGTCGGATCCCCGGCGTGGACGCCGACACCTCAACCGTCACGAGAACGGACACGAGGTCCGACACGCGGGACATCACCCCGGCCGTCACCCCGACCCACACTCCGGCCGTCACCCCGACCCACACCCCGGCCGTCACCCCGGCGGACACCAGGGAAGACTCGGCACCCGGGTGGCCCTGCCCGCCTTTGCCGCGCTCACCGGAGCGGCCCTCGCCGGGTGCTCGCTGGCCGGCGGCGGCGCACCCGAGCCCGCCGGATCCGTCTCCCAGCCCACGACGGTCCGCGTGGTCACCCACGATTCGTTCAATCTCGACGAGGCCCTGCTCGACTCCTTCGAGGCGGAGACGGGATACACGCTCGAGTTCTCCGCGCCGGGCGACGGCGGCACCCTCGTGAATCAGCTCATCCTCACGAAGGACTCCCCGCTCGGGGACGTCGCCTTCGGCATCGACAACTCCTTCGCCGGCCGGGCGCTCGCCGAGGACGTCTTCGCCGACTACACCCCGGCGGACCTGCCCGCCTCGGCGGCCGCCTACGCGGTCGACGGCGACTCGGCCGCGCTCACGCCGATCGACGTGGGCGACGTGTGCATGAACGTCGACCATCAGTGGTTCGCCGACCACGACCTCGACGAACCGGTCACCCTCGACGACTTGACGCTGCCTGCGTACGCCGACCTGACCGTCGTCTCCAATCCCGCGCGCTCCTCGCCCGGGCTCGCGTTCCTGCTCGCGACGATCGGCGAGTACGGCGATCAGTGGGTGGACTACTGGCAGCGGCTCGACGAGAACGGCCTGAAGATCGTGGACTCGTGGTCGGACGTGTACTACACGGACTTCACCGCCGCCGAGGGCGCGGGCGGCACGCGCCCGATCGCGTTGTCGTACTCCACCTCGCCCGCCTTCACGCTCACCGACGACGGCGACTCCACCACGGGCGCCCTGCTCGAGACCTGCTTCCGGCAGGTGGAATACGCCGGTGTGCTCGCGGGCGCCGAGAATCCCGCAGGCGCCCAGGCGTTCCTCGACTTCCTCCTGAGCGCGCCCGTGCAGGCCGACATCCCCGGGCAGATGTTCATGTACCCGGTGGACGACACGGTCCGCCTGCCCGCCGACTGGGTCGCGCACGCCCCGCTCGCGCCGAATCCCATCACCGTGCCCCAGGCCGACATCGATGCGCATCTGGACGAGTGGCTGCGCACCTGGCAGGAGCAGGTCGTGGGCTGATGACCGCCGCACCCACCCGGACCGGGCCGCCGGCGGGGCCCGATCAGGGGCCTGGCAAGCGGCCCGGCCAAGGGTCGGGCCAGGAGCCGGACCGGCGGCCGGGCCGGCCCCGCGGGTTCGCTCGCGGCCGGCTGGGCGTGCCGGCGTGGACGGTCGCGGTGGCCGTGCCGACCGTGTTCCTCGCGATCTTCTTCGTGTATCCGGCGGGCACGCTCATCGCGACCGGCTTCGTCTCGGAGGGCCACCTCGACCTGGGCGGAGTGGCCGACGTGCTCGGCCGCTCCCGCACCTGGCGGCTCCTCGGGCTCACCCTCGGCCAGGCGCTCGTGGGCACGGCGCTCTCGGTCGCCCTCGGACTGCCGGGGGCGTACGTGCTGTATCGACGGCGATTCCGCGGCCAGGGCGTCGCGCGCGCCCTGGTCACGGTGCCGTTCGTGTTGCCGACGGTCGTGGTCGGCGTCGCGTTCCGGGCGCTGCTCGCCGAGGGGGGACCGCTCGGCTTCCTCGGTCTCGACGGCACCGTGACCGCGGTCATCGCGGCGCTCGTGTTCTTCAACTACGCCGTGGTGGTCCGCAGCGTCGGTGCCCTGTGGCAGCGGCTCGATCCGCGCGCCGAACAGGCGGCGGCGGCGCTCGGTGCGAGCCCGTGGCGGGTGTTCCGGACCGTGACCCTGCCCTCGCTCGTGCCCGCGATCGCGTCGGCAGCGAGCCTCGTGTTCCTCTTCTGCGCCACCGCGTTCGGGATCGTGCTCGTGCTCGGCGGCCCGCGGGTGGGCACGATCGAGACCGAGATCTGGATCCAGACGACACAGTTCCTCGACCTGCGGGCCGCGGCCGTGCTCTCCGTGCTCCAGGTGGTCATCGTGATCGGCGCGCTCATCGGCTCGAACGTCGCCCGCCGCCGGCGGGAGGTGGCGCTGCGCCTCACCGGGCTCACGGTCGCGCCCCGGCCGCTGCGGTGGCGGGGCGGGGACGGTGCCGCGATCGCCGTGACCGCCGTGACCGTCGCGATCCTGCACGTGCTGCCGATGGCGCATCTGCTCCTGGCCTCGCTGCGCACCCCGGACGGCTGGGGGCTCGGGAACTACCTCGCCCTCGGTGGCACCGGGGAGCACTCGGCGCTCTCGGTGAGCGTGTGGCAGGCCGCCGCGAACTCGCTGCGGGTCGCCGTCGATGCGACCCTCCTCGCGGTGACGATCGGTACCCTCGTGGCCGTGGTCGTCAGCCGGTCCCCCCGCCGGCCGTGGCTGCGGCGCGGGGCCGCCGGGCTGGACGCCGCGTTCATGCTGCCGCTCGGGGTCTCGGCGGTGACCGTCGGCTTCGGATTCCTCATCACCTTGAACCGGCCGCCGCTCGATCTGCGGGAGAGTCTCATCCTCATCCCGATCGCGCAGGCGGTCGTGGCGATCCCGCTCGTGGTGCGCACCGTCGCCCCCGTGCTGCGCGCCATCGACCCGCGCCTGCGGGAGGCCGCGGCCGTGCTCGGTGCCGCCCCGGGCCGGGTGCTGCGCTACGTCGATGGACCGTTCCTGCTGCGCGCCCTCGGTCCCGCGATCGGGTTCGCGTTCGCCGTCTCACTCGGGGAGTTCGGGGCCACGAGCTTCCTCTCCCGGCCCGAACGTCCCACCCTGCCCGTGGTGATCTTCCGGCTCATCGGCCGCCCGGGCGAGCAGAACTACGGCATGGCGCTCGCCGCCGCCGTCATCCTCGCGATCCTCACCGCCACCATCATGACGCTCGCCGAACGCCTGCGAGGGGAGCACTCCAGTGACTTCTGAACCCACCCGCACCGTGCCCGCCATGGACGACACCGTGCCCGCCCCGGACCCCCAGGGCCCCCGTCCGCCGGTCCGTCCGCCGATGCCCTCGGCGCGCTCGGACGCCGGCCCCGCCGCCTCCCCGGATCCGGCCGCGACCGCCGACCCGCCGATCGCGCTCGGGCTCGCACAGGTCGAGGTGCGCTACCCCGGGGCGGCGAGCCCCGCCGTCGATACGGTCGATCTGCACGTCCGCGCGGGTGAGGTGCTCGCGCTCCTGGGGCCGTCCGGATGCGGCAAGTCCTCCCTGCTGCGGGCCATCGCCGGTCTCGAGCTCCCGAGCGCCGGCACGATCGCCTGGGCAGGCCGCGACCTCGCCGGCGTGCCCGCGTATCGGCGCGGCTTCGGTCTCATGTTCCAGGAGGGGCAGCTGTTCCCGCATCGCAGCGTCGCGGGCAACGTCGAGTTCGGACTCCTCATGGACCGCGTTCCGCGGGCCGCGCGCCGCGAACGGGTGCGCGAGCTCCTCGATCTGGTGGGCCTGGCGGGCTACGGCGACCGGCCCACCGCCACCCTCTCCGGGGGCGAGCAGCAGCGGGTCGCTCTCGCGCGCGCGCTCGCACCCCGGCCCCGGCTGCTCCTCCTCGACGAACCACTCTCGGCCCTCGACCGTTCCCTGCGCGAACGGCTCACGGTCGAACTCGCCACGATCCTGCGCAGGGCCGCGGCGACCGCCCTGTACGTCACCCACGACCACGACGAGGCCTTCACGATCGCCGATCGCGTCGGCATCATGCGCGCCGGCCGGCTCGTGCAGGTCGGCCGCCCGGCCGAGATCTGGAGCCGCCCGGCCGATGCCCCGGTCGCCGCCTTCCTCGGCTTCGCCGTGATTTCCGACGACGACGACCGCACCTGGGCGCTCGGCCCACGCGCGCTCTGGGTCACCGCGCCGGGTGAGTCGTCCGCGCCGGCCGCGGGCCCGATCGCCCCGCGCACGGGCCGCATCCGCTCGCTCGGCTTCCAGCGCGGCGAGCCGGCCGCCCGGCTCGACGTGCCGGGGTGGGGCACGGTGCGGGCGCTGCTGCGGCCCGCGTCCGCGGGGGGCCCCGATCGCCCGGCGCCCGGCGACGTCGTCCAGGTCCACGTCGACCCCCTCGGCGTCGTCCTTCTCGAGGGCTGATACGCCGCGGGTCACCCAGTGGGCCGGGGGCGTCGCCTCCGGCGCGTGCGCGGCGATCTCCCGGGCCGGGACGTGTTCGCGGCCTAGGTTCGTGCCATCGGAGCATCCATCCGGTACAATAGTTGAAGACTTAATTACTGGGAGGCCTCATGACTCGGACACTGGCTCCGGACACCTCGATGGGCGTCGTCGACCTGCTCGTGCGCGACCCGGATGCGATGGTCGCCTTCTACACCGCCGGCGTCGGCCTCGCCGTTCTGGGCCAGGCCGGGCCGACCGTGACCCTCGGCCGGAGCGGGAATCCGGTCGTCCGCCTGACGCGTGAGTCCGATCTGCCCGACTTCGACCGGGGCGACGCGGGGCTCTTCCACACGGCCGTGCTCTATCCCACGCAGGCCGACCTGGCCGCCGCCGTCCTGTCCACGGTGCGGCACGCCCCGGCCGCGTTCACCGGCTCGGCCGACCACCTCGTCTCGGAGGCGTTCTACTTCGACGACCCCGAGGGGAACGGCGTCGAGCTGTACACCGACCGTGCGCGCAGCAGCTGGACCTACGCCGCCGACGGCTCGGTCCGGATGGCCACGAACCTCCTCGACCCGAACACCTACCTGCAGGATCACCTCGACGACGCGGGCATGACCGGCGCTCAGCACGCGGCCGCATCCGTGGGCCACGTGCACCTGCAGGTCGGCGACATCGACCTCGCCCGCGACTTCTACGCCGGGGTGCTCGGCTTCGAGGTGACGAGCCGATTCGGATCGCAGGCCCTGTTCGTCGCGGCCGGCGGCTACCACCACCACATCGGCCTGAACAGCTGGAACTCCCGGGGCGCCGGACCGCGCGCCGCCTCGCTGGGCCTCGGGCAGGTCGCGATCGAGGTCCCCGCCGGCGAGGAGATCGAGCGGATCGCGCACCGGCTCGGCCGGAACGGCGTCGATCATCGCACCGTCGACGGGAGCCTCCAGGTGCGCGACCCCTGGGCCACCCTGATCGAGATCCGCCCGCGCGGGCTCGAGCCGGCCCGGGCGGGCGTGGCAGTCTGAGGCCATGACGAACCTCGAGGCGCATCCGGGCGAGACGGTCGCGGAGCCGGACGTGCGTTGCCCCAGGCAGCTGCAGGTGTTCGCCCCGCGGACCGTGCCGCTCGGGGGCATCCGCGCGATCCCGGTGCGGCGCACGCTCCCGCACCGCCGGCTGCCCACGATCGGCGCCTGGTGTTTCCTCGACCAGTTCGACGGCGGCGACGGCGCCGCGGCGATGACGGTACTGCCGCATCCCCACACCGGACTGCAGACGGTCACGTGGCCGGTCGCCGGGCGGATCCGCCACCGCGACTCGCTCGGATCCGACGTGCACGTGAACCCGGGGGAGCTCAACCTCATGACCGCCGGCCGCGGCGTCTCCCACTCGGAGTTCTCCGAGGCGGGGAGCCCCCTGGCCGGGGTGCAGCTGTGGCTCGCCTCCCCGAGCGGGCCGGATTCGGGGCCGCCCGACTTCGAGCAGGTGACCGAGCTGCCGGCCGTCTCCGGAGCCGGGTACCGGTTCGAGGTCTTCATCGGTGAACTCGCGGGTGCCCGCTCGCCCGCGCGAGTGTTCAGCCCGCTCGTGGGTGCCGACGGCGTGATCGAGCCGGGCGCGTCCGTGCGCCTCGCCGTCGAGCGCGGCTGGGAGCACGGCCTGCTCGTCTTCGCCGGCGGGATCGAGCCGGCCGAGCCGGTCGACGAGTACGTCCCGGACCGCTCCCCGTCCGGCCGGGTGGTCGGTGGTGGCGGCGCCCAGAGCAGTGCGGGAACCCGGGGCGGCGACGGCGTTGGTGGCGGTGCCGTCGGGGCGGGTGTCGATGAGGGCGAGGGCGCCGACGTGCTCCGGGGCCGCATCGGCGCGGGGAACCTCGTCTATTTCGGTGGCGACCGGGACCACCTGGAGTTCACGGCCGGCGACGAGGGCGCCCGGGTGATCCTCATCGGGGGCGAGCCCTTCGAGGAGCCGGTCGTCATGTTCTGGAACTTCGTGGGGCGCTCCCACGACGACGTCGCCCGAGCGAGTGCGGACTGGGCGGCCGACTGGGACGGCGGCGCCGCGGGCCCGGATGCGGCCCCGGGCCCGACCGGTGTACCCGCCGGCGATCCGGCCCGCCGGCCGCGCCGCTTCGGAACCGTGCCCGGTCACGGTGGCGATCACATCCCCGGCCCGGAGCTGCCGGCGGTGACGCTGCGCCCCCGCCGGCGCTGAGCATCCTTCCGGCCCGCGACCACGTGCCGGAGCGCGACGTCACGCCGATCGGGGAGACTGACTGTTGCCCCGGAACAGCAGGCTTCCCCGGCCGTGGTGCGTGGCCGCACCCGGGGAGACTGACTGTTGCCCCGGAACAGCAAGCTTCCCCGGCCGTGGTGCGTGGCTGCACCCGGGGAGACTGGCTGTCGTCCCGGACCAGCAGGCTTCCCCGAGCGAGGCGTGTTACGCCGTCCACACGCTCAGGTCGGGACCCTTCGGCACGATGCCCGAGGGGTTCACGTCGCGGTGCACCACGTAGTAGTGCTCCTTGATCTGGTCGAAGTCGACCGTGGAGCCGAACTCGGGGATGTTGTACAGGTGCTTGGCGTAGCGCCACAGGTTCGGCATCTCGGTCAGCTTGTTCCGGTTGGCCTTGAAGTGCCCGTGGTAGACGGCGTCGAAGCGCACGAGCGTGGTGAACAGGCGGATATCGGCCTCGGTGAGGTTCTCGCCCATGAGGTAGGTGCGCCCCCGCAGCCGATCCTCGAGCCAGTCGAGCGCCGTCCACAGCCGGTCGTAGGCGTCGTTGTACGCCTCCTGCGACCCGGCGAAACCGCACCGGTACACGCCGTTGTTCACCTCGGTGAACACGCGGCGCATGACACGCTCCATCTCCTCGCGCTGCTCGACCGGCCACAGGTCCGGGGCGTCGGCGCGGTGGTGCTCGCGCCACTCGAAGTAGAAGTCGTGGGTGATCCACGGGAAGTCGTTCGTGACCACCCGGCCCGTCGGGACGTCCACGATCGCCGGCACCGTGATGCCGCGCGGGTAGTCGGGGTAGCGCGCGAAGTAGGCCTGCTGGAGGCGCTCGATGCCGAGCACCGGGTCGACCCCGCCCTCGTCGAGGTCGAAGGTCCAGCTGCGGGCGTCGTGGGTGGGCCCGGGCATCCCGACCGAGACGACGTCCTGCAGGCCGAGGAGATTACGAACGATGAGGGAGCGGTTCGCCCACGGGCACGCCTTCGCGGCGACGAGCCGATAGCGCCCCGGCTCCACCGGCCAGGTCGGCACGTCGATCCGGGCGGACCCGCGATCGGCGGTCTCGTCGAGGGGGTCGGCCGAGACCCCCGGGGTCGCCGTGATCCGGTCGGGGATGTAGTTCATGTCCCGCGTGAACTCCTTGCCGGACTCGACGTAGGTGGCCTGCTCGCCCATCTCGCACTCCCATCTAGTCAAATTCTCAACTATCTTGTCATGGGGGACGCGTTTTCGCCACCCCCGAACGGCTCACAGGACGCACCGCGTGCGATGCTGTGCCGGCCGGTGTCGGCCCGCTCGCCTACGCTGGGTCACGGCATCGAGGAGGGATCGTCTTGTCTGCACTCGCGCGCATTCTGCGCTTCACGCGCTCGCTCACTCCCTACTACATCGGGATCATGATCGTCGCCGCGATCACGACCGGCGCGGCCCTGGCGGTGCCGTTCCTCACGGGCCACGCGACCGACGTCATCGTGGCCACCATCGACGGCGACGGAGAGGTCGGCGCCGCGGTCCGCACCGTCGTGCTCATCGCCGCCGCCGTGCTCGCGGCCGAGCTGCTCAACTCGGTCGTCTCGAACATCGGCGGCTACTGGGGCGATGTCATGAGCGCGCGGATGCGCACGATCCTCTCGGTGCGCTATTACGACAAGCTCCTGCGCCTGCCGCAGCGCTACTTCGACAACGAGCTCACCGGCACGATCGTCGCCCGCCTCAACCGCTCCATCAACGAGATCGCCAACTTCGCCAAGACGGTCTCGAACATGTTCGCCACCCTCACCCTCACCACGATCGCCGTGCTCGCGATCTCGGCCTGGCACTATTGGCCGCTGGCCGTCCTGCTCGCGATCGCCTACCCCGTGTACCTGTGGCTCACGGCGCTCACCTCCCGCCGCTGGCAACGCCTCGAGGGCCGCAAGAACTCCCACGTCGACCTCGCCTCCGGCCGTTTCAACGAGGTGGTCGGGCAGATCCGGGTGGTCAAGTCCTTCACGCGCGAGCGAAGCGAGCTGGCCGGCTTCACCGATCACTTCGACGCGACCGTCGATCTCACCCGCGAGCAGTCCGTGTACTGGCACCGGATGGACGCCCTGCGCCGCGGCGTGCTCAACGTCATCTTCT
The DNA here is from genome assembly GCF_009372055.1 of Pseudactinotalea sp. HY160. Taxonomy (NCBI): domain Bacteria; kingdom Bacillati; phylum Actinomycetota; class Actinomycetes; order Micrococcales; family Cellulomonadaceae; genus Pseudactinotalea; species Pseudactinotalea sp. HY160. Next base: position 21,958 of record NZ_WHMT01000011.1, on the reverse strand, counting down.
TCGGGCTCTATGCGCTCATCTTCGTGCGCACCGTCGGCGGCCACCTGAGCGTGGGGCAGATGGTCATGCTCGTGCAGCTCATGGCGATGGCCCGCGACCCCGTCACGAGCCTGAGCTGGGTCGTCGACTCCGCCCAGCGCGCGATCGCCGGCTCGAAGTCCTATTTCGAGGTCATGGAACTCGATCCCGCCGTTCTCGCCGCGGCCCTTCCCGCGAGCGTGGGGACGACGCAGCCCGCCTCGGGTGCGCCCCTCGCCGAGCCCGCGCTCGTCGAGGAGGGTGAGGCCCGCACGTCCGGCGGCTCCGGTGGGTCCGGAGCGTCCATGATCAGCTTCGACGACGTCCGGTTCGGCTATGACACGGACCCGAACGTGATCGATGGCATCAGCTTCGAGGTCGCGCCCGGGGAGAAGATCGCGCTCGTGGGGGAGTCGGGGGGCGGGAAGACGACGATCGTCAACCTGCTGCTCGGGCTCTACCGGATGCGCTCCGGGCGGATCGAGGTGGCCGGCCTCGACGTCGCGACCGCGGATCTGGACGAGGTGCGCCGCAGTATCGGCGTCGTGTTCCAGGACGCGTCGCTCTTCTCCGGCACGATCCGCGAGAACATCGTCTACGGGGCGCCCGGGGCCGGCGACGAGGAGGTGGCCGAGGTGGCGGGCCGGGCCGCCGTGGACGAATTCGTGCGGAAGTTCCCCGACGGCTTCGACACCGTGATCGGCGAGCGCGGAATGAAGCTCTCGGGCGGGCAGAAGCAGCGGATCGCCGTGGCCCGCGCGATGCTCAAGGACGCCCCGGTGCTCGTGCTCGACGAGGCCACGAGTGCCCTCGACACCAAGTCCGAGCGGCTCGTGCAGGTGGGGCTCGACGATCTCATGGCCGAGCGCACCTCCCTCATCATCGCCCACCGGCTCTCGACGATCGCGGGTGTCGATCGGATCATCACCCTGCGCGACGGCCGGATCGACGAGCTCGGCCCGCCCGCCGAGCTCGCCGCCTCCGGGGGGATCTACGCCGAGCTGCTCAGCCTGCAGAACTCCACCGCGAAGGCCGATAGGCGGCGGCTGCGCACCTACGACGTCGTCGGGTAGGGATCCGGCCCCACCGGGACCCGGGTCGGGATGGAGCCGGGGCTCAGGTCGAGGGCGCCGCGGATGCGCGTCGGGAACGGCCGTCGAGTGTGCGCACGAGCAGCCAGGCCACGATCCCGCCCGCGAGCAGGGCGAGCGTGTCGGCCACATCGAAGGAGCTGCCCAGGACGAGCCGGGTCATGGGAACGCGGTCGACCACGAGCCCGGGCAGCGGCGTCAGCTGCGCGAATTCGACGGCGAGCGCGATGCCGGCGCCGAGGGTCGCGGCGCCGGCGGCACCGAGTCGCGGCAGCAGCGCGGCCACGAGGAGCACCGCCGCCACGGCGAAGAGCACGGTGCCCGCCACGTCCGATCCGGCCAGATGGCGCACTGTCTGCAGGGCCAGCCCCGCCCCGACGACCACCGCCAGGGCCGACAGGGTGCGCGGGCGTGAGCGGCGCCGTCCATGAGCAGTCATGACGGCAGTCAATCAAGTGCGACGGCGAGCGCATGGGCGGGGCACCCCCGGGCGCCCGGACCTGCACGAGATCCCCGCCGAGCATCCACACCGCGGACGCGGGGCGGGCCGGGGCCGTGATCGGGCCGCCGCACCGGCTGGACGGGCCAATCGTGCGGGCGTCTCGGTGGCGACTCTCGACCGCGGTGATCGCGCATCGCAACCCTCCCGGATCCTCGGCGTTCTCACCGCACGCTCCCGCCGCGGACCGGCCCCTCAGGCGACCGTTGGTCGTCCGCCGCCCGGACGTTGTGCTGCAGCTGCGCGAGCAGGCGTCGCAAGGTCGTGATGTCGGCCTCGCTGAGCCCGGCGTGGAGTCGGCGATCGAAATCGCCGGCGGCGCGACGCAGCCGACGGAAGGCCTGTTCGCCGCGATCGGTGAGCTCGACGAGGTGGACACGCCGGTTGGTCGGGTCGCGCCGCCTGGTGAGGAGGGCGTCGGCCTCCATCGCGTCGAGGTGGACGGTCAGGGTGGCGCCCCCGATTCCGATGTCGTCGGCGAGCGCGCGCTGGCTGGCCGCGCGCCCGGACTTGAGGGCGATGAGGATGAGCCACTGCGGCAGCGAGCCGCCGACCGCAGTGAGCGCGTCGTCGAAGGAGCGGCCGACCAGCTTCGCCACGCGGGTCAGGTCGCGGCCGATCGGGGAGTGTTCGGGGGCGGTCACGCACGCAGCGTATCGCATCGTGAACGAACCCTTTGTACGCGAACGGTTCGAGTGATTAGAATGACTGATGGTTCACTACGCAGCAGAGCATCGGCCGACCATCGTCAACCCCGACCCGCGCTACGGCACGCCGCCGTTCCTCGAGTCGCCCTCCGCGGGATTCCTGCACGTGGCCGCGGCCGTCGACCCGCCCGGGAAGGGGCCGCCGTTCGTGCGCCCCAGTCGGCGCCGCGCCGCGTTGCTGCAACGGCTCACGGGCCTCGTTCCCGATCTGGAGCGTCTCGATGACGTGACCCGCGTGACCCTCTTCCGCGCGATCTTCATGCCGCCGCCGACCGCGATCGCGCGTCGACAGAACGCCCACCTGGCCCGCTACGACGTCGCGGTGCTGATCGAGACCGTCTCGCTCGACGGCCTCGCGCGGGTGCAGGGGGCCGGGGCCTACCGCCGGCTCCTCGATGCGGTCGGCGCCGCAGCGACCGACAGCCACGTCATGGCCGCACGGTGCCCGCGCCGGATCGCGGACGTCGACACCACCCGTCCGGGCCTGTACCTGTTCAACTACTTCGCCGGGGCCGATCCAGACCTGGCCCTGGCCCTGTGGGAGCGGCTCGCGGCCTGGTACGTCGCCGAGACCGGGATGGACAACTCCACGCCGTTGATGCCGGTCGGCCCGGGGGACTACCCGCTCGTCAATTTCGCGCGCTGGGATGTCAGCCTGCCGGTGTTCGCGATCCGCCAATTCGGCAAGCGGACGTTCCGCAGCTACGTGCTGTCGAACCTGCGTGCCAACGACGTCGGGCCGATGCCCGTGTTCTACCGGCTGGTGCCCACGGCCGGGACCGGGACGGGTGCATGATGCGCGTGAGCGTGAACATCACCGACTATTCGTGGCGCGGGCGACTCGCGGAGGAACTGACGACGGTCGTGCGCGCGGCCGATGCCGCCGGAGTCGACACGGTCTGGGTCGCCGATCACCTCGTGCAGGCCGACCCGAACAGCACCCCCGATGCGGAGATGCTCGAGGCCTACACCACGCTCGGCTTCCTCGCCGGTCAGACTCGGCGGGTCCGGCTCGGCACGATGGTCAGCGCCGCGACCTACCGGCCGCCCGCGCTGCTGATCAAGGCCACGATCACCCTCGACGTTCTCTCCGGTGGGCGTGCGTGGCTCGGGCTCGGGGCCGGATATCAGCAGGACGAAGCCCGCGCGATGGGCCTTCCGCTGCCGGCGGTCGCCGAACGATTTGAACGCCTCGAGGACGTGCTTCGGCTCGCCCGACAGATGTTCGCCGGCGATGCGGCCGCCTTCAGCGGCGACCACTACGAGCTCGCACGGCCCATCGCCAGCCCAAGGCCGCTCACCAGGCCGCATCCACCGATCCTGGTCGGCGGCATGGGGGAGCGCAAGACCCTGCGACTCGTCGCCGCCTACGCCGACGCCTGCAACCTGTTCGACATTCCCGACGGCGGAACGACGCTCACCCACAAGCTCGACGTGCTCGCGGACCACTGCCGAGCAGTCGGCCGACCCTACGACCAGATCGACAAGACCGTCAGCACCCGGCTCTCTCCCGGCGAAACCCCCGAGCAGTTCATCCGCCGCTGCACCGAGCTGGCCGCACTCGGCATCGAGCACGCGGTCGTGATCGCTCCGGGCGCCTGGAGTGAGGACACGATCGCAATCCTCGCGGCCGCCATCCCCGCACTGCGTGGCCTCGCCCCGGGCGACACGCACCGACGAGCCGCCACAGATCGACCGGATACGCGCGACCGGCCCTGATCCGATCGAGGGGCAGCACCTGCCGCGGTCCGGCCGCACGCATCCGTGCGTACCCGCACGTGTCCGTGCGCCTCCGTGCGCACCCGCGTGCCCCGATCGCCCCGACACACGCTCAACGCAAGGAAGGGAATCCACATGTACAGCTGGCTCTTGTTCGTGCACATCATCGCCGCGATGGTCTGGGTCGGAGGGGCGCTCACGCTCAGCGCCCTCGCCACCCACGTCCTGCGCGAGGGCTCCGGGGTGGGCAGGTTCATCGCGAGCCTGAGGGTGATCGGGCCCGCGGTGTTCGCTCCGGCGCCGATCCTGGTCATCGGTCTCGGGGTGTGGATCGTGCTGCTGAGCGATTCGGTGACGTTCGGGCAGGGGTGGATCGCGGCGTCCTTCGTGCTCTTCGGGGCGGCGTTCCTGGTCGGGGCCGTCTTCCAGAGCCGTGCCGCGATCGCAGCGCAGCGGGCTGCGGAGGCCGACCGGCTCGAGGAGGCCGGGCGCCACCTGCGCCGCTGGTCCTGGGGTAGCCGGGTGATCGTCGCGCTCCTTGCGGTCGCGACCTGGGTGATGGTGTTCAAGCCCGGGGTCTGACGTCGACACGGGAATAGTCCCCCGCGAGTCAGGGTTGAGCCGAGTGGACTCAGGTTCGAGTTGACAGCACCCGACTCAGGGCGCACACTGAACGCAGTTCAAGACTTGAGTGACACACACTCAATCCCCCGACAGTCAAGCAACAAGGAGTACGCAACATGGCACGAGCGGTCGGAATCGACCTCGGCACCACCAACTCCGTGGTCGCCGTTCTCGAAGGTGGCGAACCCACCGTCATCGCGAATGCCGAGGGCGCCCGAACGACGCCGTCGGTTGTCGCATTCAGCAAGGCCGGCGAGGTGCTCACCGGCGAGGTGGCCAAGCGCCAGGCGGTCACGAACGTCGACCGCACCATCTCCTCGGTCAAGCGCCACATGGGCACCGACTGGAGCGTCGACATCGACGACAAGACCTACACCGCGCAGGAGATCTCGGCGCGCGTGCTCGGCAAGCTCAAGAAGGACGCCGAGTCCTACCTCGGCGAGCCGGTGACCGACGCGGTCATCACCGTGCCGGCCTACTTCAACGACGCCGAGCGGCAGGCGACCAAGGACGCCGGGCAGATCGCCGGCCTCAACGTGCTGCGCATCGTGAACGAGCCCACCGCGGCGGCCCTGGCCTACGGCCTCGAGAAGGGCAAGGAGGACGAACTCATCCTCGTATTCGACCTCGGCGGCGGCACGTTCGACGTCTCGCTGCTCGAGGTGGGCAAGGACGAGGACGACTTCTCCACGATCCAGGTCCGCGCCACCAACGGCGACAACCGCCTCGGCGGCGACGACTGGGATCAGCGCGTCGTCGACTGGCTCGTGACCCAGGTCAAGAACGGCACCGGGGTCGACCTGAGCAAGGACAAGATCGCCCTCCAGCGCCTGCGCGAGGCCGCCGAGACCGCGAAGAAGGAACTCTCCTCGGCCACCTCGACCACGATCTCGCTGCAGTACCTCTCCATGGGCGAGAACGGCCCGATCCACCTGGACGAGCGCCTCACCCGCGCGCAGTTCCAGGACATGACCAAGGACCTGCTCGAGCGCACGAAGACCCCGTTCCACAACGTGATCAAGGACGCCGGCATCGCGCTGAGCGACATCGACCACGTGGTCCTCGTGGGCGGCTCCACCCGCATGCCCGCCGTGACCGAGGTCGTCAAGGAGCTCACCGGTGGCCAGGACCCCAACAAGGGCGTCAACCCGGATGAGGTCGTCGCGGTCGGTGCGGCCCTCCAGGCCGGGGTCATCAAGGGCGAGCGCAAGGACGTGCTGCTCATCGACGTCACCCCCCTCTCCCTCGGGATCGAGACCAAGGGCGGCGTCATGACCAAGCTGATCGAGCGCAACACGGCCATCCCGACCAAGCGCTCCGAGGTGTTCTCCACCGCCGAGGACAACCAGCCCTCGGTGCTCATCCAGGTGTTCCAGGGTGAGCGCGAGTTCGCCCGCGACAACAAGCCGCTCGGCACCTTCGAGCTCACCGGCATCGCCCCGGCCCGCCGCGGCATGCCGCAGATCGAGGTGGCCTTCGACATCGACGCGAACGGCATCGTGCACGTGTCGGCGAAGGACCGCGGCACCGGTCAGGAGCAGTCGATGACCATCACCGGTGGCTCGGCCCTGCCCAAGGAGGAGATCGACCGCATGGTCGCCGAGGCCGAGGCCCACGCCGCCGAGGACGCCAAGCGCCGCGAGGAGGCCGACGTGCGCAACACGGCCGAGCAGCAGGTCTACTCGACCGAGCAGCTGCTCACCGACAACGCCGACAAGCTGCCTGAGGACGTCGCAGCGAGCGTTCGCGAGTCCGTCACCAAGCTGCAGGAAGCGCTCAAGGGCGAGGACCTCGAGGCGGTCAAGACCGCCCAGAGCGAGCTGACCACCGAGTCCCAGAAGATCGGTGAGGCGCTCTACGCCGCCGGTCAGGCCGAGGGCGCGGACGGTGCGGCGGGAGCCGAGGGCGCGACGGGGGAGGCCCCCGCCGGTGGCAGCAACGATGACGACGTCGTCGACGCCGAGATCGTGGATGAGGACGAGGAGAAGAAGTGACCCCAGCCGATCAGGAGGAGCCGGTCATCCGTGACAAGCGGAAGCTGGACCCCGTGACCGGCGAACTTCGGGAGGGTGGCGCCGCCGCAGCCGGCGGCGCCACCGCCCCCGGGGCCGCCGGCGCGGAGGATGCCGCACCCGAGTCCGAGGAACTGGCCACCGTGCGGGCCGAGGCGCTCGACCTCGCCGACGACCTGGCGCGGGCGAAGGCCGACCTGTACAACCTCGACCAGCGATTCAACACCTACGTGCAGCGGTCGAAGGCCGATGCCGCCGACGCCTTCGGGCGCGGGCAGGCGGACGCCGTCGAGGCGCTCATCCCGGTGCTCGACGACATCGAGCTCGCACGCCGGCACGACGAGCTGCACGGCCCGTTCGCGTCGATCGCGGAGAAGCTCGAGACCACCTTGAGTCAGCGCTACCGCGTCGAACGGTTCGGGCAGGTCGGCGAGGAGTTCGACCCGACCGTGCACGAGGCGCTCATGCACCGCGCGAGCGAGGACGTCGCCACCGACGTCATCGACGTCGTGATGCAGCCCGGCTACCGCGTGGGCGACCGGGTCGTCCGGCCCGCGCGGGTCGGGGTCGCCGGACCGGAGTGAACGTGATGCGAGCAGGAGGTGGGGCATGACCGGCCAGGACTGGATCGAGAAGGACTTCTACGCCTCGCTGGGCGTGCCCAAGGACGCCGACGACGCCGCGATCAAGAAGGCGTACCGCAAGCTGGCGCGCCAGTACCATCCGGACCAGAACCCGGGTGACGAGGCGGCCGAGGCGAAGTTCAAGGAGATCGGCGAGGCGTACGCCGTCCTCTCCGATGCCGAGCAGCGCCAGCAGTACGACTCCCTGCGCGCCATGGCCGGGGGCGGACCACGGTTCGCCTCCGGCCCCGGCGGGGCCGCCGGCGGCTTCGAGGACCTCTTCGGCGGAATGTTCGCGGGCGGCGCGCACGGGGGGAGCCGCATGGGCTACTCCACCGGCGGCGGCGTCCCGATCGACGACCTCCTCGGCGGCCTCTTCGGAGGCGGCGGCGCGCCCGCCGGCTTCGGGGCGCAGCGGGGGGCCGACATGGCCGCCTCGACCACGCTCGGCTTCCGTGCGGCGGTCGAGGGCGCCCAGGTGGCGCTGACCATGAGCGGCGGCCGGACCCTCAACGTGCGGATCCCGGCGGGCGTGCACGACGGCCAGCGGATCCGTCTGCGGGGTAAGGGCCGCCCGGGCAGCGGCGGTGCACCGGCCGGTGACCTCGTGGTCACGGTCGCCGTCGACCCGCACCCCGTGTTCGGGATCGACGGCCGCAACCTGACGATGACGGTGCCGATCACGTTCCCGGAGGCGGTCAACGGGGCGAAGATCTCGGTGCCGACCTTCAGCGGCGAGCCGGTCCGGCTCAAGGTGCCCGCGGGGACCCAGTCGGGCACCCGGCTGCGCGTCAAGGGCCGGGGCGTGCAGTCGGCCAAGGGCGCCGGTGACCTGATCGTCACCGTCGAGGTGGCCGTTCCCCGGAAGCTGGGCAAGGATGCGGCGCGCGCGCTCGCGGACTTCGAGGCCGCCGGCGACGGCACCGACCCGCGGGTCGGCCTGGCCGAAGCGGCGCAGGCCTGAGGGTCGTCCCATGGCTCGCTACGACGCCCCGATCTACCTCATCTCGATAGCGGCCGACCTCGCCGGGATGCACCCGCAGACCCTGCGCAGCTACGACCGCCTCGGCCTGGTGGTGCCCCAGCGCACCGCCGGGCGGGGACGGCGGTACTCCCCGCGCGACGTCGACGTGCTGCGGGAGGTGCAACGGCTCTCGCAGGAGGAGGGCATCAACCTCGCCGGCATCAAGCGCATCCTCGAGCTCGCCGTCCGCAACGAGGAACTCGAGCTCGAGAACGCCCGGCTGCGGGAGCGGCAGGCGACCTCACAGCGGGTGTTCGCGGCGAGCAGCAGCGGCGACGTCGTGGCCCTCCCGCTCGGAACGCGGTTGCGGCGCGCCGAGGGGGCCTCGCGGGCCCTCGTCGTGTGGCGTCAGGGGCGCTGACCGCCCCGAGCAGCCCCGCCGTGCCCGCCCGTGCCCTACCGTGGCCGCGCCGATCGTTCTACGCTGGGCGGCATGAGCGCCGACACACCCCAGCACGCCCAGGGCCCCGAGGTCCCGGTCGACACGCAGGACTGGACCTGGGTGCTGAGCCGGACCTGCCCGGACTGCGGGCTCACGTCGGCCGACTTCGAGCCCGTTCAGGTGGCCGACGCGGCCACACGGATCGCCGCCGCGTTCGAGGGCCTGCTCACCTCGGGGAGCGCGGATCTGCACCGGCGCCCGGCACCCGGGGTCTGGTCGCCGATCGAGTACGCGGCCCACGTCGCTGAGGTGTGTCAGGTGTTCGACCGCCGACTCGGCCTCATCCTCATCCGGGTGGACCCGGAGTTCCCCGACTGGGACCAGAACCGGGCGGCCGTCGACGGCGGCTACGGCAGCCGCGCGCCGCGGGCCGTGGCCGAGGAGCTGCAGCACTCCGCGCACGCCCTCGCCGTCGCGATCCACGCCGTGCCGGCGAGTGAGTACGAGCGCACCGGCCTGCGCAGCGACGGCACCCGGTTCACCGTGGTCACCCTGCTGCAGTACGCCCTGCACGACCTCGTGCATCACTGGTGGGACGTCTCCGGGCAGCGCGCCATCCGTTAGCGATCGCCGCGCCGTCGCCGCTGTCGATCCCGTGCCGTCGCGCGCGGATCCGCACGTGCGCGTGGACGGCGCCCGGTCCGGATCGCGTGCGCGTTGCGGTGGGCGGCCTCGCGGCGGACGGTAGGACGGTTGCGCCGTCGCGCCGGCGCGCCGGCGCATATGGTCGCGCCCGTACCCGCGACGAGTCCGCAAACGCTCGCGAACGCCCGTGGGTCACGGGCCGACTGCGCAGGTTGCATCGGTCATTCCTGAGCAGTTATGATCGTTTTAGATCGCGGCGCATCGTAGTGGCGCGCCTGAAACGGAGTTCTTCAATGACGAACCAGACACTTCGCGCGGAGATCGCTCATGGCCGCGCCTCGACCGTGGTGCTCGCGGCCACTGCGAGCCTCGCCCTCGCGGGAGCGATGGTCATCCCGGCGGCGGCCGACACCGGCGATCCCGAGAACCTGTCCCTCGCCTCGATCGTCACCGCCTCCGGCCAGGAGGTCGGTGACCGGTGGGGGCCCCGGCTGACCATCGACGGTGACCACGGGCCCGCGGAGAACCGCTCCGATCCCACCGTGCACAATGCGCCCGACTCCTCCCGATGGAGCGCGAACAACTCCGACGACGCGTGGATCGACATCCACTTCGCCCAGGAGTCCGCGGTCTCCGAGGTCGCGGTCGACTGGGGAAACACCTTCGGCGACCCCTATGCGCTCTCGATCTCCGAGGACGGGGTCCGCTGGGAGGAGATCGCGACCGGGATCACGGGTGTGCGCGACGGCATCGTGGTGACCGAGCTCGACGAGCCCGCGACCGGGAGCCACCTGCGCCTGCAGATCTCGGGCAAGAGCCAGCAGTGGGCGCTCGCGATATGGGAGATCGAGGTGCTCGGCACGCCGATCGGGCAGCCCCCGGTCGATGCGGTGCCGCTCGACGCCTCCCTCGTGCCGCTGCCGCTCGAGGCCACGGCGACCGGCGGCACCGGCTTCACCCTCGCGGCGGACTCGTGCCTCTCCCTCTCCGACGCCTCCCTCGAGGCGGTCGCGGACCGGCTCCGGGAGGCCATCGGCACTTCGACCGGGCTCACCCTGCCGACCGGGCAGGACTGCGCCGTCTCCCTGGCCATCGACGAGTCGCTGAGCGTGGGAGCGGGGCGGGACGAGGAGGCGTACACCCTCGACGTCGACGAGAACGGCGTGCGGATCGTCGCGCACAGCCCCCGAGCCGCTCTCTGGGCCGTGCGCACGCTCGTGCAACTCCTCGGACCGTGGGCCCAGGCCCCCGTCGCCCTCGACGTGGCGCCGACGCTCGAGGCGGTGCACATCGAGGACGCTCCGCGGTACGCCTGGCGCGGACTCATGCTCGACCCCGCGCGCTCGTTCTGGCCGGTCGAGGAGGTCGAGGAGCTGATCGACCTCATCTCCCAGTTCAAGCTCAACGTGCTCCACGTCCACCTCTCCGACGATCAGGGCTGGCGGATCGCGGTCGACAACGAGGGCCGCGCCGACGCCGACACGATCGACTACAGCCAGTTGACCGAGCGCTCGGGTGCGACCGCCTACATGGCGGGCAAGTCGAACTACGCGCCCGCGGCGGGCCGGACCGGCTTCTACACCCGCGCGGAGTTCAGCGGACTCGTCGCCTATGCGGCCGAGCGCGGCGTCATGGTCGTGCCCGAGATCGACGGGCCCGGCCACGCGAACTCGATGCTCCACGCGATCGACGAACTCAACACCGCGGGGGCCTTCCCCAAGCCCGCCGCCGGGAACACCCGGGTCGACGCCTTCGACGAGTCGACCTTCGCGCAGACCACGCTCGACCCCCGCTCGGAGGCCACCTACACGTTCCTGACGCACGTGCTCTCCCAGCTCGTCGACGACACGATCGCCGGGGTCGCCGCAGCCGAGGGCGCCGGTGCGGCGCTCGCTCCGGCATCGCCGTACCTGCACATCGGCGGGGACGAGTCGGCCACGACGACCGGGGACGACTACGCGCACTACATGGAGCGGGTCACCGAGATCGTGACGGAGACCGGTCGGCTTCCGATCGTGTGGAACGAGGCGACCTCGACACCCGATGCCCTGCCCGACGGCACGGTGGTGCAGCAGTGGAACGGCGGGATCAGCCAGGGCACCCGGGATCTCGTCGAGAATCGCGGCGGCAAGATCCTCCTGTCCCAGGTGGGCAACGCCTACTACCCGCAGATCCCCACGACCGACCTGAGTGGGCCGAGCTGGGCCTGCGGCGGCACCGCGTGCGGGATCGACGACTTCTACAACTGGAACCCGACCTCGATGGCCGGGGTCGACGAGGCCGGGGTGCTCGGGGTCGAAGGGCCCATGTGGTCCGAGCACCTGCGCACCCTGCACGACCTGCAGTTCCTCGTGTTCCCCCGGCTCCTCGCCCACGCGGAGGTCGGCTGGACGCCGCAGGCGCGGCGCAGCTTCGCCGACTTCACCGGTCGCGTCCCGGCCGCGGGCGTGTCGCTGCTGACCCAGGACGCGACGTTCCAACTCGTGCCCGAGGTCACCGACTGGTACTCGAGCTTCGCCCCCGCGCCGGTCGCGGACGTGTCTCAGGCCGGCGGCGAGGTACTCGTCGGCTACGTCGCCGCCCCCGGAACCGCGGAGGTGGCGGACGCGACCGTCACCGCGACGCTCGCGGGCGTCGACGTTCCCGTGCGGCTCGCGATGGAGCGGGGGTTCCACTACACCGACGAGGGCCGCACGACCGGCCGCGTGATGAATTCGCTCATCGAGGTATACGCCCAGCTTCCGGAGTTCGCCGAGGCCGGGACCTACGAGCTCGCCGTGCGCGGGACCGTGCCGGTCGGGGAGGTCGCGGGCACCGTGATCATCGAGGTGGCCGCCGAGGACGGCGGCGACACTGATACCGGCGCCGACGGCGACGCGGGCACGGGTGGCTCGGATGCCGGCGGCAGCTCGGACGCGGGTGCCGGCGCGGATTCGGGTGGCGCGGATTCGGGCGGCGCAGACGCTGCGGGCACCGAGACGGGCGCCGATCCCGAGTCCGGCGGCACCGAGGCGGCAGCCGCGGCCACGAGCGCGGACGCCGGATCGGATGCGGCCGAGGGCGTGGACGACGGGGCCGATCCGGCGCCGGGAGCCATGCCCGACACGGGAGTACAACCGACGGGCATCGCGCTCGCGGCCCTCCTGCTCATCGCCGGAGCCGTGTTCACGCTGCGTCGTCGCGCGGCCCACCGCTCCTGACCACCCGCAGTCGGGAGGATTCGCCACCGCGCGAGTGGTGGATCCTCCCCGCTCGGTGATCAGCAGCGGCGAGGTGCCGACGGATCGTGCCCCGCAGACGCGTCGATCAGACCGGCCCGAGTCGGGTCGCGAGGAACTCGTAGGCGAGGGCCGCCATGTGCGCCGCCTGCGCGTTCGTGGCGGCGCCCCCGTGACCGCCCTCGACGTTCTCGAAGTAGGTCACGTCCTGCCCGGCCGCCGCCAGGGCCGCCGCGAACTTGCGGGCATGCGCCGGATGCACCCGGTCGTCGCGGGTCGAGGTGGTGAGCAGCACGGGCGGATACGCGCGCTCGGGATCGATCTGGTGATACGGCGAGAACGACTCCATGAACTCCCAGTCGTCGGTATCGGGGTCGCCGTACTCGGCGATCCACGACGCCCCCGCGAGCAGGTGCGAATAGCGCTTCAGGTCGAGCAGCGGCACCTGGATCACCACGGCACCGAACAGCTCCGGGTACCCGGTGAGCATGTTCCCCGTGAGCAGGCCGCCGTTCGACCCGCCCTGGATCCCCAGGTGCTCCCGCGACGTGAGCCCCGAGGCCACCAGATCCCGGGCGACCGCGGCGAAGTCCTCGTAGGCGCGGTGCCGGTTCTCCCGGAGTGCGCCCTGGTGCCACGTGGGGCCGTACTCCCCGCCGCCGCGGATGTTCGCGAGCGCGTAGGCCCCGCCCCGTTCGAGCCACGCGGCCCCGAGTACCCCCGAGTAGGACGGAGTCAACGAGATCTCGAAGCCCCCGTACCCGTAGAGCAGCGTGGGAGTCGACCCGTCGAGCGGCATCTCGCGGCGGTGGATGAGGAAATAGGGCACCCGGGTACCGTCGGCCGAGCGAGTGAACCGCTGCGTGGTCACGAGGTCCGAGGCGTCGAAGAAGCGCGGCTGGGATTTGAGCGGGCTCGGCGCCCCGCCGACCGTCGCCAGCTGCAGCGTCGTGGGGGTGAGGAAGTCCGTCGTCACCACCCAGACGTCGTCGCTGAACTTCTCGTCCACGGGCCGCACCCCCACGGTCCCCACGTCGGGGACCCCCGGGAATTCGCCCCGCACGAACGCGCCGCCGGTCGGGGTCCACACGTGCAGCCGCGTCTTCACGTCCTCGAGCACGTTGACCACGAGGTGGGACCGGGTCCATGCGGCCCCCACGAGGGCGGTGGCCGGAGTCGGCGCGAAGATCACGCGGAAGTCCCGCGCCCCGGCGAGGAAGTCCTCGAGCGGGATCGCGAGCAGTGAGCCGGCCGCGTGGACCGGCGCGCCGGCCTCGCCGCCCGGGGCCCACTCCTCCCGCAGCTCCACCGTGAGCCACTCGCGATGCAGGTCGATCTCCGCCGAGTCCGGCACGTCGATCTTCGTCAACCGCCCGCCCGCGAGCAGGAACGCCTCGGAGGAGTAGAAGTCGATCGTCCGCACCACGAGGTCCCGCTCGAACCCGGGGGTCGAGTCGTGCAGGGCCGCGACGTACATGTCCTCCGGCGTGCCCTCGTACACGATCGGCGCCGCGGCGAGGTCGGTGCCGCGCGTCCACCGCCGTGCGAGGCGTGGATACCCCGAGGCGGTCATCGAGCCGGGGCCGGTGTCGGTGTACACGAACGCGGTGTCCGCGTCGATCCACCCCATGCCGCCCTTCGACTCCGGGCGGTGGAACCCGCCCTCGACCCAGTCCTTGGCCACGAGGTCGAACTCGCGCGTGACGTCGGCGTCCGAGCCGCCCCGGGAGAGGCTGACGAGTGCGAGCCGGTACTCTCCCGCCCCCCGCAGGACGGAGGCGCCGTGCCACACCCAGTTCTCGCCCTCGACCCGGCCGAGCTCGTCGAGGTCGAGCACGACCTCCCAGTCGGGATCCTCGCTCGCGTACGACTCGGGGCTCGTGCGCCGCCACAGCCCGCGCTCGTGGTCCTCGTCGCGCCAGAAGTTGTAGTAGTGCTCGCCGATCTTCGACACGCTCGGGATCTTGTCCCGCGAGTCGAGGATCCCGAGGATCCGTTCCTGCAGCGCGGCGAACCCCGCCCCGGCGGCGAGCTCGGCGGCCCGCTCACCATTCCGCTCGCGCACCCACGCGAGCGCCTCGTCCGAGTCGACGTCTTCCAGCCATGCAAAGGGATCACTCACGCACGTCACACTAGTGCGGGAGAATGGATGGATGAGCCGTCGCATCCTCGCCTTCGTCGCCCTCGCGATCTCGATCCTCTACGGCGCGGGCTTCACGCTGTTCCGAGACGTCGACGGCTATCCGGCCGTCGGCGGGGCGATCGTCGCGCTCGCCTGGATCGCCACCGGGATGTTCGGGCGTTCGGACGACGACAGTCGCCGGCCGTAGGCCCGCGCGCCGGGCGCCGTCGTCGCGCCCGTGTTCGACGAGCAGGACGCCCGCCCGCACGGGCTGAAGGTTCGGGCACAGCCTGACGGCGGGCGGCGCTCACGGGCCCCCCTCGGCCGCCTGGGACCTGCCTGCCGAATGCGAGGGGCGGCCGGACTGCTTCGTGATGGTGTGGGAGTAGCCCGCCGGTCATCTCAGCCGAGATCGGCCGGGTGGACCACCTCGGTGATGCCTCGCTGCGCGAGGTGAGCTGCGTCGTCCACACGCGAAGCGAGCACGGCCGTGGGCCGCCCGCCCGCGATCGCCAGCCGCATCCACGCCTCGAAGAACTCCCCGCCGGGGGCGCAGACCTCCCGCCCGTTCGCGCTGTACCCGGCCCCCGGCTCCAGGTCGGGCACGTCGAGCACGACGGCGGTGCTGCGGGGGGCCGGGACCGCGGCCTGCTTCCGGGCGGTGGCCGCGGCCGCCGCGAACGCGCGCCCGACCGGCTTGACCCGGTTCTGCGAGTCGATGAGCCCGAGGTCGTACTCGAGCGCCGGGAAGTCCGCGAGCTCGCGGGAGACGTCGTGGGAGCACCACCAGGTCACGCCCCACAGCCGCTCGGTGTCGAGGGCGTGGGCGAGGCTGCGCTCGAGGAACTCCACGGGCTGGTCCGCCGCGAGCGGCGGCATCGGCGCCCCGATCTCCTGCAGCCAGATCGGCCGCGCCGGGTCGGTGGCCCAGCCCCGGCCGAGCTCGATGAGGTACTCGGCCAGGCGCACGCTCTCCTCGGACAGGTTGCCGTACCGGGCGGCCGTGCCGTTGAAGACCCACGAGTGGATGGTGGTCGCCGACCCGAGCCGGGCCGCCATCGCCGGCGTGAACGGATGGTCCGAGGAGAACCAGGCCCGGTCGTACTCGGAGATCTGGTGCTCCCTGCCGGGCGCGCCCGCCTCGCACGCCGCGAGCATCCGCTCGGCCCACGCGTGGGCGTGGGCCGGGGTCGCCATGTGCGGCTCGGGATGCTCGGTCGAGGAGAACTGACTCACCTCGTTCCCCAGGCTCATGCCGAGGAAGTTCGGCAGGTCCGCGAGCCGCCCCGCGATCGCCTCGAGATAGGCGGCGAGCCCGGAGATCACCGCCGGATCGGAGAACATCGACGCCCGGTGCCACGTCTGGGTCCACGCCGGCAGGAAGTCGAAACTGGACAGGTGGCCCTGGATGCCGTCGACGCTCACGTCGAGGCCCGCCGCACCGGCGATCGTCACGACCTCCGCGAGCTGATCGAGGGCGCGCGGGCGGATGAGGGTGCGATTGGGCTGCACGTACGGCCAGATGGGGAAGATCCGCACGTGATCCATACCGAGTGCGGCGATCACCTCGAGGTCCGCCCGGACCTCGGCGGCGTCGAAGTCGAGCCAGTGATGGAACCAGCCCGAGCGGGGGGTGTAGTTGACTCCGAAGCGGGGTGCGTTCACGCGGGTCTCCTCACGACCTCAGGATGGCGACGGCCGCCGGGCGGCCCAGTGCTGGCACTACTCTCTCAGGTAGCCTGCCATGGTCGAAGCCCGGCCCCATCCACCCGCGCGGCCGAGACCCGTGCCGCAAGCTATGAGGTGAAGAGTGCACATCGAAGGAGACCTCGCCCGCGAACTGGATCGCGCGGCCGGTCGGATCGAGCAGGCATGGCCGGACGCCCCGCGGCTCGGCGCGGAGATCGCCGCCCGGTTCAGCACCTACACGCGCGACACGGTCGAACGCACGATGACCGCCGGCGACGCGGGCCGCGTCTTCGTGATCACGGGCGACATCCCGGCGATGTGGCTGCGCGACTCGAGCGCCCAACTGTGGCCGCTGCTGCCGTTCATGGCCGCGAGCGCCCAGGCCCGCGAACTCGTGCAGGGGGTGCTGCGCAGCCAGTTCGGGTTCATCTGCCACGACCCGTACGCGAACGCGTTCAACGACGGCCCCACCGGCGCCGCCTATCACCCCGGCGACCTCGACTCCGATCCGCACCTGTGGGAGCGCAAGTACGAGATCGACTCCCTCGCGTTCCCGGTCGACCTGGCCCACCGCACCTGGCACCTCATCGGGCACGTGATCCGACCCTCGGAGTTCTTCACCCCGACCCTGCACGAGGCGATCCTCGCGATCGTGCGCACGTGGCGCCTCGAGCAGCGCCACGACGCCTCCGCGTACCGATTCGTGCGCGCCGGAATGCCCCCGACCGAGACCCTCGCCCGGGACGGTCGCGGCACCCCGGTCGCCCACACCGGCATGACCTGGCAGGGTTTCCGGCCCTCCGACGACGCCTGCACCTACGGCTACAACATCCCCGCCCAGCTCTTCGCCGCCCGCGCGCTGCGCCAGATCGCGGATCTGGCCGTGCTCGGCTTCTCCGATTCGGCGCTCGCGGCCGAGGCGCAGCACCTTCGTCTCGAGATTCTGGACGGCGTCGCTCGCCACGGCCTGTACGAGGGGGCCGAGCTCAGCCCAGGCCGCGTGACGGACGGCCGGATCCACGGCGAACCCGGGGCCCACCTCGTGTACGAGGTCGACGGTCTCGGCGGCGCGCTGTTCATGGACGACGCGAACCTGCCCAGCCTGCTCGGCCTGCCGCTTCTCGGCGACCTGCGGGTGAGCGACCCGATCTACCAGAACACCCGCCGCCGGGTGCTGTCCACGGCCAACCCGCACTTCGTCTCCGGGCCCGCCGCGGCCGGCGTCGGCAGCCCGCACACCCCGCCTGGGCACGTGTGGCCGATCGCGCTCGCAGTGCAGGGGCTGACCACGACCGACCAGGCCGAGAAGCGGCGGCTCCTGCACCTGCTCATCGACACCGACGGCGGCACGGGCTGGATGCACGAGAGCTTCGACGCCGGGGACCCGTCGACGTTCACCCGCGAGTGGTTCTCCTGGGCGAACATGATGTTCTGCGAGCTGGCGCTCGACGCCGCCGGCCTCCTGTAGTCCCATTGCGCCGGGCCCGCGGACCGGCCAGGATGGGGGCCCGATCAAGGAGGATCCATGGCCGTCTCCGTCGCCCGCGTCACCACGATCACCGTCCGTTCCGACGTCGGCTTCGACGACGCGATCCGCGAGGGGGTCGAACGCGCCGCCGAGACCCTCCGGAACATCTCCGGCGCCTGGGTCAAGGAGCAGAAGGTCGAACTCGTCGACGGCATCGTCACCACCTACCACGTGGTTCTCGAGGTCACGTTCATCCTCGACGACTGAGCTGCGACGTAGGCTCGGGGCATGAGCGAACTCATGGATCTCACGGGCCGCCGGCTCGCCGAGGCGATCCGCGTGGGCGAGGCGAGCGCCGTCGAGGCCACCGAGGCGGCCCTCGAGCGGATCGAGCGCAGGGACGGCGCCCTCGCGGCCTTCGTTCGCGTCACGCCCGAGCTCGCGCTCGCCCAGGCGCGTGCGGCCGACCGGCTGCTCGCGGCCGCCGGGGACGGGCCCGTGCCGCCGCTGCTCGGCGTGCCCGTGCCGATCAAGGACCTGAACATGGTCGCCGGGGTGCCGATGGCCGCCGGCAGTGCGGCCCTGGCGGACTTCGTGGCTCCGGTCGACGACGGCGTGGTCACGCTCCTGCGCGAGGCCGGCACGGTCATGGTCGGCAAGACCGCCACCCCCGAGCTCGGGCTGCCGCCGTACACCGAGACCGACATCGCCCCGCCGGTGCGCAACCCGTGGGATGAGACCCGTTCCCCGGGCGGCTCCTCCGGCGGCGCCGCGGCGGCCGTCGCCGGTGGGATGGTGCCGATCGCGCAGGGAAGCGACGGGGGCGGATCGATCCGGATCCCGGCCGCTGCGTGCGGTCTCGTGGGGCTCAAGCCCTCGCGCGGGCGGATCAGCACGGGACCGAACGGGGTGGACGGCGCGGCGCTGGCCACGAGCGGGGTGCTCACCAGGGACGTGCGCGACACCGCGCTCGCGCTCGACGTGCTCGCCCGACCCTGGCCCGGTGACGACCGGCTGCTGCCGCGCCCGGCCGCCGGGTCGTTCCTCGCCGCCTGCGACACCGACCCGGGGCAGCTGCGCGTCGGGGTCGTGCTCACCCCGTTCATCACCCCGGATGCGCCCGTGCACCCCGAGGCGATCCGCGCCGTCGAGAAGACGATCGCGCTCCTCGAGGCCCGGGGTCACCGGGTCGAGGAGGTGGGCGTGCCGTTCCCGGCGGAGCAGTGGCAGCCCTTCAAGGACGTCTGGTCGGTCATGGCCGCGCAGGCCCCCATCCCGCCCGAGCGGGAGCACCTGCTCGTGCCGCTGACGCGGTGGATGCGTGAGCGGGGCCGTGGCGTCGGCGGCGTCGCCTACGCGAACGCGATCGCGAACGGCCAGCAGCTCCAGCGGCAGGCGGCCTCCGCCTGGGCGGACGTCGACCTCGTGCTCTCACCCACGCTCGCCCAGCCGGCCGCGCTGATCGGCTCGATCCGCAACGACGCCGATCCGGCCCGGGACTTCGAGGACCAGTGCGCCTACACCCCGTGGACCTCGACCTGGAACATCCTCGGCGCCCCGGCGATCTCCCTGCCCGTGCACCGGGCCCGGGTCGGCGGCGGTGCGGCCGGCCCTGTCGAACCTGCCGAACCTGCCGAACCCGCCGGGCCGATGCTCCCGTTCGGCGCCATGCTCGGCGCCCGCACGGGCCGGGAGGATCTCCTGCTCGCGCTCGCGGCGAGCCTCGAACCGGATTTCGCTCCCGGTTCTTAACGATTCTCAACCGTCCTTGACAGTTCTCAAACCGAATGCAAGCTGGACGAACCGTTGCGAACTGCTACGCTCGCAGTATAAATCGGCGGGATCCGAGGGTTGAGAGGGCTGTGCCTTGCATAATTTCACGCGCAATCGGGGAAGATTGCTGAAGAAGCTGGTGGGGATGGCGGCGTCGACGGCAGTTGTCGCGGCCTCGTTCGTCGCCGTCGGGACTGTCATGAATGCGGAGCCGGCGTATGCCGCGGATCCGCTGGTCTGCGACGGCTCGACCGTCTATGTGCAGGACGACTTCGGGAACGTCCGGGCGTTCGACACGACGGCCAGCACCCTCGGCGCGGCCGCCGTCATCACCGGTCAGAAGAACAACGGCCTGGGGGTCTCCGCCGAGGGGCGCTACGTCTATACGGCCGACAATGTCCCCGCGGGAACCGCCAAGGGTCTGCGCGTCCACGACCAGGTCACGGGGACCACTCTCATTCCGGATGTGACGCTCACGGACGGCGCCGACGCGCGCTATCTGATCCGGGGAGGCGTCAACCCCCAGACGGGCATCTACTACTACACCGATACGCCGGGCGTGGGCGGTGGGCCGGTGTTCCTCGGGGCCTATGACCCGAGCACCGGCGCAAGCTTCCAGGCCGGCTGGATCACCGGAATGAACGGTGCGAACGGTGACCTCGCCTTCACCTCGAGCGGCCAGCTCATCATCGTCGCCGATCGCAATATCTATCGCGTCAACGGCGCCATGCCCACGGCCGCCGGGACCGGCAACCTGAGCACCACGTTCCTCGCGGATCTCCCGGAAGGCACGGAGGGCAACGGGATCGCGTTCGGCGCCCAGGGAAACCTGTTCATCTCGACGTCATCGAAGATCTACGAGGTCAACCCGGCAACCGGCGTGCAGGTCGATTCGACAGACATGCCGACCGGTTTCAGCCCCACGGACATGGCCAGCTGCTCGTCGCCGAGCATGCTCACCCTGCAGAAGAACATCGACGGGGACCGCCAGAACCCGGGGGACCAGTTCGAGTTGAGCGCGAGTGGTCAGCCGTATCTGCCGAGCGATTCCACGGCGACCACCACGGGTGATTCGCCCGGGATTCAGGCCGAGACCGTCGGCGCGTTCTTCGCTCAGCCCGGAGACGAGTTCACGCTCTCCGAAGCGGCCGCCGGCGGCGCCGACCTCGCCGGTTACATCAGCACGATCTCCTGTGTCGACGCAGCCACCGAAGGCACGGTGAGCACGAGCGGCGAGGCGCCGTCCTGGACCGTCACCCAACCCTCCGCGCTGGCCGGTGCCGACGTCGTGTGCACGATCACCAACGAGGCGCACGCGCCGTCGATCGCGCTGACGAAGACCGTCTCCGACGGTGGCGCGCTCGTCGTCGGGGACACGGTCACCTACACTTTCGCCGCCGAGAACACGGGCAACGTGCTCCTCACCGGGGTCGACATCAGCGACCCGTTGCCGGGGCTGTCGACCCTCACCTATTCCGACTGGCCGGGCGCGCCCGGTGAGCTGGCGCCGGGGGAGACGGTGACGGCGACGGCGACCTTGATCGTCACCCAGGAACACGTCGATGCGGGATCGATCGACAACACCGCCACGGTCGTCGGCACGCCGCCGTCCGGACCCGACGTGGACGACACGGACACGGCCTCCGTCCCCCTCGACCAGCAGCCGGCGATCACGCTGATCAAGTCGGGTGAGACCACCGACGGGAATGGCGTCGGCGACGTCGTCACCTACTCCTTCACCGCGACGAATGCGGGGAACGTGACCCTGTCGGATGTGCAGATCAGCGATCCGTTGGCGGGTCTGTCCGAGCTGTCCTATGACTGGTCCGCTGCGACCGGTGAGGGTGTGTTGGCGCCTGGTGAGTCGGTCACCGCGACGGCGACGTACACGTTGACGCAGGCGGATGTGGATGCGGGCAGCGTGCACAACGTCGCCTCGGCCACGGGCACCCCGCCGCCGACGTTCGATCCGGAGGACCCGGGCACGCCGATTCCCTCCGATCCGGTCGAGGATGAGGACCCGGCCACGGTTCCGACGACGGATCCGGCGCCGGCGATCACGCTGGTCAAGGACGCCGACCTCGCGGGCCAGGGCAACGTGGGCGACGTCGTCACCTACTCCTTCACCGCGTCGAATGCGGGGAACGTGACCCTGACCGACGTCGTGATCACGGATCCGTTGGCGGGTCTGTCGGAGCTGTCCTATGACTGGTCGGCCGCGACCGGCGAGGGTGTGCTGGCTCCGGGTGAGTCCGTCACCGCGACGGCGACGTACACGCTGACGCAGGCGGATGTGGATGCGGGCAGCGTGCACAACGTCGCCTCGGCCACGGGCACTCCGCCG
>NZ_WHMT01000010.1:0-130513 GCF_009372055.1 Pseudactinotalea sp. HY160 | reverse complement strand
TCTCCCAGGGCAACGCCGACTACCAGAACGCCGAACAGCGCAACGCCCAGCGCTTCGGCGGCTGAGCACACCACCCGCATCGCCGGCGCGCGTCGGAGCCCACCCCGGGGTTCGACGCGTGCCGTCGTCGATAGACGATCTCGCGCAGATCCGTCACCGCAGCATCTCGAACGCCGAGCAGTGAGAGGAATCAGGATGACCGACCTCGTGGTCGACAAGGAGGACTTCAAGTCCGCCCTCGGGCGCCTAGGCACACTCGTGGACGAGTTCGATCACCCCCGAAACCTCGTCCATTCGGTCGGGAGCCAGGGGGAGACCAGTTGGGCGGCGGTGTCGGGCAGCGCATCCTTCCGGCAGGACTTCACCCTGACCGTCAAGCAGATGCAGCGCGACATCGACGAGATCTGGACCGAGCTCAAGGGCCTTCGAGACGCGCTCGTCGAGGCGGGCGCCGAGCTCGAGGACATCGACGAGGAGACCGAGCAGGGTCTCGAGCTGCTCAGCGCTCGTCTCGACGCGGACCCGACCTATATCCAGGGCGCGGTGATCGCGATCCCCGGCATGGGTCCCATCCCGATGATGGTCTGAGGAGGATTCATGGGCCAGCACTACGATTACCTCGACAGGATCCGCACCAGCTACTCCGGATTCGGGGCATGGTCGCGCAGGACGGATCAGAACAACCTGTCGTCTTCGCTCAACTCCCTGGGAGGCGCACAGGAGAGCCTGCAGCAGATGCGCTCTCGCACCGGGATCGAGGGCTTGATCGCCGAGCGTTTCCGCGAGTCGGCAGACCTCATCGACGAGCGGTTCGAGAGCCTCAAGACGAAGGTGGCGAAGTCGCAGGACAACGCCGACCTCGCGGTCGCGGCGATGCGCGACGCCACCCAGGCGGTCGACTCCCTCCCGCCCGAGGGCGAGAGCCCGTTCATCGCCGCCCGGGAGCTCGGCGTGCAGAACGTCTACTCGATCCTCGGTGGTGGCGGCCACTTCCCGGCCGAGGACATGCGGCTGTGGCAGGCGGGCCTCGTCGAGGAGGCCCGCGAGGAGGAGGCCGCGATCGCCCGGGAGCGCTACGACCGTGCGCTCGGCGGGATCACCTTCGAGGATCGTTCCACGAGGGACGCCGGCGGCCCGGCCACGCGCAGTCCGGGCGGGCTCCCGCCCGGCGGGGGCGTCGGCTCCTTCCCCTGGGGACCGCCGACCGGTCCCGGTGTCATCGGCGTGCGTCCCCCCGGGACGCAGCTTCCCGATGGCCCGACCTTCCCCGGCCCAGGCGGCGGTGGCGGCGGCACCGGCGATGACCCGATCCACGTCGGGCGTCCGCCGACCCTCCCCGGCGGGTGGGAGCCGCCGACCTACGAGGTGTCTCCTCCGATCGGGCCGCGCGATCCGCTCACGCCCCTTCCCGAGATCGGCACGGATCCCGCCTCTCCCCCGGGCGGCGGCACGGGCCATCCCCCCGGCGGCGGTGGCACCGGCTATGAGCCGGGAGGCGGCACGGGCTACGGGCCCGGCGGCGGGGGCTCCGGTTCCGGCCTCGACGGTGGGGGCAGCGGCGGGCTCGTGTCCGGAATCGGCGCGGGCGCCGCGGTCGGCGGGGCGGGCCTGCTCGCCGCACGCGGACTCGGCGGCGGCGGTGGCCTCGGCGGCCTGCTCGGCGCGCGGGGCGGGGCCGGGATGGTGCCCGGCGGTTCGGCGCTCGGGGCGCCCGGAGCCGGAGCCGCGGGCGGGGCCCGCGCCGGCGTGATCGGTGGCGGCCCGGGCGGCGCCGGAGGTACGGGCGGAGCAGCAGGCGCCCGCGGCGGCGCGATGCCCGCCGGCCAGGGCGCTGCGGCGGGGGGATCCCGCGGCGGCGCTGCGATGGCGGCCGGCGGCATGGGTGGGGCCGGTGGCCGCGGCTCGGACAAGAAGAAGCGGCGCGGCCTCGGCCTGCAGGCGCTGCAGCTGGATTCCGAAGAGGCCGCGGTCGACCTCGGGCCCGGCGGCGGGGCCGGCGTGCGCGAGCACGCGACTCCCGCGACGATGGACACCGACGACCTACTCTGAAGCCGGACGACGACGGCCCGGCGAGCACCTGCTCGCCGGGCCGTCGTCATACCACCGCGACGCCTTCACGGCGTGGCCGCCGGCGACTCGCTCAGAAGTCGCTCAGCTGCCACACGAAGGTCGGGGTGACACCCTCCCGGTCGAAATGGAAGTCCACCCGGAGCTGGGAGGCGTCCTCCTCGACCACGAAGAGGAGGGCCCCCGTATAGCTCGTGTTCTGCTCGAGCGACACCGTGATCTCCTCCCCCGGGCTCATGCACGCGAGCGATTCCCAGTCGCGATAGTCCGCGGCAGGCTCGCCCGCGTCGTCCGTGATCACGATGTCCTCGCCGCTGAAGGGCGTCCCGTACGATTCGGCCGCGGCGTTGGACTCGATCGCGAGGTCGACCGCGACGTAGCGGCCGTCGGCCGGATCGTACTCGCACAGATCCGAGGCATCGCCCGGCGGACTCCAATCCCACTCCACCCCGGTCACCCGGATGTCGGCCACGTGTGGCGGGCTGTCGAAACTCTGGCTGAAGTCGTAGAACGGAACCGCATCCCCGGGTTCCACCCGGACCTCCTGCCCGGCGTTCGGGATCTCCGCCGGGGTCGGCGTGGCCGCGGTGGGCTCCGGCGTCGGTTCGGCCGTCGGTTCGGCCGTCGTCGGCTCGGCGGTGGGCGCGGGGGCGGTCGTCGGCTCCTCGGATCGGCCGTCGCCGCATCCGCTCGCGGCGATCAATACGCCGGCCGCGAGCACGATCGACATGCTCCGGCGCCGGTCCTTGCTCGGCATTCAGTCCTCCTGGACTCGGTTGTCCCACTCGGTTGTCCCACTCGGCCGACCCCACGAGGCCTCCCCGTAGCGCCCTTCGCAGTGTAAACGATGGCGCCCGACGCGCCGTGCGCGCGCCCGGTCAGCCCGCGTGGACGGTGAAGACCTTGGAGCCGAGCGCGAACGTCGTCCCGGCCGGTACCGCCACCGGCCGATCGGACTCGAGCTGCTGCGCGCTCCCGTCGGCCGCGATGAGGAAGGTGCCGTTCGCGGAGCCGAGGTCGGTGATCACGAGCTCGGCGCCACGCGCCTCGAGGCGCGCATGGGTGCGCGAGAGGGAACGCCGATCGTCGTGGATCGCCACGGCGGTCGCCGCCTCCCCGGCCGGGGCGATCGGCGCGCGGCCGACGAAGACGGTCCCTCCCACGCGGATCGGCGCCGTCCCCTCCCCCACGAGTCGGAGGAAGGCGGGTGCCGGCGGGGCGGCCGGCGGCTGCCGCGCCGCCGGTTCGTGCAGCACCGAGGGCGGCATCGGAGGCGGCGTGACGAGTGGGGCCGATGCCGCCGGCGGCACGGGCGGCATGACGGGAGCGGGCGGCACAGCGGGAGCGGGCGCCGGCCGCACGGCCGGGGCGAACGCCTCCGGAGTCCCGCCCGAGCCGGCCCGACGCCCGGATTCCTCCGCTGCGGTCGGATGGTGGGCACCGGGGCCGGTACTGGAGCCGGCAGCGGAGTCGGCGCCGCGATCTGCCTGCGGGGCGCCGCTGAACGCGCTGGCCCGAATCCCGGCGCGCACGTCGAGCACGGTGGTGCGGGCGGCGCGATCGTGCCAGCCCTGCCCACGGTCCTTGTCCCCGGCCGCCGCGGCGATCATGACGAATTGGCCGAGGCCGGCGACCAGATGGCCCAGGCCGAGCACGAGGGAGCGTCCCGCGGCCCGCAGGAGCCCGGGTGCGTAGAGGGAGTCGACCTTCGCCGCCCGAAGGCCGAGAAGCCATTTGCCGAGGGTGGCTCCACACCTCGCCTCCGAGACGACCTGGGCGAGCAGGAGCTCGAACGACACGATCGCCGCCAGCACGAGGTTGCCCGTGAGCACGACGAGAACCGCCCCGGGAGCGAGCACGACGACCGTGTCGCACAGCTGCGCGAGCAGTCGACGTCCGACGGGCGGATGGACCACCGAGACCGGCAACTGCCGCATGGGCGCGTACCGCGGTCGCTGCGGCGCGTGGACGCTCATCGCTCGGTCCTCTCGGTGCCTCTGGGGGCCTCTGGGGGCATATAGGGGGCGTTCGGGGGTGTACGCGGGTCTGGGGAGTGGGATCAGTTCGCGGTGAGCATGGGGAGCGCGTCGAGCGCCCCTGCCGCGAGCAGCGTCGCGGGCAGCACGAGCCCCACGGCCATCGCCTCCACGATATCGCCCGCCCGGGACCAGCGCACCGACCGGAAGCCCGCGGCCACCGGGCTCATCACCACGAGCATGAGCGCCGCGAGCCCCATGAGCACCGCCGCCGCGAGCAGCCCCGGCTCACCTCCCGGCCGAAGCAGGGCGACCTGGAGCAGCACGATCACGAGCGCGACCCGCGGGATGACCTTCGTGGGCCCCCCGGCCCAGGACCGCGGGCTCAGCCCGAGCACGAGCGTGACGCACGCGACCGCTCCGATCGCGGCCCAACCGACGACGCCGGCGGGGCGCGCCCGCACGATCACGGCCGGCGCGACCAGGACCGCGAGGGTGCACAGGAGGATGACCCCCGCCAACCGGCTCGTGGCGGCCGCCTCGACGTGCTCGGCCACCCACCGGGTGCGGATGCGCCGCGGCGAGGCGGGCATCGTGGCCCGGACGCTGCGCACCGACTTCATGATGACGGGCAGGTCGAGGATCTCCTCGTCGGGGATCCGGAGCGCGACGACGGGCAGGGCCCGCAGCACGAGCGGTGCGCAGCCGAGGAGCAGGACGGGTGCGGTGGCCGGCGCCGCACCGACGAGGAGGCACAGCACCGCCACGATCGCCACCCCCGACACGATCGCGGCCACGAGCGAGGCGGCGGCGGTGACCCGCCCGGCGGAGCCCTCCCGGGCATCCTGGCGCCGACTCACCGCGTATCTGAGCACGGCCACGAGGGCGGCACAGAGCGCACCGACGGTGAGGGCCAGCGCCACGGCCTTCACCGGCGAGGCCGCCACCTGCCACGGCGCCCACGCCACCCCGGCCCCGAGTCCGAGGAGCGGCCCGATGAGGACCGTCACCAGCTGCGGGTGCCGCCGCACGGCGACGGCCGCGGCTGCGGCCCCGAGGGTCGCCCCGCTCACCCACCGCAGCCACTCCACCTGGGTCGAGGCCACGACATGTTCGAGCTGGGTGACCACGACGACCACCGCCGCGACCGCAGCGAGCAGACCGACGAGGGTGCGCCGTCCCGACGCGACGAATCGATACCGGGGCTCGATCCCCTGCCAGCCGGCGCGCTCCGAGAGCGCCCGACTCCCCGTCGTGAGCGAGCCGGCGACCGCGAAGCCGAGCACCGCACCGGAGGAGACCTGATCCCCGAGGCCGCGGTGGGGATCGAGGGCGACCCCGGCGGACGTCGTCAATACGAGATCGGTTCGGCCGTGATCGATGCTCGCCAGCAGATCGGCGGGGGTCGTCTCGACCCCGACGGCGATGTCGCGCAGGCCCGTGGGGCCCAGGAGCGCAAGGGTCAGCCGGCTCGCCCGATGTGCCGTCTCGCTCACACTCACTCCTGCCTGCTTCCCCCCGGCGGCCCCGGAGTCTCACTCACCGGGTGAGTCTAACGAGCGGATCCGCCCGTTCGCGCACGCAATCGCCCGCGCGGGATGGGGCCTTCGACCCATGGACGGCGCCCGCGCGGCCGGGCCTCGCCCGGTAGTCTGAATGCCGATCATCGCCGGGGCGCCGACCGCGCCCGGCACGAGTTGGGAGCAGTGGATGAACCCTCGATCCGGGCCGCGGCCCGCCCCGCCGCAGGTGCCGAGCGGATCGATCGCATTGCAGCCGCCCCCGGAGCTGGCCAAGCCCGAGGGTGCGAGTAATGCGCTCATGATGGCCGTGCCGATGATCGGCTCGCTCGGATCCGTCGCCCTCATCGCGTTCAACTCCTCCTCGAACCCGGTGCGCGCCTACATCATGGGCGGGATGTTCCTGTTCATGGCGCTGTCGATGGTCGGGATGAACATCTGGCGTCAGAAGTCCAAGCACACGGGCGAGGTCACCGGGAACCGGCGCGAATACCTCGCCTACCTGGCCGACCTGCGCGCGACCGTGCGCACCGCCGCGGATCGGCAGCGCCAGTACGCCCACTGGATGCTGCCCGATCCATGGGCGCTGCCCGTCGTCGCCGAGGAGGGCACCCGGGTGTGGGAGCGGGAGGTGACCGCGCCCGACGCCTACGACGTTCGGATCGGCCGCGCCACGACCCGGCTCGCCCTGACGCTCGAGCCGCCCCCGCCGGCGCCGGTCGCGCAGATCGACCCCGTCTCGGCCTCCGCCGCGCACCGGTTCGTCACGACCCACCAGAACCTGCGCGCCGTGCCCTTCGGCGTGAACCTGCGCGACGTCGCTCGGATCGAGGTGCTCGGGCAGGCGACCCAGGTCCGCAGCCTCACACGCGCGATGCTGTGCCACCTGGCCACGTTCATCGACGCCGACAACCTCCAGATCGCGATCCTCGCCGGCCCCGACGCCCTGCCCCAGTGGGAATGGGCGAAGTGGCTGCCGCACACCCATTCGCTGCACGCCCACGACGCCGTGGGCCGTGCCCGGATGATCGGGGCCGCGTTCTCCGACATCTCCGACTACCTGCCGCCGGGCGTGGGCGACCGGCCCAGGTTCCAGCCCGGGGCGGAGGTCTTCCCGCATCTCGTCGTGGTCGTCGACGGCGGTCACCTGCCGGACGACCACCCGATCGCGACCCGGGACGGCGTCGCCGGGGTCACCCTGATCGATCTGCCCGCCCAGTGGGACGAGCTGCGCGATCGCAACACGGTGCGGCTGCGCCTCTTCGACCCGGTCGCGGCGGCCGGCGGCGCGGACGTCACCCCGATGCAGGTGCTGCAGCGGTCCCGGCAGGCCACCGACGCGCTCGCCGACCGGATGAGCATCGCCGAGGCCGAGGCGACGGCGCGTCGGCTCACCCCGTTCGCGCTCGAGCAGGAGAGCGACGAGGGCCCGCGGACGGCGGTCTCGGCCGAGCTGACCGACCTGCTCGGGTTGCCGGACGTGCGCGACTTCGACCCGGAGGTCGCCTGGCGTCCCCGGCTCGCCCGGGACCGGCTCCGGGTCCCGATCGGCCTGAGCCCGCAGGGCCAGCCGGTCTCCCTCGACCTCAAGGAGTCGGCGGAGCAGGGGATGGGCCCGCACGGCCTGCTCATCGGCGCCACCGGCTCGGGCAAGTCCGAGGTGCTGCGCACGCTCGTGCTCGCCCTCGCGCTCACCCACTCCTCCGAGGCGCTCAACTTCGTGCTCGTCGACTTCAAGGGTGGGGCCACGTTCGCGGGTATGGCGGACATGCCGCACGTGTCGGCGATCATCACCAACCTCGGCGAGGAGCTCACGCTCGTCGACCGCATGGCCGACGCCCTGCAGGGCGAGATGATCCGCCGCCAGGAGCTCCTGCGCTCGGCGGGGAACTTCGCCAACGTCGGCGACTACGAGAAGGCCCGCAAGGCGAGCGGTCGCACCGACCTGCCGCCGCTGCCGGCGCTGGTCATCGTGGCCGACGAGTTCACCGAGCTGCTCAGCGCCAAGCCCGACTTCGCCGACCTGTTCACGCAGATCGGGCGGCTCGGCCGCTCCATGCACATCCACCTGCTGCTCTCGACCCAGCGGCTGGAGGAGGGCAAGCTCCGCGGGCTCGACTCCCACCTGTCGTACCGGATCGGGCTCAAGACCTTCTCCGGCGCCGACTCCCGGGCCGTCATCGGCGTGCCGGACGCGTTCGAGCTGCCCGGCGGCGGTGGGCACGGGTTCCTCAAGCCGGATTCGACCACGCTGCTGCAGTTCCGCGCGGCCTACGTCTCCGCGCCCCCGAAGGCCCGGCGGCGCGCCACGCCGGTGCGCACGGAGGCCGCGCAGGTGCGGGTGGAGGCGTTCACCGCGGCCCCGGTGCTCTCGGCCACGAAGGAGGTCGAGCCGGTGCCGGCAATACCCGCGGGGCCCGCTGGACCGGCCGAACCTGCCGAGAAGCGGGTGACGTTCGACATCGCGGTCTCCCGGATGAAGGGGCACGGGCTGCCGGCGCACCAGGTGTGGCTGCCGCCGCTCGAGGTGCCCGAGACGTTCGACGCCCTCATGCCGGATCTGAGTGTGGACGGCGAACTCGGCCTGGTCTCACGCCGCTGGCGGGAGGCGGGGGTGCTCACGTTCCCGCTCGGAATCGTGGACCGGCCGCTCGAGCAGCGCCGGGAGGTGCTGCGCTTCTCCCTCGCGGGCGCGGGTGGTCACATGGCCGTCGTCGGCGGTCCGCGCACGGGCAAGTCGACTGCGTTGCGGTCGGTGGTCACGGGGCTCGCGCTCACGCACACCCCGCACGAGGTGCAGTTCTTCGTCATGGACTTCGGCGGCGGCACGTTCGCCCCGCTGGCGGACCTGGCGCACGTCGCCGGGGTCGCCTCCCGCAGCCAGCCCGACGTCGTGCGCCGGGTGCTGGCCGAGGTGACCGGGATCGTCAACGCCCGGGAGAAGTACTTCGTGGCCCACGGCATCGACTCGATCGAGACCTACCGGCAGCGCCGGGCCGAGGGCCGGGTCGACGACGGCTGGGGCGACGTGGTGCTCATCGTCGACGGGTGGCCCACCCTGCGCTCGGAGTTCGACGACATGGAGAGTGAGATCCAGGCACTCGGTGCCCGGGGCCTCACGTTCGGGCTGCACGTCCTCGCCTCCGCGAACCAGTGGATGAACTTCCGCACCCAGATGAAGGACCTGTTCGGCACGAAACTCGAGCTGCAGCTCGGCAATCCGATGGACTCCGACATCGACCGGAAGGTCGCGGCGAACATCCCGGCCGACCGTCCGGGCCGGGGCCTCATCGCCTCGGGCCACCACGTGCTCGCGGCGCTTCCGAGGATCGACGGCCGCCCGGAGCCGGACGCCCTCGCCCCCGGGGTGGACCACCTGATCGAGTCGGTGAACAAGGCGTGGACGAAGGCCCCCGGCCCGAAGCTGCGGCTGCTGCCCACCGACGTCTCGCCGGCGGACGTGCTCGCCGCGGCCCCGTCCGGCGATCAGCTCCTCCTCGGGGTCGAGGAGGCCGCGCTCACGGGTGTGGGCATCGATCCACGGGTCGAACCGCACGTGTACGCCTTCGGCGACTCGGGCTCGGGCAAGTCGACGTTCATCGCCTCGATGGCGGCCGAGATCCAGCGGCTCTACACCCCGGAGCAGGCACAGATCCTCCAGGTGGACTACCGGTTCGCGCACCTCGGCGCGATCCCCGACGAGTACCTGGCCGGCTACTACCGCACGGCACCGAACGCGATGGCCGGGATCAAGGATCTCGCGGCCTTCCTCAGTGGCCGGCTCCCCGGCCCGGACGTGACCGCCGATCAGCTGCGGGCGCGCTCGTGGTGGACGGGCAAGGACGTGTTCCTACTCGTCGACGACTACGAGCTCGTGGCCACCTCCCAGGGA
This sequence comes from Pseudactinotalea sp. HY160, assembly GCF_009372055.1. Classification (NCBI taxonomy): domain Bacteria; kingdom Bacillati; phylum Actinomycetota; class Actinomycetes; order Micrococcales; family Cellulomonadaceae; genus Pseudactinotalea; species Pseudactinotalea sp. HY160. Next base: position 121,058 of record NZ_WHMT01000010.1, on the reverse strand, counting down.
AATCCGCTGCTGCCGCTCGTGCCGCTCCTGCCCCAGGCCCGTGACATCGGCCTGCACGTCGTGCTCGTGCGCTCCGCCGGCGGGGCGGCGAAGTCGCTCTACGAGCCGGTCATCCAGTCGCTGTCGGACCTCGCCTCCCCGGGGCTCATCCTCGCCGGGTCGCCGGCGGAGGGCCCCCTCGTCAAGAACGTCAAGCCGAAGCCCGGGGATCCGGGTCGCGCCCAGCTCGTGACCCGGCGCGGGGTGCAGGTCGTCCAGCTCATGCACACCCCGCTCGCCGACCAGTAGCCTCCGCACCCAACCTGGGCGGCCTCGACACGGCCACGTGGGGTGTAGCGCCCCCATATGGCGGCTGCCGAGGGACCTGGGTGCCGCCAACACGAGCAGATGGGGTCCAGCGCACCCAGGTGCCGGATGGTGCGGGGTCGGCCACTCGTCTTCCGGATACCTCCCTGCGGCTTCTCATGCCGCCGCCGTGCGGTGTGATCCGCTACGTCGGCGGGTACGGCTCGCTAGATCGACTCCCCGTGCTCTCATCGATCGCGGCCGCCCGCACCGTACGAGCATGGACATCCATTCCCAGGCTCGTAATCTCGGTCACCACCCCGGGGCCTCCTACGAATGCGTGCTCCCCGCCCACCGGCCGATCAAGGTGATCCACGAGAGACTTCATACGCGGGACCTTCGCCAACGAGCGCACTCGAGCAACCCGACACCCACAAGGCGTCGGAGGTTCGGCACGCACCGCTGCGGCGATGGTGTGAGACGACGGGTCCGATCGTCGCCGATAGCACGGGCTCCAACGCGTTCGGCGGGCTGATCCTGGGCCCAGGTCAACGACTGCTTCCTCCACGGCGTGAGGCGGCGCGGCAATGGTTGCAGCGCCGCCTCGCACTCGCTCTACTTCGTGTCCTACTTCAGGCGTAGCAGCCCAACAACCAGACAGGCGATGCCGGCCGGGCGGAGGAAGACGCCCGCGATCACGTCGAGGATATTGGTGATCCGGAAGCTGGAATCATCACCCACGAACAGCAAGGGAACATTGACTGAGAACACGTTGATCAAGGCGCTGACCACAAGCAGCACTGCCGCGACCCCGATCATCCTCCGTCCATCAGCGAGCCACTCGACGATTGCGGAGCGTGGACGGTCATCGTTGCTGTGGCGCGTAGACATCTCGGACCTCTCATTCTCAGGAAACATGCGTCAGCCCATCACCACTCCGGTCACACCCACAGTTCCCGGGTTGCGAACCTTGAACTTCGGAATAGCCCAGACATTGCCCCACGGAACCGTGTAGCCCACGAGGCCCGCGCTACTGTTGCCGCATCCTGCGGGGTAGAAATGCTGCACAGTCACCGGGGGCTGCCCGGGCGCGCCCTGCGTCGTCACCCAGCCGGCAACGGCCACGCAGGCGCTTCCGTACGAGGAGGGATTCACCTGCCAAGCGTACGTAGTCTTGTGGCCGGGCGATCCCGCAATGCTGCATCCGAGATTGATCGCATTCCCCCACGAGGTCATCCCGACGGTAGCCGTGAAGGTCCTCGAGCTGCCACAGCCGTACTGAAGAGTGGCGAACGGCTCAGAAGCCGGTCCAGACTCAGGGTTCGGTTCGGGCGTCGCGCCGCCAAGCGCATCGCTGACGTAGGCCAAGACATCCGCCTTGGGCACGTCCGGCATCACGACAAGCGTCGAGTCTGGCTCGATGCCATCGAGCTCCACCTTGAGTCCTCCCTCCTCCGTCCCTTGAACGGCCGCATCACTGACTAGGAGGAGGTCCAGCGATCCCTCGACACGCAGCCGCACACTCCCCTCGTCATCGACTACGACGGATCCGCCAGCAGCTTCGACCTCCGAGAACGCACTGGTGAAACCGACACTCGCATCCGAACTGCTCTTGCCCACCGCGGGCGCACTGATGGCAAGTGATGCAAGCGCCAATGCCGACACCAACTCACCAAGTCTCGAGTTCAACATGTACCTATCCCCTTTAAACGTACCGCACCCCTCGTTGGGTGGCACATACCCTAGCAATACGGAAGCCACCCTGCAGTCGTTTGGACTTCGTATGCGTTTATCAGCGACGACAGTCAGGCGAGGCGGTCGACCAGGAGGCCCGCGAAGCTCGTCAGGGCGTCCTTGGCGGGGCCCTCCGGCAGGGGCGCGAGTTCGGCGACCGCATCCGCGGCCCACTGGCGCGCAAGCTCCCGCGACTCGTCCAGGATCGGGTGCGCGCGGAGCGCATCGAGGGCGGCCGCCAGTGACGCGTCGTCGCTCAGGTCGCCCTCGAGGGCGGTGAGGATATCGGTGCCGGCGGCATCGATCTCGCCGCGTGCGGCCTGGGCGCGCAGCAGCAGCACGGGCATGGTGGCCACGCCCTCGCGCAGGTCCGTGCCCGGGGTCTTGCCGGTGACCTCGGCGTCGGAGATCAGGTCGATGACGTCGTCCGCGAGCTGGAACGCGACGCCGACCTTCTCCCCATAGGCGACGACGGCGGCGATGATCGCCTCGTCGGCGCCGGCGAACAGCGCTCCGTAATGGGCGGAGGCGGAGATGAGGGAGCCGGTCTTGTCGGCAAGCACCCGCAGATAGTGCGCGATCGGGTCGTCGCCCGCCCCCGGCCCGAGGGTCTCGTGCAGCTGACCGAGCACGAGCCGTTCGAACGCGTCGGCCTGGATCCGCACGGCGACGGGGCCGAGCTCGGAGACGAGCTGCGAGGCGCGGGCGAAGAGCAGGTCCCCGACGAGGATCGCGACGGAGTTGCCCCACACCTCGTGCGCGCTCGGAGCGCCCCGGCGAAGCGGAGCCGAGTCCATGACGTCGTCGTGGTAGAGCGTGGCCAGATGGGTGAGCTCGGTGGCCACGGCGGCCTGCCGCACCGCCTCGTCGATCCCGCTGCCGAGTTGGGAGGTGAGCATGACGAGCACCGGCCGCAGCCGCTTGCCCCCCGCGCTCATGAGGTGCCCGGAGGCGTCGGCGATGATCGGGTGCGTGCTGCGCGCCTCGTGGGCCAACCGGGCCTCGATCCGGTCCAGTTCGCCGGCGATGAGGCCTTCGAGGGCCTCATCGCCGAGGGGCAGGGACGAGGTCACAGCAGGAACTTCGACGCCTGCGCGGTGAGGTCGAGCACGCCCTGCGGGACGATTCCCAGGGCCACGGTCCCGATCGCGCAGACCGCGATCGCCACCTGGGCCATGCCCTCGGGCGCGACCACCGTCGTGTGCTCACCTGCCGGCTCCGTGAAGAACATGAGCACGATGATACGGATGTAGAAGAACGCCGAGGCGGCCGAGGCGATGATCGCCACCACGACGAGCGGCCAGGCGCCGCCGTCGATCGCCGAACTGAAGACCGTGAACTTCCCGATGAAGCCCGAGGTGAGCGGGATCCCGGCGAACGACAGCAGGAACAGCGTCATGGCCAGCGCGAGCAGCGGGCTGCGGCGACCGAGTCCGGCCCACTGCGACAGGTGTCCGGCCTCGCTCGTGACCGTGCCGTCCGCGTTCCGGTTGCGCACCATGGCCACGAGGCCGAAGGCGCCGACGGTGGCCAGCCCGTAGGCGAGCAGGTAGAAGAGCACCGCGCCGATCCCCGACTGCTCGAGGGAGATGACGCCGAGCAGCACGAATCCCGCGTGGGCGATCGCGGAGTACGCGAGGATCCGCTTCATGTCGGTCTGGACGAGCGCGAGCACGGTGCCCACGATCATCGTGAGGATCGCGATCGTCCACAGGAACGGGGCCAGATCCCACTGGATGCCCGGGGTGACGACGTAGACGAACCGCAGGATCGCGCCGAATGCGGCGATCTTGACGCCGGCGGCCATGAAGCCCGTGATCGGGGTCGGGGCGCCCTGGTAGACGTCCGGGGTCCACGAGTGGAAGGGCACGGCGGCCACCTTGAACAGCAGCCCGATGAGCACGAGCACGCTCCCGGCGAGCAGGAGCCCGTCCATCCCGACCATCTGCGGGACGGCGGTCGCGATCTCGGAGAGCCGGATCGAGCCCGAGTAGCCGTAGAGCAGCGCGAGGCCCATGAGGAAGAACGCCGAGGAGAACGCGCCGAGCAGGAAGTACTTGAGCGAGGCCTCCTGCGACACGAGCCGGCGCCGGCGGGCGAGACCCGAGAGCAGGTACAGCGGCAGCGACAGCACCTCGAGGGCGATGAACATCGTCAGCAGGTCCGCCGCGACCGTGAACACCATGAGGCCGAGGACGGCGAACAGCGTGAGCGGGTAGACCTCGGTCTGCACGAGACCGGCACGGCGAGCCTGCTCCTCGTACTGGGAGCCCGGGATCGCGGCCGCGGTCGGGGCGAAGAAGTCCTCGCCCCCGACCTTGTCGGCGAGGATGAGCAGCGCGAGGAACGACATGACGAGCACGAGCCCCTGGCCGAAGAGCCCGGCCGGATCCTCGTGGATGGCGCCGGCCACGAGCTCCTGCGGGCCCTGGATGCTCACCTCGGTCCAGCGCCACACGACGGCCACGAGGGCCGCGCCCATCGCGACGACGGACAGTCCCACCTGGGCGAGCCGACGGTGCGCACGCGGCACGAAGGCCTCCACGAGCACCGAGGCGACCGCTGCGGCGAAGACGATGACGATCGGTGCGAGCGCCGCCCAGTCGATGTGCGGGGCGACGAATGTGGACTGCAACGGATTCATGAAGCGCTCCCGATGATCTGGGCGAGAGTGTCAGCGATGGGGTTGACCGCATCGAGAACGGGCGCCGGATAGAAGCCCAGGAAGAGCATCGCCGCGATGAGGACCCCCGCGACCGTCTTCTCCCGGCCGTCCAGATCCGGCATCCCGCGGTACTTCTCGTTCGGTGGACCGGTGTAGATGCGTTGATAGGACATGAGGATGTACAGCGCCGAGAGCACGATGCCGATGACGGCCGCGATCCCGATCCAGACGGCGTTCTGGAAGGAGCCGAGCAGCACCTGGTACTCGGGCACGAAGCCGGACAGGCCGGGGAGCGCGAGCGAGGCGAATCCGGAGATGAGCCAGGTGCCGGCGATGATCGGGGTGATGCGCTGCATGCCCCCGTAGGAGTCCATGAGCTGGGTTCCCCCGCGCTGGGTCTGGAAGCCGGAGATGAGGAACAGTCCGGCGATCGAGAGGCCGTGGGCGACCATGTAGATCATCGCCCCGCTCAGGGCGGTGGTGGTGCCCACGAAGATGCCCAGCACGATGAAGCCGAAGTGGCTGACCGAGCTGAACGCGATCATCCGCATGACGTCCGTCTGCCCGATCGCCACGATCCCGCCGTAGATGATCGCGATGACCGCGAGCACGATGATCACCGGGGCGGCCGCCTTCGAGGCGTCCGGGAAGATCGGCAGGCACAGCACGATCATCCCGAACGTGCCCACCTTGTCGAGGACGCCGACGAGCAGCGTGGAGGTGCCCGGAGGTGCCTGGGCGGCGCTGTCGGGCAGCCACGTGTGCACCGGAACCATCGGCGCCTTGATCGCGAACGCCACGAAGAACGTGAGGAAGAGCCACATCTGCAGCGTCGGGTCCCCGCCCACCGCGTTCGTGACGTTCTCGAGCAGGAAGGCGCTCGGGCCCTGGTCGGTCTGGAAGTACAGCGCGATGACGCCGACGAGCATGATGAGCCCGCCCGCGAGCGAGTAGACGAGGAACTTGATCGCGGCGCTGCGGCGGTTCGGCCCGCCGTAGGACCCGATCATGAAGTAGATCGGGATGAGGATCGCCTCGAACAGGATGTAGAAGAAGAACACGTCCTGCGCGACGAAGATCGCGATCATGAGCGCCTCGAGCACGAGGATGAGCGCCATGTAGCCGGCCCGGCGATAGTCGAGCGCCGCCTTGGCGGTGACCCCCTCGGGGAGGGTCACCTCGTTCCAGGCGGAGAGGATGACGATCGGCACGAGCAGCGCGGCGAGCAGCACCATGACGAGGCCGAGGCCGGTGACCCCGACGGCGTAGGAGGCGCCGAAGGCCGGGATCCACTCGGCCACCTGCGTGAACTGGGGCGTCGAGGCGTTCGCCATGTCGAATCCGCCCGCGAGCCACCCGGCGCCCGCGAGCACGACGACGGAGGTGACCAGGGCGATCGGGCGGGCTGCGGCCCGCAGGGGTCGCACGGCCCAGATGAGCAGCGCGACGACCGCGGGGACGAGGATGAGGAGAGTCAGAATCGACTGTCCGGCAATCTGTGTGGGCATCCGTGATTCTCCTGCTCAGTACCGGATCGCGAGCACGACGACGAGGGAGGCGACGACCCCGACGGCCATGAGTGCGCTGTAGCTGCGGACATAACCGTTCTGGAGGCGCCGGAGCCGTTCGCCCCAGCCCACCGTGCCGGATCCGAGGCCGCGCACGGCCCCGTCGACGACGGCGCCATCGGCGTAGACGAGCGTGCGGGTCAGGTGCAGGCCCGGACGCCCGACGAGGGCCTCGTTCACGTCGTCCTGGTGAAGGTCGACCCGGGCGGCGCGGGTGAGCACGCTGCCGACGGGCGGCGCGATCGGCACCTCGTTCGCGGCGTACTGGCGCCAGGCCAGGAACACCCCGATGGCCACGAGCACGAGCGTGGCCGTGGTGATCACCGGCACGGACAGCACCGGCTCGTGATGCTCGACCGGCCCGGTCACCGGCGCGAGCCAGGTGGAGAACCGGTCGCCGATCGCGAGGAACGCTCCGAGTCCGACCGAGCCGATCGCGAGGATGATCATCGGGATCGTCATGAGCGCCGGGGACTCGTGCGGGTGCTGCTCCGGGCCGGGAAGCCCGTTGCGCCCGTCGTTGAAGCGCTCCTTGCCGTGGAAGGTCATGAAGAAGAGCCGCGACATGTAGAAGGCGGTGATCCCCGCGCCCAGGAGCGCGACGCCGCCGAAGACCCAGGGCTGCCAGCCCTCGCCGACGAACGCGGCCTCGATGATCTTGTCCTTCGACCAGAATCCGCTCAGGCCGGGGAAGCCGATGATGGCCAGCCAACCGGCCCCGAACGTGATCCAGGTGATCTTCATGTACCGGCTCAGGCCACCGAACCCGCGCATGTTCACGACGTCGTTCATGCCGTGCATGACCGACCCGGATCCGAGGAAGAGGCCGGCCTTGAAGAAGCCGTGGGTGATCAGGTGGAAGATCGCGAACGCGTAGCCGATCGGGCCGAGCCCGGCGGCGAGCATCATGTAGCCGATCTGGCTCATCGTCGAGGCGGCGAGCGCCTTCTTCAGGTCGTCCTTCGCGCAACCGACGATCGCCCCGAACAGCAGCGTGATCGCACCGACGATGACGACGACGAGCTGGGCGGCGGGCGCCCCCTCGAAGATCGGGCCGGAGCGCACCACGAGGTAGACGCCGGCGGTGACCATCGTGGCGGCGTGGATGAGGGCCGAGACCGGCGTCGGGCCGGCCATCGCGTCTCCCAGCCAGGCCTGCAGCGGGAACTGGGCGGACTTGCCGCAGGCCCCGATGAGGAAGGCGATGCCCGCGAACGTGAGCACGCCCTCGTTCGTCCCGGCCGCGGCGTCGAAGACGGTCTCGAAGTCGACGGCGCCGATGGTCGCGAACAGCACCATCATGCCGACGAGCATGCCCATGTCGCCGACGCGGTTCATCACGAACGCCTTCTTCGCGGCGACCGCGTACTCCGTCCGCTGATTCCAGAACCCGATGAGCAGGTAGGAGGCGACGCCGACGCCCTCCCAGCCGAGGAAGAGGAACGCGTAGGAGTCCGCCATCACGAGGATGAGCATCGACGCGACGAACAGGTTGAGGTAGGCGAAGAAGCGTCGGCGAGCGACGTCGTCCTTCATGTACGCGACCGAGTAGATGTGGATGAGCGTGCCCACGAACGTGACCAGGAGCATGAACGAGATCGACAGCGTGTCGATCCGCAGCCCGGCGGAGACGTTGAGAGCGGAGCCCGTGATCCAGTCGTACAGGTGCACGTCGACCGCACGGTCGGCCGGCGCGCGACCGAGGAAGTCGATCAGCAGCGCGATGGCCAGGACACCGGAGGCACCGGAGGCGAGAACGCCGAGCCAGTGGCCCCACGAATCGGCGGCGCGCCCCAGCAGGAGCAGGAGGCCGGCGCTCACCAGGGGAATGGCGATGAGCAGCCAGGAGGCATTGACGAGGTCCACGTGTATTCCCCTAGTTCTTCAGGAGGCTGACGTCGTCGAGCGACGCCGACACCCGGGATCGGAAGATGGACACGATGATCGCGAGGCCGATGACCACCTCGGCCGCGGCGACGACCATGACGAAGAACGCGATCACCTCACCGCGAAGGTCGCCGTGGATGCGGGCGAACGCGATGAGCATGAGGTTGGCCGCGTTGAGCATGAGTTCGACACCCATGAACGCCACGATCGCGTTGCGCCGCACGAGCACCGTGACGGTGCCGATGGTGAACAGGATGCCCGAGAGCACCAGGTAGTTGAGCATGCTCATGGGCGGGTCTCCTCCGTCTCGGTGTTCACCGGGAACTCACTCACGTCCTCGAGCTCCGAGACCTCGGTCGCGCTGCCGCGGCCGAGTTCGAGCCGCTGCGGCGGGGTGGCGAACTGGCCGCGGACCCGCAGCACGGAGGAGACCGACTCGTCCACGGGCCGGCCCGCGGCGTCGATCGCCGGCATGTCCGCCGAGTTGTGGCGGGCGTAGACCCCCGGTCCGGGCCGCACGGTGATCGTGCCGGAGGACTCCCCGGCGCCGTAGGCCCGCATCCGGGCGCTCGCCAACTCGGGCTGGCCGACCTTCTCGGTGAGCCGGAGCCGGTGCGTGAGCGTGATGGCCCCGAGGGCCGCCGTGATGAGCAGGGCCCCGGTCAACTCGAACGGGAACACGAACTCGGAGAAGATGAGCCGCGCGACCCCGACCGGGTTGCCGTCGGCGTTCGCCGCGGCCAGCCCGACCGGTTCGGGCAGGCTCGCCCGGGTGGTGACAGCGATGAGCAGGATGAGCGTGCCCACCCCGGCGAGCACCGCCCACCAGCGCTGGCCGGTGAGGGTCTCGGTGAGGGACTCGCTCGAGTCGACGCCGATGAGCATGATGACGAACAGGAACAGCATCATCACGGCGCCGGTGTACACGACCACCTGGGCCACGCCGAGGAACGGCGCCTCGTTCGCGGTGTAGAGCACGGCGAGGCCGATCATCACGCCGGCGACCGCGACCGCGATGTGCACGATCCGCTTGCTGAAGATCAGCCCGAGCGCGCCGATCACCATGAGGGGGGCGAGGATCCAGAAGACCACCCCCTCTCCCGTGGACAACGTCAGTGGCTCGGTCACCGGGTACCTCCCGCGGGTGAGTGAGTGCTGGACTCGGCCCGCGCGGCGGCGGCCGCGGCCGAGTCGAGGGTCTCGTCGTGGGGGCGGTGCTCGCGGACCCAGTCCACCTGGGATCGGGTCGGGCCGGTCACCTCGCCCTTGTAGTAGTCGACATCGGTGGTGCCCTCGACCATCGGGTGGGGGGCGGCGAGCATGCCGTCCCGCAGCGGGGCGAGCAGCTCGTCCTTGGTGTAGATCATCTCCGCCCGGGTCTGGCCGGCGAGCTCGAACTCGTTGCTCATCGTCAGGGCCCGGGTGGGGCAGGCCTCGATGCACAGGCCGCAGAAGATGCACCGCAGGTAGTTGATCTGGTACGTGCGCCCGTACCGCTCGCCCGGCGCGTACTGCGCGTCGGGCGTGTTGTTGCCGGCCTCCACGTAGATCGCATCCGCCGGGCAGGCCCAGGCGCACAGCTCACAGCCGATGCACTTCTCGAGCCCGTCGGGGTGACGGTTGAGCATGTGCCGGCCGTGGTAGCGCGGCTCGGTCGGGACCTTCTCGAACGGGTACTGCTCGGTGGCGGTGTGCCGGAACAGGGTGGAGAACGTCACGCCGAAGCCGGCGACCGGTGCGAGGGTCTGACCCACCGGACCCGTGTTCGGGTCGCCGACGAGTTCCGCGGCGTCCCGCCCGGGAACACCCGCCCAGGGCCTGGGGGTCACCTGCGAGTGCTCGGCGGACGGATCGGGAGTCTGCTCAGACATCGTCGGTCTCCTTCTCTCCAGCGGGGGCCGTCACCTTGGCGCGGCGTGGGGACGGCGGCAGCTGCTGCCCGGGCAGCGGTGGCACCGGGTAGCCGCCGGCGAACGCGTCGAACTCCTCGGGTTCGGCGGGCTCGGCGTTGACGGACTCGAGCACCCGGCGGGGCTCCTTCGCGAGGAGCGCGAAGGCGAGGATGAGCAGCACACCGGCCGCGATGATGATCCACGTGCGCAGCGGAAGCGGTCCGAGCCGGCCGTCCAGGTCGAGGCTGCCGAACTGGATGACGCCCTGGTAGACGGACACGATGACCACCCATGCGAGGGCGATCGGGATGAGGATCTTCCAGCCGAGGTTCATGAACTGGTCGTAGCGGAAGCGCAGTAGCGTTCCGCGCAGCCACACGAAGAAGCCCATGAGCAGCCAGAGCTTGACGAGGAACCAGACGACCGGCATGATCCCGACCTCGGCCCAGCTGAAGTAGTTGAACGGGAACGGCGCGTGCCAGCCGCCGAGGAACAGCGTGGTGGCGATCGCGGAGACGTTCATCATGTTGATGTACTCGGCCAGGTAGAACCAGGCGAACTTCATCGAGGAGTACTCGGTCTGGAAGCCGCCGACGAGTTCGCCCTCGGCCTCGGGGAGGTCGAAGGGCAGCCGGTTCGTCTCGCCGACCATCGAGATGATGTAGACGACGAAGGCCGGGAAGAGCGCGATCGCCCACCATGCGCCGCCGTTCTCCCCCGTCTGGGAGGCGACGATCTCCGACGTCGACATCGAGCCGGAGACGATGAACACGCTCACGAGCGAGAGGCCCATGCCGAGCTCGTAGGAGATGACCTGCGCGGTCGAGCGCACCGCCCCGAGGAGCGGGTAGGTCGACCCGGAGGACCAGCCTCCGAGGACGATCCCGTAGACCCCGAGGGCCGCGATCGCGAGGATGTAGAGCACCGCGACCGGCATGTCGGTCAGCTGGAGCGGCGTGGTCACGCCGAAGATCTCCCGCTCCGGGCCGAACGGGATGACGGCGAAGATGAGGAAGGCGGAGACCACCGAGATGAGCGGCGCGATGATGTAGATCACCTTGTCCGCCGCCTTGACGGTGATGTCCTCCTTGAGCACGAGCTTGAGCGCGTCGGGGATCGACTGCACGAGGCCGAAGGGCCCGCGCACGTTGGGCCCGAGGCGCTGCTGGAACCGGCCGATGAGGCGTCGCTCGAACCACAGGGCCAGCAGCACCGACAACAACAGGAACAGCAGGATGCACACGGCCTTGATCAGCGACACGAGCACCGTGTCATTGCTGAAGTCGGCACCGCGGGGGGCCTGCGCCAGGATCGGGGCCAGGTTCATCATCGGGATTCCTCCTCGAGGGTGTCCGCTGCGGCAGCGAGGGCGACCTCGGCGCCGGCGGCGACTCCGAGCATCCGGTAGACCGACGATCCCGGCGAGTGCATCGGCACCCACACGACGTGGTCGGGCATCGCGGTGGGCAGCACCGGCAGCGTGATCTGCCCGGACGGGCCGGTGACGGTCACGCGGCTGTCGAGGCCGACGCCGAGCGCATCGGCCGTGGCCGGCGAGATGCGCACGACGGGCCGGTGGGCCGTGCCCGCGAGGTACGGCTCGCCGTCCTGTCCCGACCCGGCGTCGAGCATCATCCTCCACGTGGCCAGCACGTGGCCTCCCCCGCCGGCCGGTGGGCCGACCGGTTCGGCGGCGGGGACGGCGACCTGGGGCGCGTCGATTCGGGCACCGTCCCAGCCGGCGAAGCCGGTGAGTTCGCGGTGGATCGAGTCCAGCTCGTCGGTGCCCAGGTCCAGCTCCATCGCGGCGCCGATCATGTCGATCACGCCGGCGTCGCTGCGCATGCTCGTGGGGAAGACCTGGCCGAACGGCCGGGGGCGTCCCTCCCAGTTGAGGAAGGTGCCGGACTTCTGGGTCGGGGCGGCGACGGGAAGCACGACGTCCGCGTAGGCGCTGATCTGGGTGCGTCGCACCTCGAGCTGGACCACGAAGCCGGCGTTCGCGAACGCCCGCTCGGCGGCGGCGGGATCGGGCAGGTCGGCCAGGTCGAGTCCGCCGACCACGAGTCCTCCCAGGTCGCCGGAGCCGGCGGCCGCGAGGATCTGCTCGGTGTCGCGGCCCGGGCGCTCGGGGAGCTCGGGCACCGACCAGGCGGCGGCGACGTCGATGCGCGCCTCCGCGTCGGCGACGGGCCGCCCCCCGGGGAGCAGGGTCGGCAGCAGTCCGGCCTCGACCGCTCCGCGGTCGCCGGCCCGGCGCGGGACCCAGGCGAGCCGGGCGCCCGTGGCACGGGCGAGGGCGAGGGCCGCGGTGTAGCCGCCGGGGCTGAGCGCGAGCCGCTCGCCGACGAGGATGACGGCGCCGTCGGCCCGGAGGGCCTCGGCGACCTGGGCCGTGTCACCGGCGGCACCGGCGGCACCCGCGTCGGCCGGCGAGGTCAGTGAGGCCAGTGCGGCGGCCTCGCCGCCGGGGCCGGTGGTGAGGACGCGCGCGCGCAGCTTCGTGCTGCCGCGGGTCGCGAACGGGGCGATCGTGGAGACCGAGACCGTGCCCGCGAGCATCCCCTTGCGGAGGCGGAGGAAGATCGTGCCCGCCTCCTCCTCCGGTTCGAGTCCGACGAGCAGCACGTGCCCGGCGCGCTCGATATCGGAGAAGGTGACCTCCATCGAGGAGCCGGCGACGTGGTGTCCGAGGAACGCGGCCTCCTCGGCGGAGTGGGCGCGGGAGCGGAAGTCGATGTCGTTCGTGTCGAAGGCGACCCGTGCGAACTTCGACCAGGCGTAGGACTCCTCGAGGGTGAGCCGCCCGCCGGGAAGCAGTCCGACGCCCCGATCGGTGGCGCCGCGCAGCCCGCGGGCCGCGAGGTGGATCGCCTCGGACCAGCTGGTGGCCTCGAGCTCGCCGGTCTCCTCGTTGCGCACGAGCGGGGTGGTGAGCACGTCCGGGCCGGCCTGCCACGTGAAGGCGAAGCGGTCCTTGTCGGTGATCCACTCCTCGTTCACGCCCGGATCGTCGCCGGAGAGGCGGCGCATGACGGTGCCGCGGCGGTGGTCGATCCGGATCGCGGAGCCGCAGCCGTCGTGCTCGGCGATCGAGTCGACGGAGACGAGGTCGAAGGGGCGCGAACGGAACCGGTAGGTCGCCGACGTCAGGGCACCGACCGGGCAGATCTGGATCGTGTTCCCGGAGAAGTAGGAGGCGAACGGGCGTCCGGTCGAGTCCACCTCGGCGGAGCCGACGGTCTGGATCATGCCGGCGGTGATCCCGCCCATGCCCTCGGGGCCGACGACCTCGCTCGTGTGCGCGGGGTCGGTGTGGGCGCCCTCGAGGGGGGCGATGTCGAGGATCGCCTCGTCGAACGTGCCGATCTGCTGGGCGTGGAGGGTGTGCACCTCCTGGCCCGGGGCCCCGCCGCCGCGTCCCTGCAGCGCGATGAAGGGATCGCCGGCGATCTCGTCCTGGAAGCGGGTACAGCGCTGACACAGGATGCAGCGGTCGCGGTCGAGCAGGATCTGGGTGGAGATCTTGATCGGCTTCGGGAACGTGCGCTTGACGTCCGCGTACCGGCTCGTGGCGTTGCCGTTGCTCATCGCCTGGTTCTGCAGCGGGCACTCGCCGCCCTTGTCGCAGACGGGGCAGTCGAGCGGGTGGTTGACGAGCAGGAACTCGATCATGCCGTGCTGGGCCTTGTCGGCCACGGCGGAGGTGTGCTGGGTGTTGACGACCATGCCGGGCGAGGCGGTCATCGTGCACGAGGTCTGCGGCTTCGGCATCGCCCGGAGGTTCCCCTCCCGGTCGGGCATCGCCACGTCCACGAGGCACTGGCGACAGGCGCCGGCGGGCGCCAGCAGCGGGTGGTCGCAGAACCGGGGGATGTGGATGCCCGCCTGTTCGGCGGCGCGGATGATGAGGGTGCCCTTGGGCACGCTCACCTCGACGCCGTCGATGGTCAGGCCGACCTCCTCGACGGGGGCGGGTGCGTTCGTGTTCTGGCTGGCAGTCATCGGGCGACCTCGGTGAACAGGGCGTTGGCCTCGTAGGGGAAGAGTTCACGGGCCGGCGTGTGCAGGCCCTGCTCGAACTCCTCACGGAAGTATTTGATACCGCTCTTGACCGGCTGGGCGGAGGCATCGCCGAGGGCGCAGAAGGAGCGGCCGTCGATGTTCCCGGCGACGTCGAGGAGCAGGTCGACGTCCCCCTCGAGGCCCTGGCCCGCCTCGAGCCGGGTGAGCACCTGCTTCATCCAGTAGGTGCCCTCGCGGCACGGGGTGCACTTGCCGCACGACTCGTGGGCGTAGAAGTCGATCCAGCGGGAGACCGCACGGACCACCGAGGTCGTCTCGTCGAAGATCTGGAGCGCCCGGGTGCCGAGCATCGATCCGGCCGCGGCGACCGATTCGAAGTCGAGCGGGACGTCGAGGTGCTCGTCGGTGAAGATCGGGGTGGAGGAGCCGCCCGGCGTCCAGAACTTGAGCCGATGACCGTCGCGGATCCCGCCGGCGAGCTCGAGCAACTCCCGCAGGGTGATGCCGAGCGGTGCCTCGAACTGACCGGGCCGGGTCACGTGGCCCGAGAGCGAGAAGAGGCCGTGGCCGGTCGACTTGCCCGTGCCCATCGACTCGAACCAGCCGTCCCCCTCCCGCACGATCCCGGGGACCGAGGCGATGGATTCGACGTTGTTGACCACGGTGGGCCGTGCGTCGAGACCGGCGACGGCCGGGAACGGGGGCTTGAGACGGGGCTGACCGCGTCGGCCCTCGAGGGAGTCGAGCAGCGCGGTCTCCTCCCCACAGATGTAGGCGCCCGCGCCCGCGTGGAGCGTGATCTCCAGGTCGAAGCCGGTGCCGAGGATGTTCGTGCCGAGCAGGCCGGCCTCGCGCGCCTCCCGGATCGCGTTCATGACGCGCCGGTGCACGTGCACGACCTCGCCGCGCAGGTAGATGAACGCGTGGTTGGAGCCGATCGCGAAGCTCGTGATCGCCATCCCCTCGATGAGGGAGTGCGGGTTGGCCAGCAGCAGCGGGATGTCCTTGCACGTGCCCGGCTCGGCCTCGTCGGCGTTGACCACGAGGTAGCGGGGGCCGCCGTCCGGGGCCGGCAGGAACGACCACTTGAGCCCGGTCGGGAAGCCCGCACCGCCGCGCCCGCGCAGCCCCGAGCCCTTGACGAGCTCGATGAGCCGGGCCGGCTCGGTGTGGATCGCCGTGCGCCAGGCCTCGTAGCCCTGATGGGCCGAATAGGTCTCCAGGGTCCAGGAACGCTCGGCATCCCAGATGTCACTGAGAACGGGCGTCAGGGTGGTCATGACCGGCCTCCATCGTTCGAGTTCGGGCCCGGCTCGGGCTTCGGCGCGTGCCAGTCGTGCTCCCGGGAGAGCTTGAGCCCCTCGAGCGTGGCCGCACCGGCGCCGACGCCCTCGTTCGCGCGGCCGTCGTCGAAGCCGGCGAGGACCCGGGAGACCTCCTTGAAGGTCGCGACGGTCTCCGCTCCGCGGGTGGGCTGCACGGGCTTGCCGTCGAGGATCGCGTCGACCACCTCGAGGATCGCCTCGGGGGTCTGGTTGTCGAAGAACTCCCAGTTGATCATGACGACCGGGGCGAAGTCACAGGCGGCGTTGCACTCGATCCGCTCGAGCGTGATCTTCCCGTCCTCGGTCGTCTCGTCGTGGCTGATGCCCAGCCGGCTCGAGATCCGCTCGAAGATCGCGTCACCGCCCATGACCGCACACAGGGTGTTCGTGCACACCCCGACCGTGTAGTCCCCGTTCGGCTTGCGCTTGTACTGGCTGTAGAAGGTCGCCACCGCGCTCACGTCGGCGCGGGAGAGTCCGAGCACCTCGGCGCACAGGGCGATGCCGGCCGGGGAGACGTAGCCGTCCTCGGCCTGGACCAGGTGGAGCATCGGCAGCAGGGCCGAGCGCGGCGTGGGATACCGGGCGATGATCTGTGCGGAATCGGCCCGCAGCCGGGCGTCGACGTCCTCGGGATAGCCGTGATATTCGATGGACATCAGCGGTCCACCCCCCCTAGCACTGGGTCGATCGAGGCGACCGAGACGACCACGTCGGCGATCGAACCGCCTTCGCACATGATCGACAGGGCCTGCAGGTTGTTGAAGGACGGGTCCCGGAAGTGGACCCGGTACGGGCGGGTGCCGCCGTCGGAGACGAGGTGGACCCCCATCGTGCCCTTCGGGTGTTCCACCTGCTGGTAGACCTGGCCCGCCGGCACCCGGAAGCCCTCGGTCACGAGCTTGAAGTGGTGGATGAGGGCCTCCATCGACTCGCCCATGATGTGGCGGATGTACTCGAGGGAGTTGCCCTGACCGTCGGAGCCGACCGCGAGCTGGGCCGGCCAGGCGATCTTCTTGTCGGCGACCATGACCGGGTGCTTGCCGGAGCGGTCCTGCGCGTCGAGCCGGTCGAGCACCTGCTCGACGATCTTGACCGATTCGCGCATCTCCGCGAAGCGGACCAGGTACCGATCGTAGGAGTCTCCGCCGGTGGCGGTCGGGATCTCGAAGTCGTAGGTCTCGTAGCCGCAGTACGGCTGGGCCTTGCGCAGGTCGTACGGGAGGCCCGCCGAGCGCATGAGCGGTCCCGTCGCGCCCAGGGCCGTGGCCGCGGACAGGTCGAGCACGCCGACGTCCTTCATCCGTCCCACGAAGATGGGAAGCTCCAGCGTGAGCTTCTCGAGCTCGCTGATTCCCCGCAGGATCTGCGGCAGCTTCTCGCGCACCATCGCGGTCAGGCCGGGGGGCAGGTCCTGGACCACGCCGCCGGGACGGATGTACTCGTGGTTCATCCGCAGTCCGGTGATCGCCTCGAAGATCCGCAGGATCTCCTCACGGTCGCGGAAGCCGATCGTCATCATCGTGGTGGCGCCGAGCTCGTTCCCGCCGGTTCCGGCCGCCACGAAGTGCGAGGAGATCCGGTTGAGCTCCATGACCAGCACACGGATGAGGGTCGCCCGTTCGGGGATGTCGTCCGTGATCCCGAGGGCCTTCTCCACCGCGAGGCAGTAGGCGGCCTCCTGGAAGAACGGCGCCACATAGTCCATGCGCGTGCAGAACGTGACGCCCTGGGTCCAGGTGCGGAACTCCATGTTCTTCTCGATACCGGTGTGCAGGAACCCGATTCCCGCCCGGGCCTCGCGGACCGTCTCACCGTCGATCTCCAGAACGATGCGCAGCACGCCGTGGGTCGAGGGGTGCTGCGGCCCCATGTTGACGACGATGCGCTCGTCGGCCAACCGTTCGGCGTCGAGCGCGATCTGGTCCCAGTCGCCGCCCTCGGCCGTGAACTCGTGGACGCCCTCGGTGCCGGGAGCTCCGGCACCGGCCGTGGCCATCGGGGGTGTGGTACTCATCAGCTGTAAGACCTCCGGTTGTCGGGCGAGGGAATGGTCGCCCCCTTGTACTCCACGGGGATCCCACCGAGGGGGTAGTCCTTGCGCTGCGGGTGTCCGACCCAGTCGTCCGGCATCTGGATCCGGGTGAGCGAGGGGTGGCCGTCGAAGACGAGGCCGAAGAAGTCCCAGACCTCGCGTTCGTGCCAGTTGTTCGCCGGGTAGATCTCGCACAGGGACGGGACGTGCGGGTCCTCGTCCGGGGCGGTCACCTCGAGGTTGATGAGCCGGTTGTGGGTGATCGAGTTGAGCGGGTAGTAGGCGTGGAGCTCCCGGCCCCGGTCGTCCGGGTAGTGCACCCCGCTGACGCCGACGCAGAACTCGAAGCGCAGGTCCTGCTCGTCGCGCAGAAGCCGGGCCACGAGCTGCAGATGCTCCCGGGCGACGGTCAGGGTCAGGTCGCCGCGGTAGACCACGACCTGCTCGATGGCGTCGTCGAAGTCGACACCCGCGTCGGCCAGTGCCTCGGCGAGGAGGTCGACCACCTCGTCGAAGTAGCCGCCGTACGGGCGCTCGCTCGCGGGGGTCTGGGCGACCGCCTGCTCGAGCCCTCCGAAGCCGGAGGTGTCTCCGCTGCCGTGGACGCCGAACATGCCCTTCTGCTCGCGGATGAGCCCGAGCGGTCCGGCCTGCGCCCGGTCGAGTTGGCCGCCTCCGGAGGCGGCGAGCGACTTGTCGGTACTCACGCGAGCAGGCCCTTCATCTCGTGGGTCGGCGTGGCGCGCAGCGCGGCGGCCTCGACCTGGCGGCTGATCTCCTCCCGGTGCGCGCCGAGGGGCGCGCCCTTGATCACGTGCTTGTGCAGCTCGAGGATGGAGTTGATGAGCATCTCGGGCCGCGGCGGGCACCCGGGAAGGTAGATGTCGACGGGGAGCACGTGGTCGGCCCCCTGGACGATGGCGTAGTTGTTGAACATCCCGCCCGAGGAGGCGCAGACGCCCATCGCGATGACCCACTTGGGGTCGGCCATCTGGTCGTAGACGGTGCGCATGACCGGGGCCATCTTGTGACTGACCCGCCCGGCGATGATCATCAGGTCGGCCTGCCGCGGCGAGGCCCGGAAGACCTCCATGCCGTAGCGGGAGATGTCGAAGCGCGGTGTGCCCGCGGCCATCATCTCGATCGCGCAGCAGGCGAGCCCGAACGTGACCGGCCACATCGACGAGGAGCGCGTCCATCCCACCAGGTCCTCGATCTTGCCCAGGAGGAAGCCGGAGGGAAGCTTTTCTTCGAGTCCCATACTCGTGGTTCCTTTCTCAGTCCCAGTCCAGGCCACCGCGACGCCATTCGTAGACGAACGGCACGGTGATGAAGAACAGGAACGTCATCATTGCGATCAGGCCGAAGACGGCGAGCTCCGAGAAGGCCACCGCCCACGGGTACAGGAAGACGACCTCGATGTCGAACAGGATGAAGGTCATCGCCACGAGGTAGTACTTGATCGGGAAGCGACCGGTACTCGCCCCGGGGGTGGGTTGGACGCCGCATTCGTAGGCGGCGACCTTGACCTTGTTGTAACGCTTCGGCCCGATGACGGCGGACGCGGCGAGTCCCCCGCCGGCGAGCAGCAGGGCCAGACCCAGCAGGATCAGGATCGGAAGGTAGGGATTGGTCATGGGCAGATCCTCACGCCGCAGGGACGATTCGTGTCAGTGAGGTGATGATCCGGTCGGTCAGATCTCCACCTCGGGTGTCGTAGGAGTCCGAGAGCAGCTTCAGCACGAACTTCATGAGCAGCGGCCGGGGCAGCCCGTACCGCGTGCACACGCGCATGATCTCCGGCCGCTCGATCAACTTGACGAACTGTCGACCGAGAGCGAAATATCCGCCGATGTCCTCGTTCATTCGGCGCGGGTAGCTGAGCAGCATCCGCTCGCGCGCGGGGGCGGTCGTGCGCATGAGCGCCTGGGCGGCGACGTCCGCCGCGATCCGGCCCGCCTGGAGCCCGTAGGCGATGCCCTCCCCGTTGAACGGGGAGACCATGCCGCCGGCGTCGCCGATGAGCATGAGGCCGCGCCGGTAGAGGGGGGTGCGGTTGAACGCCATCGGCAGGGCGGCACTGCGCACGGGGCCGACCTGGTTCTCGGGCGTGAACTCCCAGTCCGCGGGCGCGTTGCGCATCCAGGCCGCGAGCAGGGCCTTGTAGTCGAGCTTGGTCGCCCGCGCGGTCGAGGAGACCGAGCCGAGGCCGACGTTCGCCGTGCCGTCCCCGAGCGCGAAGATCCACCCGTAGCCGGGCAGGAGCGGAGAGTTCCCGGCCTCGCCCTCCCACAGCTCGAGCTGGGACTCCATCCACTCGTCGTCGTGGCGCGGGGTGCGGAAGTAGGTGCGCACGGCGACCCCCATGGGCCGGTCCTCGCGCTTGGCGATTCCGACGGCGGTCGCGAGCCGGGCGGACACCCCGCCCGCGTCGATGACGATCGGCGCGCGCAGCGGACGTTCCGCGCCCTCCTCGCCCGGGATGCGCCGTCCCCGTTCGTCCACGGAGCGGTAGGTGACCCCGACGACCCGGTCGGTGCGCTCGTCCACGAGCGGGCCGGTGACGTTGGCCCCCTCGATCAGCTTCGCGCCGCTGGCGCGGGCGTGATGCGCGAGGGTCTGGTCGAGGCCGGTGCGGGCCTTGGCCATGCCGTAGTTCGGGTAGCGCTCGATCTCCGGCCACGGGAGGTGGAGCGTGTGTCCGCCGCCGACGACCCGCAGGCCCTTGTTGCGGATCCAGCCGTCCTGCGGGTGCATCGGCACGCCCATGCGGATGAGCTCGGAGACGGCGCGGGGGGTGAGCCCGTCGCCGCACACCTTGTCGCGGGGGAACGTGGCCTTCTCGAGCAGCAGCACCTCGAGTCCGACCGTCGCGAGGTGGTGCGCGGCCGAGGCCCCGGCCGGGCCTGCGCCTACGACGATGACGTCGGCGTCATCCTCGGGCACGACCAACACGCCAACCACCATTTCCGCTACTGCGAGCTTGCCAAATTGATGTTCCTCTGGGGGCGATCCGCGCTGATTTTGCGCGGAAAACATGCCCGTCTGCAGCCTAGCGTCAATGACGCGCCCCCGCTGACGCCACACCCCCGATCCAGGTGACTCAGGCGACCATTCCGTCACGTCAGGCCGCAACCGGGCGGAACGACGCGACGGATTCGGCGACCGGGGCCACGCGCCCGGGCCCCCGTGAGGCGCGTCACGGCCGCGGAGCGCGAGCGCGACGCCCGCCGAGGAGTTTCCGACAAGTGATCGATCAATGTCAGCAAGCCTCTTGACGTCAAGATACCCGGGGAGCATGGTGGAGGCAGGACATCGCGCCGGCATCACACCGGCCCAGCACACCACCGACGCAGCCACCGACGTGACTGCGGAGCACCCGGAGGCACTCATGACCGAAGTCCAGGACCTGGCCGCGTTCGTCCACCGCGTCACGCTGGCGGATGCCGGCGCGGAGGCGATCGATCGTTTGAAGATCCACGTCCTCGACACCCTCGGGGTCGCGATCGGCGCCCTCGACGCCGAGCCGATGGTCGCCGTCCGCGGCCTGCTCGAGGACCTCGGCGGCACCGAGGTCGCGACCCTCATCGGCGGCGGCCGGACCTCCCCGGACCGGGCCGCCTTCTACAACAGCGGCCTGAGCCGCTACCTCGACTTCATGGACGCCTACCTCGCCCCGGGGGAGACGAATCACCCGTCGGACAACCTCGGCGCGGTCCTCGCCGCCGCCGAGAGCGTCGGCGCCTCCGGAGCCGAGTTTCTCGCGGCCCTGGCGGTGGCGTACCAGGTGCACACCCGCCTCGCGGACGAGGCGCCCGTGCGGGCACGCGGCTTCGACCACACGACCCAGGGTGCCTATGCCGCGGCCGCCGGAGCGGCCAAGGCGATGCGGCTGACGACCGGCCAGATCGCGAACGCGATCGCGATCTGCGGCACCGCCAACAACGCCCTGCGCGTGACCCGCACGGGCTCGTTGAGCCACTGGAAGGGCCTCGCCTATCCGCAGGTGTCGAAGGAGGGGACGTTCGCGGCGCTGCTCGCGGCACGCGGGATCACGGGCCCGGCGGAGGTGTTCGAGGGGAACAAGGGCTTCAAGGAGACCGTCTCCGGCCCGTTCACGCTCGACTGGGCCGGGGAGGACCTGGAACGGGTCCGCCGGGTGATCATCAAGAAGCACAACGCCGAGATCCACTCGCAGTCGGCGCTCGAGGCGGTCATCGCCGTCCGGGCCCGCTTTCGGGCCGGCGTCCGGGCCGAGGACGTCGCCTCGATCGAGCTGACGACCTTCGACGTCGCGTACTCGATCATCGGCGGCGGCGAGGAGGGCGACAAGCGGACGGTCGCCACGAAGGAGGAGGCCGATCACTCCCTGCCGTGGATGCTCGCCGTGACCCTCCTCGACGGCGAGCTCACGCCCGCCCAGTACGAGCCCGCCCGGATCGTCGCCGACGACGTCCAACAGCTCATGACACGCGTGCGCATCCGGCCGGACGACGACCTGTCGGCGCGCTTCCCCGAGGAGATGCCGGCGCGCCTGGTCCTCACCCTGACCGACGGCACGTCCTTCGAGGCCGAGGAGTCCGCCTACGAGGGGTTCCACACCCGTCCGCAGAGCTGGGCGGGCGCCGAGCGGAAGTTCCACTCGCTCACGACCCCGTTCGCACCCGCCGAATTGCGCGAGGAGATCGTCGCGCTCGTGCGCGGGCTCGAGCACGAGCCCGTCACCGCCCTCACCTCCGCACTCGCCCGGGTGCGCCGGGAGCGGGCCTGAACCGAGCCCCGTCCGGGGCATTCACACAAGGAGACCGACCATGTCCAACGCCACCGGATTCGATGTGAGCTTCGACTTCGTGCCGCGCGCCTACCGCCCGGCCAAGCCCCGAGCCACCGGGATGACCGAGATCCGCGCCCCGTACTATGCGACGTTCGGCACCCGGCACCTGCAGGACGTCTTCGAGGTCGCCGGCCAGTGGGTCGACGGCATCAAGTGGGCGGGCGGCTCGTTCGCGCTCGTGCCGCCCGCGCAGGTCCGCGCGTTCAGCGACCTCGCGCACGAGAACGACTCCTACGTCTCCTCGGGCGGCTGGATCGAGACCGTGCTGCGCTACGGCCCGGACGCGGTCGACCACTACCTCCATGAGGCCAAGGACGTGGGCTTCGATGTGATCGAGATCTCGACGGGCTTCATCATGCTGCCCACCTCCGGGCTCGAACGACTCGTCGAGAAGGTGGTGGCGGCAGGCCTGCGGCCCAAGCCCGAGCTCGGCATCCAGATCGGCTCCGGCGGGGACTCCGGGGAGGCGGAGCTGGCGGCGGAGACGACGAAGGACATCGGCGACCTCGTCGACCGCGGCCGGCGCGCGCTCGCGGCCGGCGCATCGATCATCATGATCGAGTCCGAGGGGATCACCGAGAACGTCGCCGAGTGGAACACCTCCGCCGCGGCGTCGATCATCAACGGCCTCGGCCTCGAGAACGTCATGTTCGAGGCCGCGGACGGGCCGGTCTTCGAGTGGTACGTCAAGAACTACGGCAACGAGGTCAACCTGTTCGTCGACCACAGCCAGATCCTCCAGCTCGAGGGGCTGCGTCAGAACATCTGGGGCAACGTGTCCACCTGGGGGCGCGTGATCAACCCCGCTCCGTGACCGGCCCGCGCCGATTCAGGGCCGTTCAGGGCCGTTCAGGGCTACTCGGCCGGCTTGAATGCCCGGTGAAGCGCGACGATCCCGCCGGTGAGGTTGCGATAGCCGACGCCCCGCCACCCGGACGCGTGCAGCACGCCGGCGAGCGCGTCCTGGTCGGGCCAGGCCGCGATCGACTCGGCCAGATAGTCGTAGGCCGGGGCGTTCGAGGAGACGGCCTTGGCGACCGGGGAGAGGATCCGGTCGCGATAGAACCCGTACAGGCCCGCCCAGGCCCGGTTCGGGGGCTGGGAGAATTCGCAGACGACGAGTCGCCCGCCCGGCACGGTCACCCGCAGCATCTCCCGCAGGGCCAGGCCCGTGTCCGAGATGTTGCGCAGGCCGAACGAGATCGTCACCGCGTCGAAGCTCGCGTCCGCGAACGGCAGGTCGGTCGCATCCCCGAGGACGAACGGCAGGTCGGGGCGCCGGCGACGGCCCTCGGCCACCATCCCCTCGGACATGTCGCACGGGGTGACGTCGATGCCGGCATCGGCGTAGTCCGCGCTCGAGGTGCCCGTGCCCGCCGCCAGGTCGAGCACCCGCTCGCCGGGCCGGGCCGCGACCGCGTCGAACGTCGCCCTCCGCCAGATCCGGTCGATACCGCCGGTGAGGATGTCGTTGGTGCGGTCGTAATTGCGGGCGACCTCGTCGAACATCCCGGCGACCGCGGTCGGGTCCTTGTACAGGCTGGCGCGTGACATGGCGTCCATTAGACCACCTCCCCCCGATTGCACATCCTTGCCAAGTCTGTGGTCGACGACGATAATTCGTTTCGACCGACTCCCATCCCCCTCAAGGAGCGAACACCGATGTTCAGATCGAGAGGCACGGCGATCGCCGCCGTCGCCGGCCTGGGGGTGTCCCTGCTCATCGCGGCCCCCGCCGGCGCCGCGGAGACCACCACCCTGACCGTGCACTACTACTCCGCGACCGGCAGCGACGGCGACCTCGAGGCGCTCACCCTCGGTGGCGCCGCCCCGACCGCCATGTCCACCGACGAGGACTCCTTCGGCACCGTGGCGGAGTTCGCCTTCGCCGGCGAGCACGACCGCCTCGGCGTGCGCGCGAGTGGCGATAGCCGATTCCCCGAGGACCTGCGTTACGTCGAGGCGACCGACGGCGCCGCCGAGGTCTGGCTGATCGACGGCGACGCCCGCGCCTACGGGGCCCCGCAGACGCTGGACGCCGACGACGTGACCACGAGCGACCGGAAGGCGTTCATCGCGGTCGAGGATCTGACCGACGTCCTCGACCTCACCTACTCCTACGGCAGGAACGGCTACGTCTTCGACGGCGCCCCCGCGGACACGCTCGACATCCTCACGATCTTCCGCAACCGCGACTACTACGAGATCGCGGTCGACACGAACCGGATCGGCCAGAACGTCACCGGCAACATGATCAGCTACTGGCTCTCCGAGGACTACGTGTTCTCCGACATCGACGGCTACTCCGAGGGCGGCGAGTACTACCTCTCCTTCGGCGCCATCGAATGGCTGTTCCAGGTGCGCACGCTCATCCACTCCGGCGACGCCCTCGTGCTCACGCCGCAGTTCGTCGCCCACGACGAGCTCACCACGGCCGACCCCGCCGCGGTGGGCTTCGATCCGGTCGAGCTCGCCTCCCTGGACGACTGGATCCAGGACCAGGTCGACGCGGGCGGCCCGGCGGTGGGCGTCGTCGTCACGAAGGACGGCAAGGTGGTCAAGAACGACGCCTACGGCTACGCGCTGCGCTACTCGACCGGCGTGGACGAGGCGGGAGACCTCACGCCGGCGGAGCTCCTGCCCGAATCCGAATGGGAGCCGGCCACGACCGACACCCTGTTCGACCTCGCGTCGAACTCGAAGATGTACGCCACGAACTACGCGATCCAGCGACTCGTGAGTGAGGGCCGGCTCGACCTGGACGCCACCGTTGCGTCCTTCCCGGGCTGGGAGGACTTCACCGACGCCAACTCCGACTACACGGGCAAGTGGACCGTCGGCGGCGCGGGCGGGATCACGGCGGTGCACACCGGCAAGGAGACCGTGACGGTCCGTGACCTCCTCCATCACGAGGGCGGCCTCATCCCCGATCCCGAGTATCCGAACCGGGCCTCCGCCGGGGACCTGTGGTACCAGACCGACGATCCGGACGACCGGGCCGGGATCATCGACGCGATCAGCCGCACCCCGCTCATGTACGCGCCTCGGACGCGGTTCGCCTATAGCGACGTGGACTTCATGATCCTCGGGCTGCTCGTGGAGCAGATCACCGGCGAACGCCTGGACGTCTATCTGGAGAACGAGTTCTACGGGCCGCTCGGGCTCGAGGCCACGACGTTCCGGCCGCTCGCCTCCGGCTTCGCCCCCGAGGAGGTCGCGGCGACCGAGCTCAACGGGAACACCCGCGACGGGAACGTCTCCTTCGGCACGCTCCCGAACGGCGACCCCGTGCCGATGCGCCACTACACGCTCCAGGGCGAGGTGCACGACGAGAAGGCCTTCTACTCCATGGCCGGTGTCGCCGGGCATGCCGGCCTGTTCTCCACCACCGGCGATATGGCGGTGCTCACCCAGCTCATGCTCAACCGCGGCAGCTACGGCGGTGAGCAGTACTTCGACGCCGACGTGGCCGACGAGTTCACCACGCCGCACGCGGTCGGCGGCGGCAACGCGGACTCCTCGACGATCGCGCTCGGGTGGCGGGTGCACTCGAAGAACGCCGCCGCGTACTACTACTTCAACTGGGGCCCCTCGCGCGAGACCTACGGCCACCAGGGCTGGACGGGCACGCTCACGATCATCGACCCGCTGCACCAGCTGACGATCACGATCCTGACGAACATGCGCCACTCGCCGGTGACGAGCCCCCCGAACGGCTTCGCCGGGGCGAATTACGCCGTGGCGGATCTCGTGCCGATCTCGGCGCGCGTGTACCGGGCGCTCACGGGCGAGAGCGTGCAGTTCACCCCGGCGGCATCGGTCGCCGCGGTGGACGACGTGACGGTCGCGCACGGCACCTCCCTCGAGGACGCGATCGGAGCGCTCGCCTCCTCGACGACGCTCACCGACGCCGACGGCGGCGAGTGGGACGTGGCCCTGAGCTGGGAGCTTCCGGGCTACGACGGCCGCAGCGCCGGCGACTACGAGGCGATCGGCACGTTCGACCTGCCGGACGGCATCACCCCCGGCGAGCCCGCGATCTCGACCGAGGTGCGCGCGACGGTCACCGTGGCCGACGAGCCGACCGCCCCGACGGACAAGCCCACCGACCCGACCGACGAGCCCACCGACGGCGCGCAGGACGCGGACGGGACGAGCGATGCCGGTGGCACGGATGCCGCTGCCGGCACGGACGGCACCGACGCCACGGGCGGAACCGGATCCGCCGACAGCACCGGATCCGCCGACGGAACGATCCCGCCGACCGGCGGAGCGAGCGAGCCCCTGCCCTCGACGGGCGCGAGTGCCGGGGCCGCCGCGCTCCTGGCGACGCTCGTCGCGGCCGCCGGGGTCGCCGTCCTCCTCGGACGTCGCCACCGGGTGATCACCCGCCGGTGAGCATTAGGCTGGGGGCGATGTCTGCTCCCTCCGCGGCACCCCTCGCCCCCAGCCCCGCCTACCTCGCCCGCACGGTCCCGATCGACGACCCGGGCGACCTGCTGAGGTACCTGCCGGCCCCCACCCCCGGGGCCGCGCTCAGCTGGATCCGGGGCGGTGAGGGGCTCGTCGCCTGGGGCGAGATCGCCCGGTTCCGCACGACCGGGCCGGCCCGGTTCGACGATGCCGACGACCACTGGAGCGAGTTCATGTCGCGCTGCGTCGTCCGCGACGAGGTGGGCCTGCCCGGCACCGGGCCGCTCGCCTTCGGCTCCTTCGCGTTCTCCGCGGACTCCCCCGCGGGCGGGGTGCTCATCGTGCCCGAGGTGATCCTCGGGCGTCGGGACGGCGCAGCGTGGCTCACCGTCGTCACTCCCGGATCGCTCGGGCCGCTTCCCGATCTTCCGGCTCACCTCGAGAGCGTGGCACCGCTCACGGAGGCGACCACGGCCGCCTTCGCCGCCGGCGCCCGGGACGAGGCCGCCTGGCTCGCCGAGGTCGGGCAGGTCATCTCCGCGATCCGCTCGGGCGAGGTGGCCAAGGTGGTCGTCGCGCGTGATCTCATCGCCACGACGACCGCCCCGATCGACGTGCGCCGCACGCTCGGCCACCTGGCGAGCGCGTACGCGACGAGCTGGACCTTCGCGGTCGACGGGCTCATCGGGGCGACCCCCGAACTGCTGCTGCGGCGGGAGCGGGGACTGCTCGCCTCCCGGGTCCTGGCGGGCACGATCCGGCGCACGGGCGACGCGGACGTCGACGCCACGCACGCGGCCGCCCTCGCGCACTCGTCGAAGGACCTCGAGGAGCACGAGTACGCGGTCGACTCCCTGCTCGAATCGCTCCGGGACCACGTGGCCACGACGAGCTGCCCCGAGGTGCCGTTCATCCTGCAGCTGCCGAACGTCATGCACCTGGCGACCGACGTCACGGCCGTACCGGACGCCGACTCGACCGAGGTGTCCTCGCTCGCGTTCGCTGCGCTGCTCCATCCGACGGCGGCGGTGTGCGGCACCCCCACCGCCGAGGCCGCGCGGGTGCTGGCCGCCCACGAGGGAATGGACCGGGACCGCTACGCCGGGCCGGTCGGCTGGATGGGCGGCGACGGCGACGGCGAATGGGCCATCGCGCTGCGGACCGCCCGGGCCGTCACGGATCGGACGTGGCAGCTCTTCGCCGGCTGCGGGATCATGGCGGCCTCGGATCCCGCCGCCGAGTGGGCCGAGTCCGAGGCGAAGCTCGCCCCGATGCGCGAGGCGATCACGGCGTCCTGACGCGCCGCCCGGGCCGCCTTCGGGTGGCAGCGCACGTCACGGCCCTGCACGCCCCGGCACGCCCCGGCACGCCCCGGCACGCCCCGGCACGACCCTGCACGACACAGGGCCGGTTGCCAGAACACCCCGAACCCGTCAGCCTGGGGAGCGATCGAACATCGACGGATACGGAACCCACCAGTGCGCGCAACAACGACGAACGAAGCGACCGAACTCGAGAACCCGCCACCGACCGGCACCGGAGCCGCAGCGGCGAACGGCCTGCCGAGCACGGTGCACCTCCCGCGCCGGATGTGGATCGGCGACGGGGACTCGGACGACGAGATCAGCACCAAGCTGCGCCGACACGGGATGCGGATCGGCCGCGGGATGATCGCTCCACGGGTCTTCTGGCCCGCCCTGGTCATCATCCTCGCCGTGGTCGCGTTCGCAGTCATCGCCCCGGACGCGACGGACAGCGTGTTCAAGGGCATGAACGGCTGGATCGTCACGAACCTCGGCTGGTACTACATGCTCGTGGTCGGGATCTTCGTGGCGGTCGCGATCGGCCTCGGGGTCTCCCGGTTCGGGCGGATCCGGCTGGGCAAGGACGACGAGAAGCCGGAGTTCGGTCTCCTGTCGTGGTTCGCGATGCTGTTCGCGGCCGGCATGGGCATCGGGCTCGTGTTCTACTCCGTGGGAGAGCCGCTCACGTACGCCACGACCGACCCGAAGCCGGGCTGGGACGGCAGCGGTGCGGACCTCGCCGGACCGGCCATGGCGCAGACGTTCCTGCACTGGGGGCTCCACCCCTGGGCCATCTACGCCGTGGTCGGCCTCGCACTCGCCTACGCGATCCACCGGCGAGGACGCCCCGTCTCCATCCGCTG
Organism: Pseudactinotalea sp. HY160; assembly: GCF_009372055.1. Classification (NCBI taxonomy): domain Bacteria; kingdom Bacillati; phylum Actinomycetota; class Actinomycetes; order Micrococcales; family Cellulomonadaceae; genus Pseudactinotalea; species Pseudactinotalea sp. HY160. The sequence goes on along the minus strand of NZ_WHMT01000010.1, from coordinate 92,227 downwards.
GGCGCTCGAACCGATCCTCGGCAGGTGGGTGCGCAGCTGGGTGGGAGACCTCGTCGACGTGCTCGCGATCGTGGGCACGCTGTTCGGCATCGCCACCTCGCTCGGGCTCGGGGTCAAGCAGATCTCGGTCGGGCTGGCATCGATGGGCATCGTCGAGACCGGTGACAACCTGCTCCTCATCGTGCTCATCATCGTCATCACCTTCCTCGCCACCCTGTCCGTGGTCAGCGGTGTCGGCGCCGGGATCAAATGGCTCTCCAACATCAACCTCTCGCTCGCCGGCCTCCTGCTCATCGCGGTGTTGCTGCTCGGCCCGACCGTCTTCCTCTTCCAGAATCTGGTCGAGGCCCTGGGCATCTACCTGGGCGACCTGTTCCAGATGACGTTCGACGTCGGGGCCTATCAGCGCGGTGAGGGCGCGGCCGACTGGTTCTCGAACTGGACGGTCTTCTACTGGGGCTGGTGGATCTCCTGGTCGCCGTTCGTGGGCGTGTTCATCGCCCGCATCTCCCGGGGCCGGACGATCCGCCAGTTCGTGGCCGGTGTGCTGCTCGTGCCGACCATCGTCGGGTTCCTGTGGTTCTCCGTGCTCGGCGGTACCGGCCTGTTCGAGGAGCTCTTCGGGGGCGCCGACATCGTCGCGAACAACCTGAGCGAGGACGGCTCGCTCATCGTGGAGAGCGCGATCTTCGATGCCCTGGGCCGGCTGCCGCTGGGCTCGGCGTTCTCGTTCCTGGCCATCCTGCTCGTGGCGATCTTCTTCATCACGTCCTCCGACTCGGGCTCCCTCGTGGTGGACATGCTCGCCTCCGGGGGGCACCCGAATCCGCCCATCTGGTCGCGGGTCCTGTGGGCCACGCTCGAGGGCCTCGTGGCGGCCGCCCTGCTCCTGGCCGGCGGGCTCGGCGCCCTGCAGGCCGCGGCCCTGGCCACCGCACTGCCGTTCAGCATCGTGCTGCTCGCGATGTGCTGGGCGAACGTCAAGGCGCTCCGACTCGATTCCCAGGTGATCGAACGTGATCGGCTCGAGGAGCGGCTCAACCGGGTGACCGATCACATCGCCGACGTCGTCACCGAGGACTTCTCGAAGTACCCGCAGCTGGAGTCCTACGTCGACGACCGGATCGACTACCGGCTCTCCCGCACCCGGACGGCGTTCGGATCCCGCCCCACGCCCCCGGCGAAGGACTGATACTCGGTGCGAATCCACCCGGGTGGCACCTCGGTCGGGTGCCACCCGGGTGGGGCCTCAGTTCGATTCCACCCGGGTGGTCAGGGTGGCCTCGACGGTCAGCTCCTGGCCGGAGCGGATGATCGTCAGCTTGACCTTGTCGCCGGACTTGTACTGGCGCACGTAGCCGGTGAGGGACTCGGCGCTGGCGACCGAGTGGCCGTCGATCCCGACGATCACGTCGCCCTCCTGGATGCCGGCCTGCTCGGCCGGCGTTCCGGGCTGGACCTGGAGCACCTGGGCGCCGGTGCGGGTGACGCCCCCGGCGGTGGCGGTCGCATCCTTCATCGAGACACCGAGGAAGGCGTGCTGGGCGACACCGTTCTCGATGAGCTGCTCGGCGATGTTCTTGACCAGGTCGACCGGGATCGCGAAGCCGAGGCCGATGTTGCCCGAACTCTGGCTCGTCGTGGCGATCGAGGAGTTGATGCCCACGACCAGGCCGGCCGAGTTGAACAGCGGCCCGCCCGAGTTGCCGGGGTTGATCGCGGCGTCCACCTGGATCGCGTTCGTGATCGTCGGCTGACCGCCCTGCCGGTCGCTGGCGCTCACGGGCCGGTCGAGGGCGGAGATGATCCCGGTGGTGACGGTGGAGTCAAGGCCGAGCGGGTTCCCCACGGCCATGACCGGTTGACCGACCGTGAGATCCGCGGACGTGCCCAGGGTGGCGGCGACAAGGTTGTCGGGAATCGAGTCGAGCTTGATCACGGCGAGGTCGGTCGTGGGGTCGGTGCCGACGACCGTGGCCGGAATGATCTGTCCGTCCGCCATCGTGACCTGCAGCTTCCGGGCGCCGGCGACCACGTGGTTATTGGTCACGATGTGGCCGGAGCCGTCGATCACCACGCCCGAGCCGAGCGCCTCCCCCGAGTTCGTGAGCACCTGGATGGCGACGACGGCGGGGGCCACCTTGGCGGCGACCTCGGCCCAGGCCGGATCGCCGGTCGCGGGCTGACTGGTCTGCGTGGTCTGGGTGATCCCGACGGCGGTGGCCTGATCGGAGTTCATGACGGCGGCCGTGCCCCCCGTGGCGAGCGCCGCGGCCAGGACGGCCGCCGTGCTCACGGCGAGCCACACCCGTGGTCGCTTCTGCTCCCGCACGGGGCGGGCCGGCGCGACCGGGAAGCCCGGGTAGCCGCCGGCCGCCGGCTGCTGATCCGGCCGCCCGTATTCCTGGAACCCTCCCTGCCGGCGGTATTGGCCCTCGTGGTCAGAGTGGCCCTGTTGACCCTGGTGACCCTGGTGGCCCTGGTGGCCCTGTTGGCCCTGTTGGCCCTGCTGACCCTGTTGGCCGTATTGGCTCTGTTGGCTCAGCTGGTTCTGCTGGTCGTACGGGCCCCGCTGCTGATACTGGTAGCCGGCGTAGGCGCCCTGCGCAGCAGCGCCCGGCTGCACGGGCTGCTGGGCACCCGGCTGCTGCGGTGGCAGATAGGGCTGGTGCGGCCGATAGGCCGGCGGGGCCTCGTGGGCCGGCGGGTTCTCGTGGGCCGGGGCGTCGGGCCGCCCCCCGGTCTCCCGGCTCGAATGTGACTGGTCCGCGTCCGGCCGGCTCGGATCGGGGTTGAGGGCCGACTGGTCGACGGCCGGCCCGCTCGGATCCGGCCGGCCCGGTCGGCTCGGGACGCCCCAGCCGTTCGGGGTGGCCCAGGCGGACTGTGGCTGGTCGGAATCGTGGTCGCCGTGTGGTGTGGGGCGTTCGCTCATCGCTACTCCTTGCTCGATGGCTCCATTCCACACCCGCTTCCTGGAGCTGTTCGGAGCCTTTCCTGGGCAGCGTCTGGGAATTGCCTCGACGTCACGTCAGGGGGATCTCCACCACCCTACGTCCGCGGATCTCGTGCGCGAGCTCCCGGTCCAGCTCCGCCATCGAATCGACGCGCCGATAGTCGGCCCCATAGCCGTGGGCGAGCGCCTCCAGGTCGAGCCGCAGCGGGGTCGTGAAGAACCGTCGCAGCACGGGATCGGGCGCGGCCGCGTGTTCGAGCGTGGAGAAGATCGTGCCGCCGCCGTCGTTGAGCACGAGCACCTGCAGGTCCGCCTCGATCTCGTCCGGCCCCAGCGCCAGCCCGCCGGCATCGTGCGCGAAGCTCAGGTCGCCGAGCACGACCCGCACGGGGCGATCCAGGCCGAGCGCGAGCCCCGTCGCCGTCGAGATCGTGCCGTCGATGCCCGCGAGGCCGCGGTTCGCGTGAACGCCGGAGTCGGTGTACTCCTCCCCCGCCGGGGCGTGCACGTCGGCATGGCGGATCGTCATCGAGGCGCCGAGCATCGTGGTGGGCGCGCCCGGGCGCAGGCAGCGGTCGAGCACCGCCGCCCCGGTGGGCCGATCGCCGAGCAGATCTCCGGGCCGATCACCGGGCCGGCCCGCCCGCCGGGCGCGGTCGGCGGCCGCGCGCCACGCGCCGAGCCAGGCCCGCGTGGCCTCATCCGGCGGGTCGGCCGTCACGGCGGGCGTGACGACGCTCGCGCTGCCCGAGGTGTCCGGCCATCCGGGCCGCGACGCGACGACCACGACCTCGACCCCGGTGCGGGCAAGCAGCGCCGAGACCGGCCGGCTGAGCGTCGGCCGCCCGAACACGACGACCCGGTCGATCCGATCGCCCAGCTCGCCGGTGAGCACGGGCCGGTACTGCAGCGCCGTGGCCCCGGCGCGCGCACCCGAGGAGGGTTCGGCCAGCAGCGGGAGGCCGGCCCCCTCGGCGAAGTGGGCGGCGGCGATTCCGGCGCCGTCGCCGGCGAGCACGACGGTCCGCGGACCGCGCCGGAGGTGGTGGCCGCCCGACGGCTCGCCGCCGCGGCCCGTGACCTCGATGGCGGGTGCCGGGGCCGGGCCGGGAATCCAGGAATCCCCGGGCACGAGGGGGTCGCGGAGGGCGACGTTCAGGTGCACCGGCCCACCCGGTGCGCCGACGCCCCGGGCGCATGCCACGGCCCGCACCACCTGCTGGGCGAGCGCACGGCCGCCGAGGCCCGCGGGCAGATCGACGTCGAGTCGGGTGAGCGGGGCGAACATGCCCGGCTGCACGGTCGTCTGGTTCGCGCCGACCCCGCGCAGTTCCGCCGGCCGGTCCGCGGTGACCGCGAGCAGCGGGAGATGGGAGTGGGCGGCCTCGGCGATCGCGGGGTGCAGATTCGCCACCGCGGTCCCCGAGGTCGTGACCACGGCCGCCGGCCGCACCCGTGCCAGGCCGAGCGCGGTGAAGCCCGCGACCCGTTCGTCCACGCGCACGTGCACGGTGAGCCAGCCCGCCTCGGCCGCGGCGGCGAGGGCGTAGGCGAACGGGGCGCTGCGCGAACCGGGCGCGAGCACGACGTCGCGCACCCCGCTGCCCACAAGCGTGGCCACGATCTGCCGGGCGGAGTCCGTCGCCCCGGTCATGCGTGCCGCCCCGTCCGCTCGGCGCGCCGTCGCCAGCGCTCCGCGAGGTCCGCTCCGGCCGCCGGGAAGCGCCGTTCCGAATCCCCGCCGAGCCCCGCCAGCAGGTCGGGTTCGACCGGGCGCACGGGCAGATGGCCGGAGACCGGCACGAGCGGGTCGGCGGTCACGTCGGCGGTGAACAGGTTGACGGTCGCGAGCCCGCAGGCATACGGCAGTTCCGGCAGGGCCGCCGCGAGCGCCACCCCGGCGGCGATCCCGACGGAGGATTCGAGCGCGGAGGAGACGACGACCGGCAGCCCGATCCGCTCGGCGATCTCGAGACAGGCCCGCACCCCGCCGAGCGGCGCGACCTTGAGCACCACGACGTCCGCGGCCTCGAGGCGGGCGACCTCGTATGGATCCTCGGCCCGGCGGATCGACTCGTCCGCGGCGATCGGCACGTCGACGCGGCGCCGCAGCCGCGCCAGCTCGGCCACGTCGGCGCACGGCTGCTCGGCGTACTCGAGCCCGCCCGCGGCCCGGTCGAGGAGCCGCAGCCGGGTGCTCGCCGTGTCCACGTCCCAGGCGCCGTTGGCATCGATGCGGATCCGGCCCCGCGGCCCGAGCGCGTCGCGGACGGCCTCGAGCCGGGCCTGCTCGTCGGCCACGTCCTGCCCGGGCTCGGCCACCTTGACCTTCGCGGTCGTGCATCCGCCGCTCGCCCCGACGAGGCGAGCGACGTCGTCCGCACGCACGGCGGGGATGGTGACGTTCACGGGAACGCGCGCGCGCACGGGCGCGGGCCAACCGAGCCGGGCCGCCTCGCGGGCGGCGCGCAGCCAGGGCGCGCTCGTGGCGTCGTCGTAGTCCCAGAACGGGGAGAACTCGCCCCAGCCGGCGTCGCCGCGCAGGAGCAGTCCGTCGCGGGTGTCGAGGCCGCGGAATCGCGTGCGCAGGCGGACGGAGTAGGCCGTGGGGGCGGTGGGCTGCACGGCCTCACTCTATGCGGATCGGACGACGGGCCCGGGGCGGAAGGCCGGCCGGCGGTTCGGCCTAGAGTTGGGGGGTGAGCCAGTTGCCAGCACAGGTCTCGGACCTCTTCGACCCCGCGCGGTGGCGCGACATCCCCGGATTCGACTTCACCGACCTCACCTACCACCGCGGCGTCGAGCGCTCGGGCGGCGCCACGGGTGCCGAGCGCGACCTGCCGGTCGTGCGGATCGCGCTCGACCGGCCCGAGGTGCGCAACGCGTTCCGCCCGCACACGGTCGACGAGCTGTACCGGGCGCTCGACCACGCACGGATGAGCCCGGACGTCGCGGCCGTGCTCCTCACCGGCAACGGCCCGAGCCCCAAGGACGGCGGGTGGGCGTTCTGTTCCGGCGGCGACCAGCGGATCCGGGGGCGCTCCGGGTACCAGTACGCGGAGGGCTCGACCGCGCAGACGGTCGATCCGGCGCGGGCGGGGCGGCTGCACATCCTCGAGGTGCAGCGGCTCATGCGCACGATGCCCAAGCCGGTCATCGCGGTCGTGCCGGGCTGGGCCGCGGGCGGCGGGCACAGCCTGCACGTCGTGGCGGACCTGACGATCGCCTCGATCGAACACGCGAGGTTCATGCAGACGGACGCGAACGTCGGCTCCTTCGACGCCGGCTACGGCTCGGGCCTGCTCGCCCGCCAGGTCGGCGACAAGCGCGCCCGGGAGATCTTCTTCCTCGCCCGCGAATACTCGGCGGAGCAGGCCGAGCGCTGGGGGGCGATCAACGAGGCGGTGCCGCACGCGGAGCTGGAGAACGTCGCGCTCGAGTACGCGCGGATCATCGCCACGAAGTCCCCCCAGGCGATCCGGATGCTCAAGTTCGCGTTCAACCTCGTGGACGACGGGCTCGCGGGCCAGCAGGTCTTCGCCGGGGAGGCGACCCGGCTGGCCTATATGACCGACGAGGCCGTCGAGGGCAGGGACGCGTTCCTGCAGCGCCGCGATCCCGACTGGTCGGGCTTCCCGCGGTACTTCTGAGACTTCTGAAGACTCCTGAGGACTTCTGAGGACTCCTGAGCCGGCGCGCTCGCGCAGGTCGCCGGAGGTCGAGGGCGGTCCGCTATGAGACGGCGATGGTGCCGCGCATGACCGGCACGAGTTCGACCCACGTGTTTCCGGGCGTCAGCTCGATCACCTCTCCGCCCGCATCGGTCAGCTCGATCACGTCGGTGGCGTCGCCCTTGGACCAGGTGCCGTCGATCGCGTGACCGTCGCTCAGCACGATCGCCTCCCCGGTGCCGGTGAGGATCGTCTCGGGCACGGGTGCGCCGGCCGCGTCCCGGTTGCCCGTGTCGCGGATCGTGACCGTGAGCACGACGACGTTCGCCGCCGTGATCTGGTCGCCGCCGTCCGTGGCGGGCGAGCCGGACTCGTACCGGCGCCAGCCACCGTCGCCCCACCGCCAGGACGGGCTCGAGGCGGGGAAGGTCGTGGCGACCGCGCTCGCTTCCCGTCCATCGGTCGCGGCGGAGGATTCGGCCGCGGAGTCGGCGTAGGCGAATTGCGCCGGGGGCGGGGCCGCGTCGCCGGCCCGTGCAAGGAAGGTCCGGGGATCGCCGAAAAGGGTGTGGTCGCCGCGGCGCTGCGGATTGCGGTAGAAGCCGGACCCGCCCCCGTCGTCGGACACGAGCACGAGCCCGGCCGCGCGGGCCTTCTGCTGGTAGGCGAGCTGGCCGCCGGAGTAGGCGAGCACGCCGCCGACCGGTCCGGCGATGGCGGCATCCATCGGCCGGATCGAGCGGATGGGGCCGACGTCCTCGGGGAGATCCGAGTGGTAGGTGGCCACGAAGCGGGTCATGCCGCCCTCGACGAGTTCCTCCCACACGATGTCCGCGCGCTGCAGCCCCACCTGCGGCCGCGAGGCCGCAGAGTTCTCGATCTTCACGGAGACGGCGGCGCGCTCCAGGTCGTCGCCGGCATCCGGCGCCGGCTCCCCCGTGAGCGGCCAGCGGACCTGCTGGGCGGGGTCCGGCGGGACGGTCTTGTCGGCGCTCACAGTGGGAGCGACGGTCACCCACTCGGTCGGGGCGGGCTTCGGCGCGCAGCCGACGAGCAGGACGGCCGCGAGGCCCAACACCCCCACGCTGCCGAGGCGAGCGGGGGCGAGGTGGCGGAATCGGCGCATGGCCTCATCGTAGGGCGCACGCCGGGAATTCGACCCCGCCTCGCGCGCGGGGATCGTCGGCCGGACGCCTCCACTCGACGGGTACGGATCACGCATGGATCAGGCACGGAGCAGGCATGGAGCAGGCACGGGCCGACACGGACCGGCACGGCGCAAACTCGCCACTTTTCGAGCACTTCTGAGCGGTCTAGGTGACTTGCGCTCACGGTCGTGCTATTTTCGAGCAACTTGTCACTCGACGAAGGTGTCTGATGTTTACCCGTCAACGTTGCTCTCTCCTCGGTGTGGGCGCCGCGGCCACCGCGCTCGCGCTCCTCGTTCCGGTCGCCGCGACCGCCCAGCCGGTTCCCCCGACCATCCCGCAGGCCCCTGCGGCCGCGGCGGACGACCCCGGCCTGCTCGACGCCGGCGACCTCGCCTATCCGGGCACGACGCCCGGCCCGGCGACGGCGCAGCTCGACGGCGACACGCTCACGTTCGCCAACGCCGTCCTCACGGCCACGTTCATGGGCGCGAACGGCGGCGCGCTGACGCTCGGCGGCCTGGCCGGGGCGTCCGGCGACCTCGGCGTCACCGGCGGCGCCCTGTTCCGACTCTCGGTCGACGGCGGGCCGGAGCTCACCCCCGAGACCATGACCGTGACCTCCCCGCCGGCGATCACCTCGGTGGCCGGCGACGCGGATGCGGCACGCATGTCGGATCAGGAGGACGGGGAGCGCGCCTCCGTCACCTACGCCTACACATCGGACGGCTACGACCTCGAGGTGGTCTGGCAGGCGGAGCTGCGCGACGACGCGAACAACCTCCAGCAGAACGTCACCGTCACGAACAACGGCGCTGCCGCCGTGAGCATCTCGCGGCTGCAGTTGCAGGAGCTCACCGCCGCGGGCGCACGGATCGTCGGCGACAGCGCCGGCAGTCCGGTCGCGATCGGTCCGGAGGGCGCCGAGGTGGCGTTCGCCGGTGTCGAGAATCCCATGGCCGAGACGACGGTCGACGGGAACTCGATCACCTCGTGGGTGGACCGTGAGGGCGATCTCGCCGCGGCCTCGACGTGGCAGTACTCGAGTTCGATCGGTGTGACCCCGCCGGGCCAGCTGCGCCGAGCCTTCACCTATTACGTCGAGCGCGACCGGGCACACGCCCGCCGGACCTTCCTGCATTACCAGAGCTGGTTCGACCTCAAGCCCCCGGGGCTGATCATCGATTCGAGCGAGCTGAACGAGGCGATCGACCTCTTCGGCACCGAACTGACCGACCGGGGCGCCACGATCGACTCGTTCTGGATCGACGACGGCTGGGACTACCTGCGTGCGCCGCAGCAGCCGGACGAGACCGGCCTCGAGGTGTGGGACTTCGACCCCGTGCAGTTCCCCGACGGCTTCGCGCCCCAGAAGGCCGAGGCCGCGACCTACGACGCCTCGCTGTCGGTGTGGATGTCCCCGTTCGGCGGCTACGGCGAGAGCTCGAGCCGCCGCAAGCAGCTCAACAACTCCAAGCCGGCCGGCGAGCGGCTCGACACCCACGGGCCGAACGGCGGCTTCGACCTGGGCGGCGAGCGCTACTACGAGCGGTTCCGCGACGTCGTCTTCGACATGATGGAAAACCAGGGCGTGCAGGGCTTCAAGTTCGACGGCATCGGCGGCGGGCTGTGGCAGCAGCGCCCGAACGCGGCCTACGTCCGCGACTACGAGGCGCTGCTGTCGATGACCGGCGACATGCGCGAACACACGCCGGACGTCTTCATCAACGCGACCGTGGGCACGTGGCGCTCACCGTACTGGCTCTGGTACGTCGACTCGATCTGGCGCGACGGCCACGACGCCCAGCAGGCCGGCGAGGGGGACCCCCGCGAGAAGTACGTGAGCTACCGCGACTCGATCACGTATGAGCACACGGTGACCACGAACCCGCTGTTCCCCGTGACCGCGCTCATGAACCACGGGTTCATCTTCTCCGAGCGCGCCCCGCAGTTCTCCCCCGATCACGACCTGACCAAGGAGTCGGTGCGCACGGGGGTGGCCGCGGACCTGCGCGGGTACTTCGCGATGGGCCTGAGCCTGCAGGAACTGTACGTCCGCAACACGCAGGTGCGCCCGGACCAGCCGGGAGCGGACTGGTTCTGGGACGAGGTCGCCGCGAACGCGCGGTGGTCACGAGAGAACACCGACCTGCTCACCGACGTGCACTGGGTGGGCGGGGACGCGGCCCTCGGCGAGGTCTACGGCACCGCGGCCTGGCAGAACAGCACCGACGGTGAGCGAACCATGATCATGCTGCGCAACCCGAGCGCACGTGCCCAATCCTTCGCGATCGACGTCGGCGACGTGCTCGAACTGCCCGACGGCGCCGCCGGCACCTACAAGTTCACCGCCCGGGACGGCGGATACGACGACTTCGTGGCCACCGCGGGCACCGACTACCACGCGACCCTCGCGCCCTTCCAGGTCGTGCTCCTCGAGGGCACACCGACCGACGAGCCCCCGACCCCCTCGGAGCCGTTGCCGGTCGACGTCGCCCTCGACCGCACCGGCTGGGTGGCCACGACCGACAGCGCCGAGTCCGCGGGCGAGAACGGGGCGGCGCAGCGCGCGATCGACGGCGACGTCTCGACCCTGTGGCACACCGCCTACAACCCCGCGATCGCTCAACTGCCGCACCAGCTGACGATCGACATGGGCGAGGGCAACCTGCACGTGGTCGGCGGGCTCGATCACCTGCCTCGGCAGGACGCGCCGGACGGCAACGGCACGATCAAGGACTACGCGGTCTACACGAGCCTCGACGGCGAGACCTGGACGGAGGTCGCCCGCGGAACGTTCGACCCGCCCGGGGCCCGGGCCCGGGTCGAGCTCACGCCGACGCTCGCCCGCTACGTCCGCCTCGAGGCGCTGACGACGTCGAAGAACGGCAGCTACTCCGCCGACTCCGGCTTCGCGTCGGTGGCCGAGCTCAATCTCTATCCGGCCACGACCCTCGACCGGGCCGAGTGGACCGTGAGCACCGACAGCGAGGAGACCGACGGTGAGGACGGCCGGGCGACGCGGTCGATCGACGGCAACCCCGCGACCTTCTGGCACACCGAGTACAACACCGGCACCACCGAGGACCAGGCGATGCCCCACGAACTCGTGATCGACACCCACTCCGAGAACACTCTGACCGGGTTCGACTACCTCCCGCGCCAAGACGTGAAGGGCGCCAACGGCACGATCGCCGGCTATGAGTTCTACGTCGGTTCCGACGGCGAGACGTGGACGAAGGTCGCCGAAGGCACGTTCGACCCCACGGGCGAACTCGCCTACATCGCGTTCGACCCAGTCGAGGCCCGCTACGCGAAGCTCGTGGCGACCTCCGCGGCGAACGGCACCCGGTTCGCCGGGGCCGCCGAGGTGAACCTCTATGGGGATCCCGTCGAGGCACCCGCGCAGGAGGTGCTCACCGAGATCGCCGGCGTCGAGGGCGTGACGGTGACGTTCGGCACGAGCGAGGCGGCCGCCCTCGCGGCGTTGCCGGCCGCGACGACGATCACGACCAGCCTCGAGGGGGCCACCTCGAACCGCGAGGTCACCCTCGACTGGGCCCTCACCGACTACGACGGCACCCGGCCCGGCGACTACACCGCCACCGCCACCTTCCCCCTCCCCGACGGCGTGATCCAGGGCGACCACCCGATGGTGCTCCAGGTGGGCGCCACCGTCACCGTCGAGGCCGAGGCCCTCCCCACGATCGCGGCGATCACCGCCGTCGAGGACGTGACCGTGGCGTTCGGCACGACCGAGAGCAACGCAACCGCCACCCTCCCGACCACCACCACCATCACCGACAGCGACGGCACCACCCACACCGTCACCCTCGACTGGACCCTCACCGACTACGACGGCACCCAGGCCGGCGACTACACCGCCACCGCCACCTTCCCCCTCCCCGACGGCGTGATCCAGGGTGACCACCCGATGGAGCTCCAGGTGGGCGCCACCGTCACCGTCTCGCCGGAGGACACCGGCGGAGACGACAACGGGACCACCGACACCGGCGCGGACACCGACGGGACCACCGACACCGGTGCAGACACCGACGGGACCACCGACACCGGTGCGGACACCGACGGGACAAGCGACACCGGCGCGGATACCGACGACGGGACCGCCGACACCGGTGGAGCCGACAACGGGACCACCGACACTGGCGGTGATGTCGGCGGCACGGCCGATACGGGCGGTGATGTCGACGGGACCACCGGCGCCGGCGGTGACGATGGGGCGGCCTCGGCGGAGGGTGGCTCGCAGGACCCGGAGGCCTCGGCCGCGGGTACCGGGAGCGATGTAGGAACCGATGCCGGCGACGGCGAGGGTGCCGTGCCGCTGCCCGACACGGGTGCGAACGTGCTCGCCGTCGCCGTCACCGCGCTGCTCCTGCTCGCGGCCGGCGCGGTATTCGTCCGGCGGCGAGGTACTCGCGGCTGACCGATGGTCGGCCGGTGGCCGGTGGCCGGCCTCCTCGTGGGTGCCGGCCCCCGGCCGTATCCTGCGAGGGTGACCGTGGACCGCCTCCTCGCCGACCTCGACGCCGCCCTGCGCGGCGGGCCCCCGATGATCGTGGGGGAGCCGCCGGAACGCGAGGTGCCTATGGACGCCGCGCTCGTCATTCGTACGTCCGGTTCGGTCTCGGGGCGCGGGCGCCCTGTACCGCTGACCACGGCCGAGGTGACCGCGAGCGTGCGGGCGACCGAGGCGCGCCTCGCCGGACCGGGGCAGTGGCTGCTCGCGCTGCCGGCCGGGCACATCGCGGGGTTGCAGGTGCTGGGCCGCTCCATACTCGCGGGCACGACTCCGGTGCAGCTGGGTTCCGAGGAGACGATCGCCGATGCCGTCGCCCGCCTGCGCACCGACGTGCCGCGCTACGCCTCGATCGTGCCGACCCAGCTCATCCGCGCCCTCTCGCCGGCCGGACGCTCCGACCTCGAGGCGCTCGCCGCACTCGACGCCGTGCTCGTGGGCGGTTCGGCCGTCGACCCGGCCGCGGTGGCGATGGCGCGGGAGAGGGGCGTGCACGTCGTCACCACGTATGGCATGACCGAGACGGCGGGCGGCTGCGTGTACGACGGCGTCCCGCTCGATGGCGTCGAGGTGCGCCTCGAGGGCGGCGCGGTGCAGCTGAGCGGCCCGATGGTCACGAGCGGGTACCTCGACGACGGGCCGCAGCCGTTCACCCTCACGGCCGGGCGTCGGTGGTTCCGCACGAGCGACCTGGGACGGTGCTCGGACGGGCGGCTCGAGGTGCTCGGCCGGATCGACGACGTGCTCATCTCGGGCGGGGTCAACGTGCATCCGGCCGCGGTCGAGCGGGTGATCGGCGAAGTCGACGGCGTCGCCGGGGTCTGCGTGGTGGGCCGGGCCTCGCGCGAATGGGGCACCGAGATCGTCGCGGTCGTGGTGCCCGCGGCTGATGCACGGACGCCGGCAGGACTCCTCGACACGATCCGCGCGCGGGTGAAGTCGGCGGTCGGCGCCGCGGCTGCGCCCCGGGTGCTGTTCCTGCGGGAGTCGCTGCCGCTGCGCGGTCCCGGCAAGGTGGATCGGCTGGCCGTCGCCGCCTGGGCTGCCGATGCCCGGCCCGACGCGAGTCGCGGATCGCGCCCGCCCGCGGATGTGGGTGGCCCGGGCCCCGCCACATGTAGTCCGAACCACCCAGTGACTCCCCACCGAGGATGTGGGTGGCCCGGACCCCGCCACAGGTAGTCCGAACCACCCAGTCACTCCCGCCCGCGGATGTGGGTGGCCCCGACCACACCACAGGTAGTCCGAGCCACCCGGTGGCTCCCCAAGAGCCCGTCCGGCCGCCGAACGGGCCCGCGCGTGGCGGCTACGCTGGATCCGTGACCGCCCCCGCGCCCGCTCCCCGACCGACCCTCGCCGACTGGCTCGAGGGGGCCCGCCTGCGGACCCTGCCCGCGGCGATCGCGCCCGTGCTCGCGGGAACCGGGATGGCCGGCGCCGATGCGGATGCGCTCCTCGCCGCCCTCGCGGTGATCGTGGCGTTGGCGTTGCAGATCGGCGTCAACTTCGCCAACGACTACTCCGACGGGATCCGCGGCACCGACTCGGACCGGGTCGGACCCACGCGGCTCACGGCGTCCGGGCTCGTGACTCCCCGGAGCGTCAAGCTCCTCGCCTTCGCGTTCTTCGCGCTGGCGGGTGCCGCGGGCGTCGCGCTGAGCCTGCTCGCGGGCACCTGGTATCTCATCCTCGTCGGCGTCGTCTGCGTGATCGCCGCGTGGTACTACACCGGCGGGCGCTCCCCCTACGGCTATCGCGGACTGGGCGAGGTGGCGGTCTTCGTGTTCTTCGGATGGGTGGCCACCCTCGGGACGACCTTCACCCAGACGCTCGAGATCACCTGGTCGGCGTTCCTCGCCGGCACCGGCATGGGGCTCATCGCCTGCGCGCTGCTCATGGTCAACAACCTGCGCGATATCGCCACCGATGAGGTGGCGGGCAAGCACACGCTAGCGGTCCGCCTGGGTGTCCGGCAGGCCCGGACGACGTACGTCGCGCTCGTCCTCGGCGGCAGCGCCGTCTGTGTGGGAGCGCTCGTGGCCACGTGGCACTGGACCTACCTGCTCGTGGTGCCGCTGGGGATCTTCGCCCTCGTCGTCAGCTCCCGCGTGCTTCGCGGCGACACCGGCCGGGCCCTCGTGCCCGTGCTGCGCGACACCGGGCTGCTCCAGCTCGGCTTCGGCATCGTCCTCGGCCTCGGGGCCGTGCTCGCCTGATCCGGGGCCGTCGACGGCGGCGTCCTCGATCTCCTCGTCCGACGGCTCGGTGCGTACCCGGCCGTGCTGCTCCGCCACCTGGGCGAGCCGGCCTGCGGCCCGATCACGCGGGCGCGGTAGCAGCACGTAGGAGAGCATCGCGGCCACGATGATGGCCACCGCGGCCAGCAGCCAGCCTCGCAGTCCGAGCAGGTAGAGACCGCCGATGGCGGCGAGGAGCAGCAGGATCCGGAGGGCCGCATACACGAGCATGGTCCCAGCGTAGGCTGGATCCATGCCCCGTGTTCTCCTCGCCCTCGCGATCATCGGCCTGACGATCTATGCGATCCTCGATTGCGTCCGGTCCGAGGACTCCCGACGCTCGGTCGGGCCGACGTGGCTGTGGGTCGCGTTCATCATCGTGGTGCCGGTCGTCGGCGCCCTCGTGTGGCTCCTCGTCTCGCGCGCCGCGGACGCCGCCCCGCAGGCATCGCGCCGCCCGATGCCGCAGGCTCCGGACGACGACCCCGACTTCCTGCGCTACCTCCAGCAGCGCAACCGGCGCACGAACGAGGGCCCACCGCCCGCGGGATCGAGCGAGACCGATGAGCCCGGCCACGAGCCCGATCCGGACGACGACCGCCGGGGCCGCAGCGGCGACGGGCACCCCTCGGACGATCACCCCTCCGACGGCCGGTAGGCGGGCGCCCGGCCCCTCCGGCCACCCGGCTCCTCCTCAGGGCACCCGGTCCCTCAGAGGCCCGAGTAGGAGTGGTTGCCCGGGATGAAGATGTTGACGATGTAGTAGTTCGCCAGCAGCGCGAGGAACCCGGCGAGCGCGAAGTAGGCGAACTTCTCCGCGGTCCAGCCGACCGTGGCGCGGGCGTGCAGGTAGGCCGCGTAGATGACCCAGATGACGAACGTCCAGGTCTCCTTCGGGTCCCAACCCCACGGGCGGCCCCACGCGTGCTCGGCCCAGATCGCGCCGGCCACGAGGGTGAAGGTCCAGGTGACGAACCCGATGGCGCTGAGCCGGTAGCACCACGACTCGAGCGTCGAGGCGCTCGGCAGGCTCCCCATGAGCCGTGCGAGCGGGCCCGAGGGCCCAGCGGCGTCGGCTCCCAGGGCCGCGGGTCCCACGGCCTCACCGGGCCGGCCGGCGCCCGCTCCCGTTGTGTCGACCGCGCCCACTGTGTCGGCCGTGTCGGCCGTGTCGGCTGTGCCTGCTGCGGCGGCTATGACTGCTGTGGGTGCGTCCTCCACGAGCGTGGCGGTGGCCCGGACCCGGCTGTCCGCCGCGGCCGGGACAGTATCCGTCATGCCCGTCATGACGGCCGCGCCCTCCGGGTGACCCACCACCCGGGCGGCGCGCTCCTGCCGACGGCGAGCTGCGTCGTCCGCACGCTTGGAACGCAGGGTGACGACGGCTGCGGGCGTGTGGCCGTCGCGCGTGCGTTCGACCCGGTGCTGGATCAGCTGCAGGCCGGCGAACACGGCCGCCACGGAGAACAGTCCGGTCGAGAGGGTGGCGACGGAGACGTGGATGAGGAGCCAGTAGGAGTCGAGGATCGGCTCGACCCCCACGGCGGTGACGAAGAGCACGGAGACCGCGACGCCGAGGCCGAGGACCACCAGGAGGGTGACGGCCGAGCCGATGAAGCGGATGTCGCGGCGCAGGTTGAGGCCGAGGAAGATCGCCACCATGAAGAACGTGAACATGAGCGTGAACTCGAACATGTTCGCCCACGGCGCCCGGCCGGCGGCGATCCCGCGGGTGACGAGCGCGAGCAGGTGCAGCCCGGCGGCGAGCCACGTGGTGCTCATCCCGATCGCGGCGGCGCGGCGGGGCTTGGCCTCGGACCGGGCCAGCGCGAGTCCCGAGAGGTCGACGGAGAAGGCGATCATCGCCACCGTGTACGCCGCGATCGCAGCGTAGACGAGTGCGGTGCTCAGGTCGGCAACATTCATCATTCGTCCTTCGGTTCCATGGCGGTCAGCACCCGGTCCAGCGCCCGCGCGAGGCCGGGATCGTCCCCGCGGGCGAGCGCGGCCGCCTCGACCATCGTAGTTCCGTCCGCGGCCGGCACCAGCCTGATCCAGATCCGGCGCCGGCGCAGGAAGAGCGACCCGATGAGACCGGCGAACGCGAGCCCGGCGAAGACGCCCATCCAGACGATCGACGGGTCGTAGCGCAGGTCGAGGGCGACGTATCGCGGCAGGTCCGTGAAGGTGACCGTGCCCCGCCCCCCGGGCAGGTCGACGCTCTCCCCCGGGCGAAGCACGGCGCGATAGGGCACGAGCTCACCGGAGCCGGTGGAGCTGGGTGTCATCACCTGCTCCATGTTCGTGGTGTCGAGCTGCATGAGGCTCTTCGGCACCCCCTCGTCCAGCCCGAGATCCCCCTCCCACAGTTCGAGCACGAGCACCGGGTCGAGCGGATCGGGGTGGGCCGAGCCTGCGAACGCGCCGTCGCTCGAGGGGATCGCGCTCGGCAGGAACGTGCCCCGGAAGCCGAGCTGGTTCTTCCCGGCGTTGGCGTCCGGGACCGAGACGACCCCGGTGGACATGTAGGTGCTGTTCTGCGGCAGGAACGGCACCGGACCGGAGTAGGCGACCTGGCCGGAGGCGTCGGTGACCTCCAGGTCCGGGGCGTACCCGTTGCCCATGAGGTAGACCCGGGCGTTGTCGATCGCCATCGGATCGTTCACCTTGACCTGCTCCGACGACGTGTGCCCGTCCGGGGTGGTGACCGTGACGTCGGCCTGGAAGTCGCGGGCGCGGGCGTCGATGGTGAACTGGGAGCTGAAGTCCTCGAGCGTGAACCGGAAGGGCTCGAGATCGCCCTCCGCGAAGAGTGCCCCGGAGTCGAAGGAGTTGTAGTCGAGCGGCGCGTTGACGAAGGAGTGCCCCTCGACCACCACGGCCTGGCCGCGATAGTGCACGAGCTGGCCCCACGCCATCGTCACGAGCACGCCGACGAGGGCGAGGTGGAACACGATGTTGCCGGTCTCACGGCCGTATCCGGTCTCGCTCGAGACGGTGAGGACCCCGCCGGGCTCCTCGCGGGTGGCGATCTTGGAACGGCGCAGCACGTGGGCCGCGCGGGCCTGCGCCGTGGCGGGGTCGGCCGCGAGCGGGTACTGCTCCCGCACCGGGAACCGGGTGAGTCGGCGGGGCACGGCCGGGGCCGGGGTGCGCAGGGAGCGCAGGTGCACGCCCACGCGCGGCACGATGCAGCCGATGAGGGAGGTGAACAGCAGCAGGTACACCGCGGAGAACCACGGGGAGGAGTAGACGTCGAAGAAGCCGAGCTGCTCCAGCCACGGGCCCGAGGTCGGGTGGTCGCGCAGGTACTGGGAGACCGCGGTCGGGTTCTGCGGGGTCTGTGGGAAGAACGAGCCCGGCAGCGCCACGACCGCGAGCAGCAGCAGGAGCATGAGGGCCACGCGCATGCTGGTGAGCTGGCGCCACATCCAGCGCAGCCAGCCGGTGAGGCCGAGGCCGCCGCGCCGGGTCGGGGCGGTCGGCCCGGCCGAGCCGGTCGGGTCGGTCGGGCCGGTCGGGGCGGCTGAGCCGGTCGGGTCGGGGGCCGGGGCGTCTTTGAGCCCCTCGGGCGAGTACGGCATCAGATCACCAGGTCGTAGCTGTCGATGAGGCCTTGCAGGAGGAGGGTGAGGCGGTTCCACAGCCCGGTGACCAGCAGGATGCCGATGAGCGTGAGCAGCACGCCGCCGAATCGCATGACCCCGAGCCGGTGCCGGGTGAGCCAGCCGAGCATCCGCCGGGAGCTGCGCAGCCCGAGCGCCACGAGGAAGAAGGGCACGCCGAGCCCGATGCAGTAGGTGATCGTGAGCGCGATCGCCCGGGCGGGGCTCTCCTGGTCGTAGGCGAGGGTGAGCACGGCGGCGAGCGTCGGCCCGATGCACGGCACCCAGCCGAGCGCGAACACGATGCCGAGGATCGGGGCACCGACGAGGCCGGCCCGCGGGGACACGTGCAGCCGCCGCTCGCGCTGGAGGAACGGGAACGCCCCGAGGAACGCGAGCCCGAGCAGCAGCACGATCACCCCGAGCAGCCGGGTGATGAGGTCCTGATGCTGCACGAGCACGAGTCCCAGGCTCGTGACGAGCGCGGTCATCGCCACGAAGACGGCCGTGAACCCGGCGATGAACAGCGCCACGCCGAGGAGCATCCGGCCGCGCCGCCGGCCGCCCGCCCCGGCTCCCCCCTCGGCGCCGGCCATCCCGCCGACGTAGCCGACGTAGCCGGGCACGAGCGGGAGCACGCACGGGGAGGCGAAGGAGACGAGCCCGGCCAGGAGCGCCACCGGGATCGCGAGCAGCATCGGGCCCGACAGGACCGTGGTGGCGAAGGTGGAGCCGATCACTGCGCCCCGTCCACCTCGGCGAGGGCGTCGTCGATGAGGGAGGCGAGCGTGCTCTTGTCGGCCAGGCCGATGATCCGGGCCGCGACGCGCCCCTGTGGATCGAGGACGACGGTCGAGGGCATGGCCGCCAGCGGCACCACTCCCTGAACGGCGGCCACGCCCGCGGCCTGCTTGTCGTACAGGCTCGGGTAGGGCAGCTCGAATCGGCGTTCGAAGGCCTGCGCGGTCGCGGGCTCGTTCGTGTGGTTGACGCCGAGGAATTCGACGCTGTCCTCGTACTCGGTGGCCAGCGCGGCCAGGTCGGGCGCCTCCTTGCGGCACGGCGGGCACTCCGCGTACCAGAAGTTGAGCACGACGGGTCGCCCGCGCCAGTCGGCGATGTCCACCGGGTCGCCGGCCATGGTCTCGCCGGCGAGCTCGACGATCTCGCCGCGCTTCTCGGGCGGCCAGGTCCGCACGGTGCCGTCGCCGTTGACGTAGCCGGCGTCGGCGGCTTCCGCCGCGGACGGGCCGCTCGAGCATCCGGCCAGCACGAGCAGCGCGACCGCCAGGAGCAGAACGAGCACGGGCACCGGTGCGGCCGCGGCGTGGTTCCGGGCGGGCGCGGGCGGTGTCGTGACCGGTGCCTGTCGCGTGGACAGGGGGCGTCGGGGAGTGCGGATCATGTGATGGTCGTGGCCTGGGTGAGCAGCGGGGCCGCGGGTTCGCGGTAGCCGATGCCCACGAGCGTGGCGCCGTCGAAGATCAGGGTGGTGAGGGAGGCGAGCGTGCACTGCCGCCGGCGCGGATCGTGCAGATACGAGCGCCCCTCGAGGAAGAGCCGGGTGCTCCAGATGGGACTCTGGTGGGAGACGATGAGCGCCTCGTGCCCCTCGGCCGCGGCCCGGGCGGTCTTGATCGCGGTGATCATCCGATCGGTCTGGTCCTGGAAGGGTTCCCCCCACGAGGGCCGGATCGGGTTGTAGAGCTTGACGAGGTTCGCCGGGCGCAGCAGCAGCGCGGGGTGCCGGCTGATCGCCTGCCCCTGCAGGTCGCTGCCCGCCTCGATCACGCGGGGGTCGGTCACGACCTCGAGATCGAACGCCGCGGCGACGGGCGCGGCGGACTCCTGGGCGCGTTCGAGCGGCGAGGCCCGCAGGTGCACGAGGTCGGCCCCGGTGTCCGCGAGATCACGCGCGACCGTCTCGGCCATCCGGCGCCCGAGGTCGCTCAGGTGGTAGTCCGGCAACCGGCCGTAGAGGATCGAGTCGGGGTTGTGCACCTCGCCGTGTCGCATGAGGTGCACCAGCGTGCGTGTCATGACGTCAGTCTCGCAAACAATCCTGGGAGGACCGCCCCCCCTACTCGGCCACGCCGGGACCGGCGCTCTCGCGACCGAGCGCATGGGCGATCGCGGCGAACGCCTCCCCCACGGCCGCCAGCTGCTCCGGGGTGAGCACGTCCACGAGGTGGCGACGGACCGACTCCACATGCCCGGGTGCGGCGGCGACGAGAGCCGCGTGACCGTCGTCCATGAGCACGGCCTCGACCCCGCGGCCGTCCCCCGCACACTGGCGGCGGCTCACGTAGCCGCGCCGCTCCAAGCGCGCCACGGTGTGGGTCAGGCGCGAGCGGGAATGCACGAGGGACGCGGCGAGGGCGGCCATCCGGCTGCGACGCTCGGGCAGCTCGGACAGCCGCACGAGGACCTCGTACTCGTTCAGGGAGAGCCCGCTCGCAAGCTCCAGGTCGCGGTTGAGGGCCTCGGCGAGCCCGGCCGAACCGGTGAGATAGGCGCGCCAGGATCGCTGCTCGGCGGGGCTCAGCCAGCGGGTCGGTGTCGTGGTCATCACAGTAGGGTCCCTTGCTCTTGACAGGTTCGGCAAGACCGATCATAGTCACTAGTACAACTTTCAACCACTTTTTCATCGAGGCACAGGAGCAGACATGACCACGATCCCCGCCGGCACCTTCACGATCGACACCGCCCACTCCCGCATCGGCTTCGCCGCCCGCCACGCCGCCGTGGCCCGCGTCCGGGGCTCCTTCGACGACTTCACCGGCCAGATCACGATCGCCGACCACTTCCCGGCCTCGACCGCCAGCGTCGAGATCGCCTCGGGCAGCGTGAAGACCGGCAACGCCGACCGTGACGCACACCTCACGTCCCCCGACTTCTGGCACTCCGAGCAGAACCCGACCTGGACCTTCACCACGACCGGGCTCGAGGGCGCCGGCGAGGAGTTCGTGCTCACGGGCGATCTGACCATCAACGGCGTGACCAAGCCGGTGGACATGGACGTGGAGTACAACGGCCAGGCGGTCGGTCCGGACGGCGTGCAGCGGCTCGGCTTCTCGGCCTCCACCGCCGTCTCCCGCAAGGAGTACGGCCTCACCTGGAACGTCGCGCTCGAGGGTGGCGGCGTGCTCGTGGGGGACAAGATCCGCATCGACCTCGACATCGCGGCGGTCCCGGCGGCCTGACCCGGCGGTCGCGCGCTCCACACCGGGGCGCGCGACCTCAGCCCCCGGGCGTGCGGCGCCGGCGCCACCACCTGGGGGCCGTGTCATGTCCGGGGGCGGATCCGAGCGCAGCGCGCAGCCGCGCGGGCTCGATGCGCCAATAGCCGACCTGGGTGTCGTCGACCACGACGACCGGGACGTACTCGCCGTACCGGGCCCGCAGCTCGGGATCCGAATCGACGTCGATCTCGGCGAACTCGAGTCCGGCCCGGGCGCACTCGGCGGACAGCAGCCGGCGGGCCTCCTCGCACAGGTGGCAGTGGGCGCGCGTGTAGAACCGGACCTCGGTCATCGCGACCCCTCCTCTCCGGCGCGGCTGCCGATCGCCTCGCGCTCGGCGCGCCCCGTCACGGAACACGAAAGCCGGACCGAAGTCCGGCTCCCGATCACTTCTTGTTACGACGCTGGTGGCGCGTCTTGCGAAGCAGCTTGCGGTGCTTCTTCTTCGCCATCCGCTTCCGACGCTTCTTGACTACTGAACCCACAGGACCTCACTAGGATCTGGAACTGGTCAGGCGCGGACATGTGCGCCCACACGCTGGTGTTGGAGTTTACTACCCGCGACCACAGCCACGGACACGGGTCTCGGTGCGCTCAGTACCCGGTGCCGGTGGTGAAGTCGGAATGTCCACTGAGCATCTCCTCCACGGCCGCCTGCGGCACCCGGAACGAGCGTCCCACCCGGATCGCGGGCAGATCGCCCGCATGCACCATTCGGTAGACGGTCATCTTCGAGACCCTGGCCATGTCGGCGACCTCGGCAACGGTCAGGAAACGAGGGGGGTCCGGCTGTGCCATTCGCTCATCTCCTTCCCATCGCTGTTGTGCTCTCGCATGATCTCGGCGGCCGCCTGCGCGGATCCCGGGCGAGCCGATCGCCGCTCGGGCTCGGATCGCCGCACCGGTGCCACCACGGGTGAACTCTAGGGCCAAATGTAGTGCACGGGCAAAGGTTTGTTCATCCGCTCAGAGAAGCGCGCCGAGCCCGTGCTCGGGGAAGACGACGCGGCGCGTGGCCAGGATCGCCTGATCGACCGGGTCCGCCGGGTCGTAGCCGTCGTCGAACGGCCGCAATCGCGGGCGCCTGCCATCGGTCATGGTCTGGGGGACCTCCGCCCCGAGCGAGTGCACGTGCGCCCGCCAGCGCGCGGGCAGCAGCCGCTCCGGGTCGACGGGCTGCCCGGAGGCGATCGCCACGAGGTTCGCCCACACCCGCGGCACGGTCGAGGCGATGTCGTAGCCCCCGCCCCCGAGGGCGACCCAGCGGTCGTCGGCGTGGTCCGCGGCCCACCGGCCGAGCTGCTCGGCGGCGATCCGCTGGGCGTCGACCGAGACCCGCAGCTCCGTCAGCGGGTCGCGGGGATGGGAGTCGCAGCCGTGCTGGGAGACGAGGACCTCCGGGCGGAACTCCGCCAGCAGCGGGGCCGCGACCGCCTCGACGGCCCGCAGCCACGGCTCATCACCCGTGTCCGGGGGGAGGGCGACGTTCACGGCCATGCCCCGGGCGTGCGGCCCGCCGCAGTCCTGGGCGAACCCCGTGCCCGGGAAGAGCGACATCCCGCTCTGGTGGACCGAGATGGTCAGCACCCGTGGATCGTCCCAGAAGGCCCGCTCCACGCCGTCGCCGTGATGGGCGTCGATGTCGACGTAGGCGACCCGACGGGCGCCCTGGTCGAGCAGCCACCGGATCGCGACCGCCGCGTCGTTGTAGATGCAGAACCCCGATGCGCGGCCGGGCATCGCGTGGTGCATTCCGCCGGCGAAGTTCACGGCGTGCCGTGCGCGCCCGGACCAGACCTCCCGGGCGGCCTGGAGCGTTCCCCCCGCGATCCGCGCGGCCGCCTCGTGCATCCCGGCGAAGACCGGATCGTCCGCGGTGCCCAGGCCGTACCGGGCCGAGGCCGCCCCGGCCCGGACGGCCGCGATGTACTCGGGCCGGTGCACGAGTTCGAGCTCGGCGTCGGTGGCCACGGGGGGATCAACGACCCGTACCCCCTCGCACAGCCCGAACGCGCGCACCAGTTCACGGGTGAGGCCCAATCGGGTCGGGGCCATCGGGTGGGACGCGCCGAAGTGATAGGTCAGCAACTCCTCGGACCACACCAGGACTGTCTGCTCGGACATGGCTACAACCTAACCTCCCCCGGCGGCATGCGGCTTGTTATCGCCACCGTGCGGGCAGATCGTGGCACAGTAGGCAACCGTGACGATGCGCGCGCACCTGGGAGGAGACCCGTGAGGGAACTGCCGGCGTTCCTGTCCCGCCCCCGGGACGCCATCGACTCGATCGCCCGCCGCTCCCCCGCCCGGCTCACCCTCATCGTGTTCTCGGGCGTGATCGTCGCCGTGACCGGCCTGCTGCTGCTGCCGATCTCCACCGCCGACGGCACGGTGCCCCCGTTCGTCGACGCCCTGTTCACCGCCACCTCGGCCGTCTGCGTGACCGGGCTCGTCACCGTGGACACGGCCGCCTACTGGTCCTCCTTCGGGCACGTGGTGATCATGGGCGGGATCATGGTCGGCGGGCTCGGGGTGATGACCCTCGCCTCGATCCTCGGCCTGGCGGTCTCGCGCCGGATCGGTCTGACCCAGCGGCTGCTCGCCGCCTCCGAGACCCGCACCGCGGCCCTCGGCGAGGTCGGGAACCTCGTGCGGGCGGTGATCGTGGCCAGCCTCACGCTCACCGGCGCGCTCGCGGTCGTGTTCATCCCCCGGTTCGTCGCGCTCGGGCTGACCATCCCGCAGGCGCTGTGGCAGGGCTGGTTCATGGCCGTGTCCACGTTCAACAACGCCGGCTTCGTGATCCTGCCCGGCGGCATCGGCGGTCACGTGGGCGACTGGTGGATGTCGCTGCCGATCATCGTCGGCACCTTCGTGGGCGGGATCGGGTTCCCGGTCATCCTGTCCGTGGCCACGCACTGGCGCGAGCCCCGCCGCTGGAGCCTGCACGCGAAGCTGACGATCACCACGAGCGTCGCCCTCTGGCTGCTCGGCACGGTGCTCATCGGCTGGTTCGAATGGACCAATCCGGCCACCCTCGGCTCCCTGCCGATCGGGGACCGGATCATCGGTTCGATGACCGCCGGCATGACCCCGCGCTCCTCCGGCATCGACACCGTCGGGGTGCCCGAGATGCGCGAGGCCACGTGGTTCCTGCAGGACGCACTCATGTTCATCGGCGGCGGCTCGGCCTCGACCGCAGGCGGGATCAAGGTGGGCACGTTCGCCGTCATGACCCTCGCGATCGTCGCCGAGGCCCGCGGCGACCGGGACATCGAGGCGTTCGGACGGCGCCTGTCCTCCTCCGTGGTCCGGCTCGCCATCGCGGTCTCGTTCATCGGGGCGACGTTCGTGGGCCTGGCGGCGCTCGCGCTCCTGGTCATCACGGACCTCCACCTCGACGTGATCCTCTTCGAGGTGATCTCCGCCTTCGCGACCTGCGGATTGAGCACCGGGGCCACGGCTCTCCTCCCGGACTCCGCGAAATACGTGCTCGTCGTGCTCATGTTCGCGGGCCGGACTGGCACCATGACGTTGGCGGCGGCCCTGGCCCTGCGCAACCGGCGCAGGGTGATCCGCTTCCCCGAGGAAAGGCCGATCATTGGCTGAGCAGCAGAATCCGGACCAGGGTCCCGACGCCGGGGTGCTGGTCATCGGCCTGGGCCGGTTCGGCGCAGCGCTGGCCGTGACGTTGGACGAGCTCGGCAAGGACGTGCTCGCGGTCGAGCGCGACGAGGAGCTGATCCACCACTGGGCCGGGCGGATCCCGCTCGTCGAGGCCGACGCCACCAATCCGGAGGCCCTCGAACAGCTCGGCGCGCGGGACTTCCCGATCGCTGTCGTCGGGGTGGGCACCTCCCTCGAGGCGAGCGTGCTCATCACGGGCAACCTCGTGGACCTCGGCACCTCGCTCATCTGGGCGAAGGCGATCTCCTCGGAGCACGGGCGCATCCTCAAGCGCATCGGTGCCCACCACGTGGTCTACCCCGAACACGACGCGGGCACCCGCGTGGCCCACCTGGTCTCGGGGCGGATGCTCGACTTCATCGAGATGGAGGACGGCTTCACCATCGTCAAGATGCGCCCGCCGAAGGAGACCCACGGGTTCACCGTCGGTCAGTCGCAGATCGGCAAGAAGTACGGGGTGACGGTCATCGGGGTCAAGCCACCGGGGCGCCCGTTCGAGTACGCCGATCAGGACACCCGGATCGACGCCGCCGACACCCTCATCATCTCCGGGGACACGACCCTGCTGGAGAACTTCGCCCGCCGGCCGTGACGAAATAGACCACCGGTCAACGAATCCCGAGACGACACCACTCCCACGTGGTAGGAGTGTCCTCCATGAATACCGCGCAATCCGGCAGACGCATGCTACTCGTCGTCCCGTGGGCGCTCACAGTGATACTGGCGTTGCTGAGTGCGTACCTCTTGCTGGGCCCTGGCGGCATCAGTTCTATTTTCAGCGCGAGTGAGCGGGCGTACGCCCTGGCGATGATCCTCATCGGTGCGGCCTCCCTCACCACGGCGATCTCCTCGCTCGTTCTCGTGCGGAACGTCTCGCGGCGCGACGACACCGGGGCTCGAAGCGAACTGTTGCGGGCAACACTTGATGCCTGGTCACGCTGGTCCGACACGACCCGCGACTCCCGGGTACTGCTATCGGAGCGGCTCGGCACCGATACGATCACGCACACACAGGCCGACGCCCTTGTGCATCGCCCATTGCGACTCCACGATCGCCACGGACGGGAGTTGGACGAGCAGCAGGCGCGGGACGTCCTGTACGCCATGATCAGCGTCCTCAACGGTCTCGAACGGATCGCGATCGGCGTGAACACGGGCGCTTATGACCGAAGGCTCCTCACCGCAGTCGGAGGAACCATCATCAAGCGCAGCTTCACTCGCTTCAGTCCCTACGTGGAACGCCGGCGCGAGTCCGCTCAGGCACACTCCGGCCAATCACGAGCGTTCGTAGAACTCGAGATCCTCGTCTCGGAGATCCCGGAGGCAGTCGTGGATCACGCTCGACTCAAGAAGTTGAACGAGGGATGCCGGTAGGCTCGTACCTACCGGCATCCCTCGTTGAGAGCGTCTTAGTCGACGTCTTCCTCTTCGTATCGACACATCATCCGGATCGTCCTCCAGTCGAACGTCACGCGGGTTCCCGGATAGTACCATCGACCCGCGACTCACGAGTCTACTCCCGGCCGAGTTCGGCGGCCCGCAGCCACGCCTTCTCGGCGGCGGCTCCGATGGCTCCGCGCACGTCGCGTGCGTCGAGTTCGGCGATCGCGGCCTGGGTCGTGCCGCCCGGGGAGGTGACGTTGCGGCGCAGGGTCGCGGGATCGTCCTCGCTCGCTGCGGCCATCATCGCCGCCCCGGCCACGGTCTCCCGGGCGAGCAGGAGCGCGAACTCCGGGTCGAGGCCGCCGGCCACCCCGGCCCGGGCCATCGACTCGATCAGGTAGAACACGTAGGCGGGCCCGCTGCCGGAGATGGCCGTGACGGCGTCCTGACGCCCCTCGTCGACCCGGGCCACCCGCCCGGTGCCCGCGAGGAGTTCGGCCACGAGGTCGAGGTGCTCGTCACTGGTGTGCTCCCCGGGGCTCATGACCGACATCCCGCGGCCGATCGTCGCCGGGGTGTTCGGCATGACCCGCACGACCGGCACCGGCGCGCCCACCCCGCGGGCGAGCCGGGCGGTGGTGATCCCCGCGGCCACCGAGACGAGCACGGTCCCCGCCGCGAGCGCCGGGCCGATCTGCGCGAGGAGGGCGTCGACGTCCTTCGGCTTGACGGCGATGACCACGACATCGGCACCCTCGACGGCCTCGCCGTTCGATTCGCACCAGGTGACGCCATAACGCTCGGCGACGCGGACGCCGTGCTCGGGCCGGTCGTCGCGGATGCGCACCCGATCCGCCCCGACGGCGTCGGTGAGAGACCCGAGGATCGCCTCGCCCATGACCCCCGTGCCGATGAGCGTGACGGTGGGAACGTGATGAACCATGCGTGAACTCCTTGGGCCTGGACGATCTGTGTGGATCAGATGGGGATGAGAGTGGGATCAGAGCGGGTAGGCGAGCTGGAAGTCCTCGAGCGCGTCGATGGGGCCGGTCAGGGTGAACACGGCGGTCGTGTTCTGCCAGAGCAGCAGGCCCTGGCCGTCGGACTGAGTGATCAGCCAGGCGTGGCCGACGGTCTCCCCGGCCGCGCCGACTGTGCCGAGGTCGCGCGCCTCCTGGGCACCGTCGCGCTCCTGCTCGAGCACCGCGTCGAGGGCGGCGGTCGCAGCGTCCCGCTCGGGCCACTGGCCCGCCACGAGGTCGACCGTGCGCTCGGGTGAGGTGTAGGTCAGGTGCCAGGACTCGACCGGGTCGCCCGGCACGTCGATCGGCTCGACGCCGGTGAGCAGGTAGTCGAGCACGGTGGCGGGCTGGGCGGCGGTGAAGGCCGTCTGGTCGTGGGCCGCCGGCGTTCCCGTGGCGGTGGGAACCGGTCCGGTGGTCGTGCTCGTGACGGCCGCCGCCGGCTCCCCGCCGCGTGTGAGGTTCCAGGCGACCAGGACCGCGACCGCGAGGACGAACGCGCCGAGCACCCCGGCGATCACGTAGGTGCGCGTGCGGTGACTGCGCGGGCCGCCGGGCCCGCGGGCCGCTGTCTCCATGTCGCCTCACCGTCTCGCGGTACCCAGTTCGTGGCACCAGCGTAGTGGAGGCGGGCCCCGAGCCCGCCCCTCTCCCCGAACCGACAAGGAGCGGACAGGGAGTGGAACGGGGCGGGCGGGGGACGGGCGCGGCCTCGCTTCCGGTCAGCGCGTGGTCAGGCGACCATGCCGTGTGGGTCGATCACGTACTTGTGCGCGGCGCCCTTGTCGAACTTCGCGTACGACTCCGGTGCCTCGTCCAGGGTGATCGTCGTGGCGTTCACCGCATCGGCGATGTGTGCCTTGTCGGCGAGGATGAGCTTCATCAGTCCCCGGTTGTACTTCTTCACCGGGCACTGGCCGGTGGTGAAGTGGTGGGACTTCGCCCAGCCGAGGCCGAGCCGGACTCCAATCTGGCCGACCTTGGCATTCTCGTCGACGGCTCCGGGGTCGCCGGTGACGTACAGCCCGGGAATGCCCAGACCGGCGCCGACGCGCGTGATCGACATGATGTCGTTGAGCACGGTGGCCGGCGCCTCACCCGCGCCCTCCCCGTGGCCGCGCGCCTCGAAGCCGACCGCGTCGACGGCCGCGTCCACCTCCGGTTCACCGACGATCTCGGCGATCATGTCGGCCAGCTCGTTGCCGGTGCTCAGGTCGACGGTCTCGCAGCCGAAGCTCTCCGCCTGGCGGAGGCGCTCGGCGTTCATGTCGCCGACGATGACGGCCGAGGCGCCGAGCAGCTGCGAGGCGTGCGCGGCGGCGAGGCCGACCGGCCCGGCGCCGGCGACGTAGACCGTCGAACCGGTCGTCACCCCGGCGGTGTACGCGCCGTGGTACCCGGTGGGGAAGATGTCCGAGAGCATCGTCAGGTCCATGATCTTCTCGAGGGCCTGATCCCGGTCGGGGAACTTGAGCAGGTTGAAGTCGGCGAACGGAACCATGACGTATTCCGCCTGGCCCCCGATCCAGCCGCCCATGTCCACGTAGCCGTACGCGGCACCCGGGCGGGCCGGGTTGACGTTGAGACACACGCCGGTCTTGCCGGCGTTGCACATCTCGCAGCGCCCGCAGGCGATGTTGAACGGGACCGAGCAGATGTCGCCCTTCTTGACGAACAGCACGTCGGCACCGGTCTCGACCACCTCACCGGTGATCTCGTGGCCGAGGCTCTGCCCGACCGGGGCGGTGGTGCGGGCCCGGACCATGTGCTGGTCGCTGCCACAGATGTTGGTCGTGACGACCTTGAGGATCACGGCGTGCGGCGCGGCCACGGGGATGCCGAGCCAGTCCGCGACCTCGTGCGGTATCTCCAGCTTGGGGTAGTCGATCCCCTCGACCGCGGTCTCGCGGGGTCCCTTGAACTTGACGACTCGATTGTCCGACATGTCTGTCCTTTCGGCTGTCGGGTGTGGTGATGTCATGCGATGCGGCGACGGGCCGCGGCCGGTGCCATGCCCCTGCGCTCACCCCCTCACGTCCGACGGCGCGTGGTCCCCGGCCGTCTGCCCCTCGGCGGCGCGTGGGCATCGGCCCGACCGGCGAGGAACCCGTGGAAGCCTGCGCATAGCCGCTCAGCTCCTCTCTCGGCGGCATCGGAACGATTCGACGCCCTGGGAACCATCGTGCGTGACGCTCGTCACGTTACCCGTTCGTAACCTGTTCCGGTAGACCTTCGTCGCGCGGGCCGGCGGGGTAGCCTGGCGGGCATGGGTCGGATCACGACGCGTCGACGTATCCGCCGGATCACCGGTTCCGATACGCGCAGCCGGCAGGACTCCCTCGTGGTCGAGGAGCCGCTCGAGATCCGGCTCGCCGGCCGGCCGCTGGCGGTGACGATGCGCACGCCGGGCCACGACGTCGAGCTCGCCGCCGGTTTCCTCACCTCCGAGGGGATCATCTGGCGCGCCCACGACCTGCTCACCGCGATCCACTGCGGCGGCCCCGGCTCCGGCGGCGGGGAGAACACCTACAACGTGCTCGACATCGCGCTCGCCCCGCACGTGCCACCGCCCCCGGCGAGCTCGGAGCGCTCCTTCTACACCACGAGCTCGTGCGGGGTCTGCGGCAAGGCGAGCATCGAGGCGATCGCCACGATCTCGAAGTTCTCGGTCGCCGGCGACCCGGCGGCCATGAGCGCCGCGGAGGTGCGGGCGCTGCCGGAGCGGCTGCGCGCGCAGCAGGAGGTGTTCGCCAAGACCGGCGGGCTGCACGCGGCCGGCCTCTTCGACGCCGCGACCGGCGAGCTGCTCGTGGTGCGCGAGGACGTCGGCCGGCACAACGCCGTGGACAAGGTGATCGGCTGGGCACTGCTGGCGGGACGGCTGCCGCTCGCGGGCACGGTGTTGCAGGTCTCGGGCCGGGCGAGCTTCGAACTCGTGCAGAAGGCGACGATGGCCGGCGTCCCGATGCTCACGGCCGTCTCGGCGGCCTCCTCGCTCGCGGTCGACCTGGCCGAGGAGGCGGGCCTGACGCTCGTGGGCTTCATGCGCGGGGAGAGCATGAACGTCTATACCCACCCCGACCGGATCCGGTAGCGCCACCCGGCGGGCGGCCCGCTACGACCGGTTGACGATCCGCGTGGCCGCGTCGATCCGCCGGGTCCAGCCGCGCGTGTCGAGGTATTCGAGCAGCGGCACCGCCACCCGCCGGGTCGTGCCGAGCTCCTGCCGGGCCTCGCTCACCGTGAACGGGCCCGGCAGCCGCGCGAGCACCGCCATCGCCCGGGCCGGCCCGTCCGGCGTGAGGACGACGCCGCTCGCCAGCCGTAGCAGCCGCCCCGCCCGCTCGGCCGCCGCGAGTTCCCGTGGCCCGAGTCCGGCCGCGGCCAGGTCGCCGGCCTCCGGTGGGTTGAACGGCTCGAAGCGCAGCCGGGCCTCGATCTCGGCGACCGCAGCCTCGGCCGCGCCGAGGTCGCCGGCATGCTCGGGATCGAGGATCCGCCCCGCCTGCTGGACGAACCCGGCGCGGGCGATGAGTTCGTCGAGCAGCCCGCGTTCGGCGGAGGCGGGGAGGTCGAGCGCGGAGAACACCTCGCCGCGGGAGGGCCCGGGGCCGAGCGGATCGCGCTCCCGGGCCGCGGCAATGAGCGCGCCGAGCCGCTCGAGCCGGCCGTCCCAGGCGGCGCGGCTCACCCAGTGGCCGGCGATCTCGAGCACCCCCTCCGGGGGCCGCGCCGCGCCGGAGCCACTCCTAGGGCCGCTGTTCTCGGAGCCGCTGCCTCCGGGGCCACTCTCGGGGCCACCGTCGGGGCCACCGCCCAGCTCACCACAGACGAGCCCCTCGGCCACGAGCTCGGCCACCGCGATCGCACCGGCGGCGGCGAGCCGCTCGGCGAGCGGATCGGCGGCGGCGAGGGAGGCCGCGCGCCGGCGGGCGTCCCCGCGGCGGGTCAGGAGGGGCGGGTGGAGGTCGAGCGCCGTGACCCCGGCGAGCACGGCGCGACTGTGCGCGGACCGCAGCAGCAGCCGGTCCCCGGGCAGGAGCGGCAGGGCACGCTCGAGGGTGAGCCGGGCGTAGTCGTCGTCGAGGGGGCGCAGCCGGGCCGCCACGACCGCGGTTCCGACGTGCACGCGCACGCCGGGCCCGGCGCCGGCCAGGCCCGGGCCCCAGGTGCGGCGGACGTCGAGCCGGTCGGTCGGTGCCCACGCGCCGGGCCCGAGCAGCACGTCGCCGCGGGCGGCACCGGCGGCGGTGTTCCCGCGGAGGTTGACCGCGACCCGGTCGACGCCGGTCACTCGCTCCCGCTCCTCGCCGCGGCTCTGCAGGCCGCGCACCGTGACCGCGACCGGCTCCGCGTGGCCATTCCCGTGGCCACCGGCGTGGCCGTGCCAGCGGAGCCGGTCACCGACGCCGATCGCGCCGGCCTGGAGCGTGCCGGTCACCACGGTCCCGGCCCCGGTGATCGTGAAGGCCCGGTCGAGCCAGAGCCGCAGCCCGGCGGCGGCGCCGGGTGTGGCCCCGTGCCCATGGCCGGGTCGACCTCCGGCGGCATCCCCGGCACCGTCCCTCGCCGCCTCGAGCGGTCTGAGCAGCCCGAGTAATCCGAGCAGCTCCGTCCGGAGCCGGTCGAGCCCCTGCCCGGTCACCGCGGAGGTGACCACGAGCGGGGCACCGGCCAGGCCGGTGCCGGCGAGCTCGCGGCGCGCCGCGCGCTCGGTCTCGGCGATCCGGTCGGCATCGGCCCGGTCGGCCCGGCTGAGCACGACGATCCCGCGCTCGATCCCCAGGGCGGCGATCACGTCCCGGTGGTCGCTCGACTGCGGCTGCCAGCCGGCGTCGGCGGCGACCACGAAGCACACCGCCGAGGCGGGCCCGAGCCCCGCGAGCGCGTTGCCGAGGAAGCGCTCGTGGCCGGGCACGTCGACGAACGAGACGTCGCAGCCGGGCACGAGGGTGGTCCACGCGAAGCCGAGGTCGATCGTCAGGCCGCGGCGCCGCTCGGCCTCCCACCGGTCCGGCTCCATGCCGGTCAGGGCCCGCACGAGCGCGGACTTGCCGTGGTCGACGTGCCCGGCGGTGGCCACGACGTGGCTCGTCATCGGGCCTCGCCGCCGGCGGGCACGTGGGGCAGTTCGGTCGACGGCCCGGTCGGCAGGTCGGGCGCCGGGGCGGGCAACACCTCCGGCGCCGCGAGCGCGGCGCGCACCACCCGCTGGAGCACGTCGTCGTCCGCCTCGGGGATGCAGCGCAGGTCGAGGAGGTACGCGCCGTCGTGGGTGCGGGCGAGCACCGCAGGATCGTTCGCGCGCAGCGTCCGGGCGAGGCGCTCGGGCAGGCGCACGGCCCACCCCTGCAAGGCGACCCCGGGCGCCCCGCCGCCGCCGACCCGCCCGTCGTGGGGCACGACCGTCGCCGCGAGGGAGGCCGGCAGCGCGGCCGCAAGCGCCTCGGCGCGGGCCCGCAGCCGCTGCGGGTCGGCGCGGACGGCGCTCATCACCGGCGTGGCGGCGGCCGGGCCCGGCGCCGCGGTGAGCGCAATCACGGTGGCCTCGAGCGCGGCGAGTGTGAGCTTGTCGGCGCGCAGGGCGCGGGCGAGCGGGTGGCGCGCGAGCCGGTCGATCAGGTCGACCCGGCCGAGCAGGATGCCGGCCTGCGGCCCGCCGAGGAGCTTGTCGCCGCTGACGATCACGAGGTCGGCACCGGCTGTGAGCGCGGAGGTCACATCGGGCTCACCGGGGAGCGCCGGTTCGGGATGCAGCAGCCCGCTGCCGAGGTCGGCCACGAGCGGCACGCCGCCCTCGCTCGCGATGCCGCGAAGCTCGGTGAGCGGCACGTCGGTGACGAAGCCGGCCTGCGTGAAGTTGCTCGGGTGCACCTTGAGGAGGCAACCCGTCTCGGCGCCGAGCGCGCCGGAGTAGTCGCGGGCGTGGGTGCGATTGGTCGTGCCGACCTCCCGCAGCCGGGCGCCGGTGGCGGTGAGCAGTTCCGGGAGCCGGAAGCCGCCGCCGATCTCGACGAGCTCGCCGCGGCTGATGATCACATCGCGGCCGGCGGCCAGCGCGGTGACGGCCAGCAGCAGGGCCGCGGCCCCGTTGTTCACCACGAGCGCGTCGCCCGCCGCCGGGCACGCGGCGAGCAGCGCGGCCCGGGCTCCCTCGCCGCGGCGTGACCGCCGCCCCGTGCGGAGGTCGAGTTCGAGGTCGGTGTACCCGCTCGCGGCGGCCACGGCCGCGCGCGCCGAGTCCGACAGGGGCGCGCGGCCGAGGTTCGTGTGCACGACGACCCCGGTCGCGTTGAGCACGGGGCGCAGGGTCGACTCCTCGCCCCCGGCCCGGCTCGCGAGGTCGGCGATCCGGGCGAGGGCGTCGGCCTCGACCGCCTCGGGCGCGAGCTCGCCTCGGCGAGCGGCCTCCTGGGAGGCGCGCACCGCCGTCCGTACGCTGTTCGGGCCGAGCCGATCGGCGGCGGCGCGCGCGGCGGGCAGGGCGAGGAGCGCATCGGTGCGGGGGATGCCCCGGCGCGGATCCGGCACGGCCCCTCCCTCGCATCCCGGCAGCATCGATCGTATGGCGGAGGCGGACGGGAATCGAACCCGCCAGGCCGAGTTGCTCGGCCTCGTCGGTTTTGAAGACCGCGGGGACCACCAGGTGCCCGGACGCCTCCCTGCCGCCTCACCCTACTGCCCGCGCCGGCGCGCGCGGGACTCAGCAGAGCGCGAGATCGATCGCGGGGTCGAGCCGGCGCATGTCGACGGGGTCGCTCGTCACGAGGACCCCCTCGACCGCACGGGAGAGCAGGACGACGGAGGCGTCGATCACGTCGGCGGTCGCGGTCGCGGCACACAGCGCTCCGGCGGCCTTCGCGACGGTCTCGTCGAACGGGTGGATCGTCACCTCGGCCGCGCCGACCAGCCGCGCCAGTCGTACCTGCCGCGCGGGATTGCGCCACGCCTGAGCGAGCGCTCCGGCGGGGAAGTGGACGGCGCCGGCGAGTTCGAGCAGGCGAAGGAGCCGCCGCTCCCCACGATCGATCGCGATGAGTGCGCCCGCATCGAGGACTACCGTCCGAGGACGCTGCGCGCCCATGCCGTCTCCTCGTCCGTGGCCGGTCCCGACTCGGCGCGCAGATCGGCGAGCACGTCCGCGAGCCGCTCACGCTCGCTCAGATCCCTGATGGCCTGCGCAACCCAGGCGCTCACCGACGGAGCCCGACCGGCCGAGACAGCGGCCCGGGCGGCCGCGGCGGTCTCCTCATCGACCGTGACCGTGATCCTCGTGCGCATACGAAGAGCCTACTCGCGCTGGGCGATCCTCGGCCGCCGATGCGCTCGGGTCCTATGCTCGATCACATGGAGATCTCGCCAGAAATCCTCGGAGCGGGCCATAGCGACACGACCGCGGCCCTGCGGCTCACGGACTTCGCCCACGGCGGCGGCTGCGCGTGCAAGATCCCGCCCGGGGAGCTCGAGGAGGCCGTGCGCGCGCTCGCCGGTCAGGACGAGCGCGGCGTGCTCGTCGGGCTCGATGACGGCGACGACGCGGCCGCCGTGCTCGTCGCGCCGGACCTCGCGGTGCTCTCGACGGCCGACTTCTTCACCCCGGTCGTGGACGACGCGCGCGCGTGGGGGATGATCGCGGCGGCGAACGCGCTCTCCGACATCTACGCGATGGGCGGGCGGCCGGTCGTGGCGATCAACCTCGTGGGCTGGCCGCGCGAGCGCCTGCCGATGGAACTGCTGAGCGAGGTGCTCGCCGGCGGCCTCGAGATCGCGCGGCGGGCGGGCTGCCCGCTCATCGGCGGGCACTCGATCGACGACCCGGAGCCGAAGTACGGCCTGGCCGTCACCGGGACCGCCCGCCCGGAGCGGCTGCTGCGGATCGACGCGGCCACCCCGGGCCTGCCGATCACGCTGACGAAGCCGATCGGGGTGGGGATCCTGAACAACCGGCACAAGGCCACGGGCGAGTCGTTCCCGGAGGCGATCGCCTCGATGACGGCGCTCAACCGGGAGGCCTCCGAGGCCGCGATCGGCGCGGGCGTGCGGGCCGCGACCGACGTGACCGGCTTCGGGCTGCTCGGGCACCTGCACAAGCTGTGCCGGGCCTCCGGGGTCGGCGCCGTGATCGAGGCGGGCGCGGTGCCGGTGCTGCCGGACGTGCGGTCCTCCCTCGCGGCGGGCTACGTCTCGGGCGGCACGCGCCGCAACCTCGACTGGGTGCGCGACCACCTGCGGGTCGGGCCGCGGGTGGGCGAGGACGACCTGCTCCTGCTCGCCGACGCCCAGACCTCGGGCGGACTGCTCGTCGTGGGGGAACTGCCGGGCCACCCGGTCATCGGCCACACGGTGGCCGGGGCGGGTATCGAGATCCGCTGAGACGGGCCGAGTCCACGATCGCTCCTCGCGGCCGGCTCGCGGCCTCGGTGGCTCATTCGGCGGTCGTGATCGAATCGTCCGTGATGCCGGCTGCCCGTCGCCGCTCGAGCCGGCGCTTCTGCGGCTCGACCGTGTAGCGGGGGTCCCGCGCGGATGCCATCCCCGCCTCGAAGATCCCGAACCGGGTGAGCACGGACGCCGCGAGCAGCGCCGCGCCGGAGCAGACGGCCGCGGTCCGGCTGCGGCCCGCGAGCAGGGTCCCGATCCCACCGGTCACGGCGAGGGCCTGGCTCGCGCGCAGCATCTCACCGGCGCTGCCCCCGCGCAGGGTCTCGGCGATGGCCGGGTCGACGCGTCGTTCCATGACCCCGCTCGCCGCCAGGTCGGCGGCGACGCCCGCGAGCGCGAGCCCCCGCGCCGGGCCGGCCTCGGCGCGCGGGGTGGCGATCATCGCGAGCCCGCCCGCCGCGAGCGCCGCCGAACCCGCGAAGAGGAACGGCAGCTCGTCCCTGGCCTCGTTCCAGGTCGGCGTCGCGGTGGCCGAGAGCAGCACGCCGGTGTAGGCGGCCAGCCCGGGGGCGAGTGCGCCGGCGACGATCCCGGCGGCGCCGTCGGCCTGGCGCAGCAGCGGGCGCAGCGGCCCGAGCGGGAGCCGGCCGGCGCTCATCCGGTCCACCTCGCCTGCGGCCGCCACGCCCGCGGAGGTGGCGAAGCCGGCGAGCAGCCACGAGCCGACGCTCATCGGCGAGGTCACCTTGATCGTGCGGAGCATATTCGCGAACCGTTCGGGCCGGCCGAGGTCGCGGATGAGGGCGACCGTGCCGAGGCCCGCGGAGCCGATCGCGGCGAACCGGCCCACCCGGCGCAGCGCAGGCCGCCCGGTGAGCTGAGCGCCGGCCGCGAGCAGACCCGATCCGGCCGCGAGCCCGCCGAGGAACAGGTAGGCGGCGATGTCGCCGCCCCAGGGGGCGGGCTTGACGATCGGGCGCCCGTAATACGAGGTGAACTCCGCATCGGGCACGACCGGCATCTCCCGCGAGCCGTCCGCCCCGCCCGGCCTACGCGGGCCGCGTCCGCGCCCCGAACCCGGCCGGGCGCCGTCCCTGCGCCGGCGGCGACGCCGCGGCTCGTCCGGCGGCCGGTACGACGCGAACTCCGAGGCCGTCATGCCCGGCCCCCGCGCCGGGCGAACGCGAGCGCGGCGGCCGCGAGCATCCCGGCCGCGGCGAGTCCGGCCCGGGCGTACATGCCGGGCAGGTCGGCGGTGCACACGCGCGGATCGGGTGGAAGCCCGTAGGCCTCGGGCTCGTCGAGCAGGAGGAACACCGAGCCGGTGCCGCCCACGCCGTCGTTCTCGTTCGCGCCGTAGAGGCGGGCCTCGGTCATGCCCTGGGAGTGCAGTTGCCCGACCCGCCGCCGTGCCCGCTCGACCAGCTCGTCCCGCTCGCCGAAGCGGATCGACTCCGTGGGGCAGGTCTGGGCGCAGGCGGGCTGCTCGCCTTCTGTGAGCCGGTCGTAGCAGAGCGTGCACTTCTGGGCGATGCCGCCCTGGGAGTGGCCCACGGCCTCGGCCTGCGGGCGCTGCCGCCCGGGCTCGCTCACCCCGTCGGCCCGCCGCTCGATCACCCCGAACGGGCAGGCGGCCACGCAGGCGCCACAGCCGTTGCACACGTCGTCCTGCACCACGACGCTGCCGAACTCGCTGCGGAACAGCGCCCCGGTCGGGCACACGTCGAGGCACGCGGCGTGGGTGCAGTGCTTGCACACGTCCGAGGCCATGAGCCAGCGGAACTCGGGGGTATCGGGGTGCGCGGACCCCTCGGTGTCGCCGAGCACGTCGACGCCCGCATGCGCCCCCGCGCCGCCGGGCACGCCGATCCCGTCGGACGCGCCCGCGGCGGCGAGCGCGTCCACCCTCGGCGAGCGGGCGCCGTCCATACTCCCGCCGGCCGCGGGGGAGAGGGTGGGCATGCCGAGGTCGACGAGCCTGCGGCCGGACTCGCGGGCCGCGGCGATGCGGCCGGAGTCCTGTTCGATGAACGCGACGTGGCGCCACGTGTCCGCCCCGAGCGCGCCGGTGTTGTCGTAGGAGGAGCCGAGCAGCCCTCCGCTCTCACCCGCCCCCGCCGCCGGCAGCTGGTTCCATTCCTTGCACGCGACCTCGCACGCCTTGCAGCCGATGCAGATGGAGGTGTCGGTGAAGAATCCCTTGCGGGGTCCGGCGTCCGTCCAGCCTGCGTCAGGTGCCGGATCGGTGCGTCCGAAGAGCTGACCCATCACGCTCCCCCTTCTCGTGGTTCGGTGGGTGGTTCGCCCGGTCCGCCGAGCGGCTCGTTGCCCGTGTGGGTCGTGGCCCCGGCGCGGCTCTGGTACTCCGACACGAGCCGCAGCAGCGCCGCCCCGCGCGGGCGCCGGCCGGGAACGATGTCGCAGGTCGCGGCCTTCGACTCCTGGATGAGCACGTTCGGGTCGAGGGTGATGCCGAGCAGGTCGTTGGCCGCATCGCCGGAGACGATCGCATCCCCGCCGACGCCCCAGTGATAGGGCAGCCCGACCTGGTGCACGGTGCGCCCGGCGACCCGAAGCGGGCGCAGCCGCCGCGTGACGAGCACGCGGGCCTCGATCGCCGCCCGCGCCGAGACGATCGTGGCCCAGCCCTCGTTCGTGAGCCCGCGCAGGGCCGCAAGCTCGGGTGAGACCTCGCAGAACATCTCCGGCTGCAGCTCCGAGAGGTAGGGCAGGGTGCGGCTCATGCCGCCGGCGGTGTGGTGCTCGGTGAGCCGGTAGGTGGTGAACA
This sequence comes from Pseudactinotalea sp. HY160, assembly GCF_009372055.1. Taxonomy (NCBI): domain Bacteria; kingdom Bacillati; phylum Actinomycetota; class Actinomycetes; order Micrococcales; family Cellulomonadaceae; genus Pseudactinotalea; species Pseudactinotalea sp. HY160. The sequence continues at coordinate 53,569 of NZ_WHMT01000010.1, read as the reverse complement.
CGAACGGGTAGACGCCGGAGCCCGGCTCGTCCGCGCTCGGCGCGCTCAGGTTGTCCTTGTGGGGGAACGTGACCCGGCCCGGGTTGCGCTGCTGGGTGTACAGCGCATTCGCGACCGGGGACTCCTGCGGCTCGTAATGGGTGGGCAGCGGCCCGTCGACCACCCCGGTCGGGGCGAACAGCCAGCCCTTGCCGTCGGGCTTCATGATGAACGCGTCGTCGCCGGCGATCGCGCCCGGCCCGCCCGCGGCCGGGTCATCGGGGTCACCCGTGGCACCAGGGGCACGATCCGGGATGAAGTCGGGCACGTCGACGCCGGTCCAGCGGCCCGCCGCCTCGTCCCACCACACGTACTTCTTGCGTTCGCTCCAGGGCCGCCCCCGCGGGTCGGCCGAGGCCCGGTTGTACAGGATGCGCCGGTTCGAGGGCCACGCCCAACCCCATTCGAGGGCGGTCGTGGGCTGCTGGGCGCCGGGCTTGCGGCGGGCCGCCTGATTGACGCCGCCCGCGTACACGCCCGTGTAGATCCAGCAGCCGCCCACGGTCGAGCCGTCGGCACGCATCTCGTTGAACGTCGACAGGTAGCGACGCTGCGAACCGGGCTCGGCGGCGGGGTCCACGTGCCAGCCGTTGATCTCCGCGAGCACGGCGCCCGAGTCGATCTCGCCGTCGGCGCCCGCGGGATAGTCCCAGGTGAGCTCGAGCAGGGGCCGGTCGCGCTCGTCGGTCGAGCCGGCGAGCCGGTCGCGCAGGCGCTTGCCGAGCTGGTGGAAGAACTCGAGCTCGCTCATGCACTCCCCCGGCGGGGCCACGGCCTTGTGCCGCCACTGCAGCAGCCGCTGGGTCTGGGTGAACGATCCGGCCTTCTCCACGTGGCTCGCGGCGGGCAGGAAGAACACCTCGGTGTCGATGTCGCCCGTGCGCAGCTCGCCGGTCTCGATCTCCGGGGAATCACGCCAGAACGTCGCCGACTCGATCATGTTCAGGTCGCGCACGACGAGCCACTTCAGATGCGACATCGCCATCCGTTGCATCCGCCCGTTCGAGGAGCCGACGGCCGGGTTCTGCCCGAGCAGGAAGTACCCCTCGACCTCGTCGGCGAGCATCGCGGCCACGGTCTGATAGGTGCCGTGCGGGCCGGTGAGCCGGGGCACGTAGTCGTAGGCCCAGTCGTTGCCGGCCGTGGCCGACTCGCCCCACCACGCCTTGAGCAGGCTGACGGCGTACGCGTCGCCGTTCGCCCAGAACCCCTTCTGATCCTTCGCGGCGAACGAGGCGGTGTAGTCGGCGAACGTGTCGTGCCTGCCCGCGAGCGGCATCGGCAGGTAGCCGGGGAGCATGTCGAACAGGGTCGGGATGTCGGTGGATCCCTGGATGCTCGCGTGCCCGCGCAGCGCCATGATGCCCCCGCCGGGCCGGCCCATGTTCCCCAGCAGCAGCTGCAGGATCGCGGCGGTGCGGATGAACTGGGCCCCGAGCGTGTGCTGGGTCCAGCCCACCGCGTACACGAACGCGGTCGTGCGTTCCCGCCCGGAGTTCTCGATCACGGCCCGCGCGAGGTAGTCGAAGTCCGCCGGGCCGATGCCGCACGAGGCCTCGACCGCCTCCGGGGTGTAGCGGGAGTAGTGGCGCCTGAGCACCTGGAACACGCAGCGCGGATCCGTCAGCGTCGGATCGTGCAGCTCGGCGCCGGTCTCCGGGTCCGTTGCGTAGGCCCACGTGGCGTTGTCGTAGGAGCCGGTGCGGGCGTCGTAGCCGGAGAAGAGTCCGTCGAGGTCCTCGGCGTCGCGGAAGTCCTCCCGCAGGATGGTCGAGGCATTCGTATAGGCGGTCACGTACTCACGGAAATACGACTCGTCGGTGAGCACCCGGTTGATCACCGCGCCGAGCAGCACGACGTCGCTGCCCGCCCGGATCGGCAGGTGCTTGTCGGCGAGCGCCGAGGTGCGAGTGAACCGGGGATCGACGTGGATGACCCTCGCACCCCGCGCCTGCGCCTCGGCCACCCACTGGAAGCCCACGGGGTGGCATTCGGCCATGTTGGATCCCTGGATCACGATGCAGTCCGCATGAGCCAGGTCCTGCAGATATTGCGTGGCGCCGCCGCGACCGAACGAGGTTCCCAGACCGGGAACCGTGGCGGAGTGTCATATGCGCGCCTGGTTCTCGATCTGGATCGCGCCCGCGGCGGTGAACAGCTTCTTGATGAGGTAGTTCTCCTCGTTGTCCAGCGTCGCCCCGCCGAGGGCCGCGATCCCCATCGTCCGGCGCAGGATCCGCCCCTGCGGGTCGCGCTCCTGCCACGTGTTCCTGCGGGAGGCGAGGAACCGGTCGGCGATCATGTCGAGCGCGGTGTCCCGGTCGAGCCGGGTCCATTCCGCGGCGCCCGGCGCCCGGTAGAGCACCTCGGTCTGCCGTCCGGGCGAGTTGACGAGCTGCTCGCTCGCTGCGCCCTTGGGGCACAGCCGCCCGCGCGAGATCGGCGAATCGGGGTCGCCCTCGATCTGGATGACCTTCTCGTTCTTGACGAACACCCGCTGCCCGCACCCCACCGCACAGTAGGGGCACACGCTCTGCACGACCCGGTCGGCGGTCGCCGTGCGCGCCCGCGTGCCGCGGGTGGCGGCGGAGGTGACCGCGGCTCCGCGGCCGAGTACGTCCCCGGAGCGCGCCTGCCGGAAGACCGGCCATTCCAGGGGACTCCAGCGTGCCATGCGATCCACTATAGGCACGGATAGGCTGATCCGGGTGAGCCCGCACCCCTTGGATCTTCCCGCGCCCGCCGAGACCGCCGCGTGGCTGCAACGGCGTACGGACGACGCCCTCACCGGCGCCGCAGCGATCGTCGCCCGCCTCAAGGCCTCGCCTCCCGAAACGGCCGCGGAGCTGCTCGAGGAGTGGAACGAGCTGTCGATCCTGCTCGCGGGCGCCGAGGCGCCCGCATCGACCCTGAGCGAGTTGCATCCGCTCGCCGAGGTACGCGCGGCGGGTGAGGATGCGGTGCAGCGGGTCGACCGGTTCACCACGGCCCTCATGCTCGACGCGGAACTGTACGCGATCGTCGACCACCTCGCCGACAGTGCAGACGGGGCTGACAGGGCTGACAGAGCCGACAGTGCCGACGGGGCCGGCAGGGCTGACGGGGCCGGTCGCACCGACGACGAGAGCGGAGCCGGCGGGGGCACAGGCTCCGGGCTGGACCCGGTTGCCCGCCGGCTTCTCGAGCGGGTGCGCCGGGACTTCCGCCGGGGCGGCGTGGGGCTCGCCGGCCCGGAGCGGACCCGGATCGCGGCGATCTCGGAGCAGCTCGTGGCGGCCGGGCAGGAGTTCGCCCGCAACATCCGGGAGGACACCCGATCGATCCGTGTCCATCCCGACCGGTTGGCGGGGCTGCCGCCGGACTGGATCGCCGACCACCCGGCGGAGGCCGACGGTCTCGTGAGCGTCACGACCGACTATCCGGACTCGGTGCCGTTCTTCATGTTCGCCCAGGATGCCGAGGCCCGCCGCGACCTGCGGCTCGCCACGGAGTGGGACTTCGTCGAGGCGCCGAGTCAGCTGCTCGAGGAGTGGGCGTGGGACGCGCGCGTGCTGGCCACGTTCGCTCGGAACGCCGCGGGCGAGACGATCCCGGCCGAGCTGGTCGCGCGGATGCGGGCTGCGGACGACTTCGGCCAGGGCTTCGACGCCCGCACGCAGATGTTCTACGCGGCCCTGTCCTATTCGCTCCACACAGAGCAGGTCGCCGACCTCACGGCCCACACCGCCCGCCTGCAGGGCGAGTACTCGCTGTTCGAGTACCTGCCGGGAACGCACCAGGCGGCCTCGTTCGGGCACCTCGACGACTACTCCTCCGGCTACTACACCTACATGTGGTCGCTCGTGATCGCGAAGGACCTGTTCAGTGCCTTCGCGGGCGAGAACGGCCGGGGCGGCGCGGGGCACGGCGGTACGGGCGGAGCGGACCTGTTCGATCCGGCCACCGCCCGCCGCTACCGGGAGACGGTGCTCGCCCCGGGCGGGTCGAAGGACGCGGCCGACCTGGTGGCCGACTTCCTCGGCCGGCCCTATTCCTTCGCCCCGTTCGAGCGCTGGCTGGCCTGATCGGGCGCCCGTCCGAGTGGCTCGGCCAGGGCTCCTAGACCCGCCGCGGCCCGCGGTAGCCGGCGGAGAGCCCGGTGTACTTGAGCGCGTCGTCCAGGTGGGCGATCTCCTTGACACGGATCCCGGCGAGTTGGGCGCCGCCCAGGTCGCTTCCGACCGGTACGAGTGCGCGGGTGAACCCGAGGCGGCGGGCCTCCGCGATCCGCCGGCCCGTGCCGAGCACCGGCCGGAGCTCACCGGTGAGGCTCACCTCGCCGAGGGCGACGAGCCCTTCGGGCAGCGGTTCGTTGTCCTGCGAGCTGGCGACGGCGAGCGCGACCGCGAGGTCGGCGCCGGGTTCGTGGGCACGGGCGCCGCCGACGCAGGAGACGTAGACGTCCAGACCGGCGACGGGTTTCATCGATCGGGTGGCGAGCACCGCGAGGGTCATGGCGACCCGGGAACCGTCGACCCCGTGCGTGGCGCGCCGCGGCTGTGGGGTGCTGCTGTGGGAGAGCAGCGCCTGGATCTCGATGGGTAGGGGACGGCGGCCGTCGAGGGTAACGGTGACACAGCTGCCGGTGACGCCCGAGCGCCGCCCCGAGATGAACAGTCCCGACGGGTCGGCCAGGCCGTGGATGCCCGATTCGTTCATGACGAAGCAGCCCACCTCGTCGGTGGCGCCGTAGCGGTTCTTCACCGCCCGGAGCATCCGCAGCTGGGCGTGCTTGTCGCCCTCGAACTGGCAGACGACGTCGACCAGGTGTTCGAGCACGCGCGGCCCCGCGATCGAGCCGTCCTTGGTCACGTGGCCCACGAGGATGACGGGCATATTCGTGCGCTTCGCGACGCCGATGAGGGAGGCGGCCACCTCCCGGACCTGGGCGACGCCGCCCGCGCTGCCGTCGACCTGGGCGGAGGCGAGGGTCTGCACCGAGTCGACGACGAGCAACTCGGGCTGGGTGGCCTCGATCTGCCCGAGCACCTTGCCCAGGTCCGTCTCGGCCGCGAGGAGGAGCCGCTCGTGTACGGCGTCGATCCGGTCGGCCCGCAGGCGTACCTGCGCGGCGGACTCCTCGGCCGTGACATAGAGGACCCTGCGGCCCGTGCCCGCGCAGCGGGCGGCGACGTCGAGCAGCAGCGTCGACTTGCCCACCCCGGGCTCGCCCGCGAGCAACATGACGGCGCCGGGCACGATCCCGCCGCCGAGTACCCGGTCGACCTCGCTCACGCCGGTGCTGCGGAAGCGGGCGAGGTTCGCGTCGACCTCGCCGATCGGCAGCGCGGCCGCCGCGAGGGTCGGGACCACACTCGCCGTACGGGCGCTCGAGGGTCCGTCCGTCTCGGCCACCGTGCCCCAGGCCTGACATTCACCGCACCGCCCGACCCATTTGCTCGTCGTCCACCCGCATTCGCTGCACTGGAACTGGGGCCTGGTCGCCGATGCGGTGGCCGACTTGGTGGACTTGGAACTCATGGCCGCAGGCTATCCGGCGCGGCCGACATCCTCGGTGGAACGCCGAGGATCCACAGCGACAGACGTGAGGAAGGCGCTCGCCCGCACGGGCACCCGACCGTCTCGCGTCAGAAGGGTGGTTCGTCGGGTCGGCAGTCGTCGGCGGCGGCGTCTTCTGCCCGGCGTCTGGCGGCGCGGGCCTGGTCGGCTCTCTTGATGATGTCGTGGTTGCAGGCCTCGAGGATGTCCCGGTTCTCGAGTGTGCCCTCGGACCAGTGGGCCCGGTTCGCCCGTTCCCGCTGCGGGGACATCGACCCGCTCGCCGACCGTTCGCTCACGCCGGTCGTGCCGGTTGTATCGGTCGGTCCGTTCGAGCCGCCCACGCCTGTCGCGCCGGTCGCGCCGCCCACGCCGGTCGGACCGGTCGAGCCGTTCGAGCCGCCCACGCCGGTAGGACCGTTCGAGCGGGTCGGGCCGCCCACGCCGTTTGGGTCGTTCGAGTCACGGTGGTCGCTCGTCTTGCTCGTCTGACCCGGCTCGTCTGCTTCGTGGGTGCCGGTGTTCTGGATCTCGATGTTCTGGATGCCGGTGTTCTGGGTGTCGTAGGTGCCCCACGGGGTGCGTAGGAGCCGTAGGCCGTGGGGGCCGGTCCACAGGTAGGTGCCGGTATCGAGTTTGACGTAGGTCCAGGCCGCGTGCCGGCCGCGGGACGCGGCGGCGGCGCGGGCGTGGGTCTTGAGCCGGTGATGCGCGCGACACAGCGGGGCGAGGTTGCACGGGCAGGTCGCCCCGCCGGTGGCGACCTCGGCGCCGGCGTTCGGGCCGGTGCGGGCTCGGGTGGTGTGCCAGGCCTGGATATGGTCCAGGTCGCAGGCGCGGGCGGTGCGGGTACACCAGGGGAAGGCGCATCGATCCTCGGCCAGGACGAGTTGTTCACGCAGCCGCTCGGACGGGGTGTAGCAGTCCGTGGCGAGTGGCTCGTCCAGGTCCAGGACCGGCCGCACGATGATCTCCGGTGCGAAACACGCCAACCCGCTACCGGCCGCACCCGTAGCACCGACAGCACCCGTAGCACCGGCAGCCCCCGTAGCACCGGCAGCACCGGAGCCGGGGCGGTCGACCGATGCCCCGAGCCGGACGGTCTCGCCGGTCCCGGCGGCGACCTCGACGGTTCCGGGCCGGACGGTCTCGCCGGTCCCGGCGGCGACCTCGTCGGTTCCGGGCCGGACGGTCTCGCCGATCCCGGCGGCGACCTCGGCGGATCCGGGAGCGGTGGACACACCTGTGCTGTCGGTCCCGCCCATTCCGGGCAGGACGGTCTCGCCGGCCCCGGCGGCGACCTCGGTGGTTCCGGGAGCAGTGGACACACCTGTGCTGTCGGTCCCGTCGGTTCCGGGCAGGGCTGTCCCCTCAATGCCGCCAGCTCGGCTGCTGCCAGATCGGTGCCTGCGCCGGTCGAGGATCGGGCCCGCGGGCGGGCCGTCGGGCGGGCCTGTGGGCGGGCCGGTGGGCCGGGTGAGGCAGTCCCCGGTGCAGGGGCGTCCGTGCGGGGTGAGCGCGGATGGGCGGTAGAAGATCGGGGCGAGTTCAGCGGCGCTGATGAACGTGCCGGCCGGGATGCCGCGGGCCTCGATACGCACCGGCGTCCGCCGCAACCGGCCAGGATCGATCCCCAACGACGACCCAGTCGACGGCCCAGTCGGCGGCCCAGTCGGCCCAGTGGGCGGCCCGGTCGGTGGCCCGGATGCGCGCGTGGCGGGCCTGCCGGCGGCGTCATCGCCGTGATCGGCTCCCGCAGCTCCGGCGCCGCCGGGTGTCGGCGGTGGTGGTGGGCCGGTGTTCGGGATGCCGAAGGGGAACAGGTCACGGGCCTGGACGTGCAGGTACATCAAGATCTTGCCGCGCGGCACACCCGCCCCACCCGTGGTCACCGGGGCGCCCGTGGTCACCGGGCCGCCCGTGGTCACCGGGCCTTCCGGACCGGCCGGCCCGGCCTCGAGGGTGGCGCTCAGAGCACTCGATGCGGCCGATGTGCCGGCCGGGTCGTCGTCGTGGCGGTTGCCGGTGCAGTTCGGATCCCCACACCAACTCGGCCCTGCCGGCCCATCGTTCGGCCCGCTGGCCGGCGGATCGTTCGGCCCGTCGGGTGGTCTGTCGGGCAGCTGGGCACCGTTCGGCCCACTGTTCGGCCCACTGTTCGGCCCGCTGTTCGGCTCGCTGGTCGGGGTCTCGGGTGGGGTGAGGGGGTGTTGGCCGTCGTAGCGGAGCCGGGCGAGGTCGCCCATGGCGTAGGAGCGCAGCTCGCCCGCGGTCAGCTTCCAGCCCTGGGCGGTGAGGGTGGCGGCGAGGTGGTCGATGACGTCTTCGAGGATGCGGCCCTCCACGACGGGCAGGACGGCCTGCACGCTGGTGTCCCCGGTCCCGTTGCGTACGTGCTTGAACACGACGTCTCGTGCCGGTGGCGCGGCGAAGCGTTCCTCGAGGTCCTCGTACTCCTCGGGCATGTGTTCGATCAGGGCCCGCTTGATCAGGCCATCGAGCTGGGCCTGCCCGAAGTTCAAGGGCACGAGGTCGAGCTGGGCATCGACGTAGTCACATGCCTCTTCCGAGAGGAACAGGGTCGCCCGGGCGAGGGTCCGGGCCCGCCACACCCGCGTCCGCCCGGCCATGGTCCGGGCGAACAGGCGCGGTAGCCGCACCCGCAACTGTTCGGCCTCCAGCAGCAGCCGCTCGGCCGCGCCCAGACCCATCCCGGCCGCGGTCGCGAACGTCGAGATCGAGAACTCCTCCACCGTCCACAACCCCCGCACCCCCGTGCCCGGATCGACCCCCAGATCGGCCCCGTGCCCACCACCCGAGGCCACGAACCCCGAGACCCCGGCCCCGGAGCCGGATCCGGTCGTGGCGGATTCAGAGGTGGTGAAGCCGGAGGCCGCGGAGCTGGAGGTGGCCGGCCCGCCGGCCGCGGGAGAGGAGGAAGCACCTGCAAGCGTGCCACTGGCCGAGGGAGCGGGATCGGCACACGCGGCGGTGGCGTCACCGCCGGTGGCGGACTCACTGGAGGAGGGCGACGTGGTGGCGGTCGCCGGGGCATCCATCGAATCAGAGCCCGTGGCACCCGCGCCGGCCACGGCCTCGGCCCCGGTGCCGGTGCCGGTGCCGGATCCGGTTGTGGCCGGGGTGACCACGTGGCCCTCCTGCTCCCAGATCGCGTTGCGGGCACGAGCGCGTTCGGCCACGAGCCGCGGCGCACCGGCCAGGTCCTCATCGCCGTCATAGTCATCGGCGATGACGAACGGATGCCACTGCACCCACGTCGCCGCCAACGCGAGCTGCTCCACCTTGACCCGATCCACGGTATCGCGGCCCTGACGCAGCCGAGCGACCAGGCCGGCATCATCGCCCACCTCGCCCACCAGCTGCTGAAGTTCCATACCAATCATGGTCTCAGCGACCACCGACATTCCCCCGGCCTCAACCGCACAGGCACACAGCCGGGCCAGCGAGGCACCGGTCCACCGGGCCACTTGTGAAACACATCGGAGAGATGTCGGGCCGGCCAGCCGCGGTGTCGAGCGGACTTGGACCCGTGAGCATCCGAAGGCCCTCTGACGAGAGCGGGGTCGAGGAGGCGGAGAGGAACGATCGCAACCAGATCGCGGGAACCGGCTCAGAGCCCCGCGTGGTCGAGTTCGGCGAGCAGCCGGGCACGCAGCCCCGCCCCCTCGGCCGCGAACTCGCGTTGGGCGGCGACGTATACGGCCTTGCCGGTAGGGGTCTCGATCGCGACGGGCTCGTAGCCGAGGTCGCGCAGGTCGTAGGGCGAGGCGCGCATGTCGAGCACGCGGATCCGGCGCGCGAGGTCGAAGCAGTCGGCCACGAGCTCGCTCGGCACCACGGGCAAGAGCTTGAACGCCCACCGATACAGATCCATGCCGGCGTGCAGGCAGCCCGGCTGCTCGAGCTCCGGCTGCCGCTCCCGGGTGGGCGTGACCGTGTTGCGCGGCGCGGCGGGCTCGGTGAAGAACCGGTAGGCGTCGTAGTGGGTGCACCGGATCGTGTGCGACTCGACCACGTCGTCGGTGCCCCCGACCCCGAGCCGCAGCGGCCACGGGTGCCGAACCGCCTCCGGCCGCTCCCCCGCCCGGTAGACCATCGCCCATTCGTGCAGGCCGAAGCAGGCGAGCTGGGCCGGCCGGGAGGCGGTGCGGGCGAGGACGAGCCGGGCCCGGGCGATCACCCCCGCCCGCTCGGCGGCGAAGGAGGCGACGTCGACGCCCAGGTGAGCGTCGTCGTCCATACGATAGAACCGGCGGCCGGCCCGCTCCTCGGCGCCGGCCAGCACGAACCGCGCGCCGGGATGCCACCGGCGCAGTTGCCCGAGCGGGTTGCGGTAGTAGTGGAAGAGAAAGTCCTCGACCGGATGCGGCTCGCCTCGCCCCGCGCGCTCCCGATGGCCGCGGGTGAGGTCGTCGATGCGCGCCTCATGCGCCCGTTCGCGGGCCGGCCACTGCTCGCGGTCGAGGATCGTGCTCATGGCGGCACGGTAACAGCGTCGCCGGAACGTATGATGTGGGCGGGTCTGGTGGCCGAGGAGAAGAGGACTGGCAGTGTCGGAGTCTGCGCTGGCGCCCCTGCTGCGGGAGACGCTCGCCTCGGTCGCGCCCGGGACCGAGCTGCGCGACGGCCTCGAGCGGATCCTGCGCGGCCGCACCGGCGCCCTCGTCGTGCTCGGCTTCAACGACGTGGTCGAGGCGATGTCGACCGGTGGCTTCCACCTCGACGTCGGGTTCTCCTCCACGCGGCTGCGGGAGCTCGCGAAGATGGACGGCGCGATCGTGCTCGACCCCGGCCGGAACCGGATCCTGCGCGCGGCCGTGCAGCTGCTGCCCGACTCCGCCATCGAGACGAGCGAGTCCGGCACCCGGCACCGCACCGCGGAGCGCGCGGCGAAGCAGACCGGGCTGCCGGTCATCTCGGTCTCCGCCTCGATGCGGATCGTGGCCCTGTACGTGGGGCATCAGCGGTACGTGCTCGAGGACTCCGACACGATCCTCGGGCGGGCGAATCAGGCGCTCGCCACCCTCGAGCGGTACAAGATCCGCCTCGACGAGGTCTCCGGGGCGCTGTCGGCCCTCGAGATCGAGGATCTCGTCACGGTCCGGGACGTCGCCGCGGTGGCCCAACGGCTCGAGATGGTGCGGCGGATCTCGGTGGAGATCGGCGACTACGTGGTGGAACTCGGCACGAACGGGCGGCTACTCGCGCTGCAGTTCGACGAGATGATCACCGGGATCGGCCCGGGCCTGGAGCTCGTGGTGCGCGACTACGTCGACTCCCGCTCGGCGCGGTCGGAGTCCGGAGTGCTCGCCGACCTGGCCGCGCTCGACTCGGCCCAGCTCATCGACCTGACCCAGATCGCCCGCGTGCTCGGGCTCGGCGGCCGCCAGGGCGAGGCGCTCGACTCCGCGATCGCCCCCCGCGGTTACCGCATGCTCATGGGGATCCCGCGGCTACCCACCTCCGTGGTCACGGCGGTGGTCGCCCACTTCGGCACCCTGCAGAAGATGCTCGCCGCCTCGATCGACGACCTCGAAACGGTCGACGGCATCGGCGCCCAGCGCGCCCGGGCCGTGCGCGAGGGTCTCAGCCGCCAGGCCGAGTCGAGCCTGCTCGAACGGTTCGTCTGAGGCTCATTCGAGGCCGAACACCCGGGTCTGGGTGATCGGCGTGGCCGGGCCGACGTCCTCGCCCCGGGAGACCGGGTGGAGCGTCACCCGCGCCCGGTAGGTTCCCGCATCGGCGAAGTTCTGATCCTTCGCGCAGTCGGGCGCGCTGCGCCGGCCCTGCCAGGGGATGGTCGTGGTCTGGCTGTAGCCGAGGTCGAACAGGTACTCCTGATGCTCGGGCCGCTCGCCGTGACAGTCGGCCGTCGTCCAGACTCGATCGCCCCCGGAGAACAGGGCGAGTTCGAAGCCCGCGTAGCCGAGGTCGACGAGGCAGGGCACCTGCCCGGAATTGGTCACGGTGATCGGGAAGTCGGAGCCCGCCCCGTGCCGGAGCGTGTCACCGGTCAGGTCGATGCTCACCTCGAGCGCCCCGGCCGCGCAGGCCACCGGATTGGCGAGCTCCTCCTCGGTCGGACCGGTCGGGGTGGCCGGCGTGCTTCCCCCGGCGTCCGCGGAGCCGGCCCGGTCCCCGCCGACGATCCCCCACAGCGCGCGGCCCCCGATCACGAGGCCCGCGACGAGCACGAGCGCGAGGAGGCCGACGGTCAGCCGGCGGCGTCGGAACGTCGCGGCATCGGGCCGCCCGGAGGGCGCCCCGCCCCGCGCGGACGTCGGAGGCGTACGGCGGCCGGATCCACTCACGCACCGAACCTAGCCCACCCACCCGCGCCCGCCGATGAGCGACACTGGGCACGTGTCCGAGCCCACCGCCCCGCTCCGTCCACCCCATCCAGCCCGGCCGCCCCATCGAACCGATCGAACCGATCGAGCCGGAGTCGCCGCACCCGACCCCGCGACTCCCGCCGCGTCGTCCGCACTCGTGCGGGCGCTGACCGACTGGTTCGACGCGCACGCCCGGCCGCTGCCGTGGCGTTCGGCGGCCGGGGTGCGGGCGGCCGGCGGCCCGCGCGCCGACCACGCCTGGGGCGTGTTCCTCAGCGAGGTGATGAGCCAGCAGACCCCGATCTCCCGGGTCGAGCCGATCTGGCGGGAGTGGATCCGCGCGTGGCCCACGCCGGCCGATCTCGCCGCGGCCACCCCCGCCGAGGTGCTGCGGTCCTGGCGTCACCTGGGCTACCCGCGCCGCGCGCTGCGGCTGCTCGAGGCCGCGGCGGCGATCACGCGCGACCACGGCGGGCGGGTGCCGGCGGCGGAGGCGGATCTGCTCGACCTGCCCGGCGTCGGCGCGTACACGGCCGCGGCCGTGAGCGCGTTCGCGTTTGGACGGCGCAGCGTCGTGTTGGACACGAACGTGCGGCGGGTGCTCGGCCGGGTCACCGGCGGGCTCGCCCTCCCGCGTCCGCACCTGCGCCGCGACGAGCAGCGCGGCGCCGCCGCGCTCGTTCCGGCGGACCCGGCCGCGGCGGCGACGTGGAACGCGGCCGTCATGGAGTTCGGCGCCCTCGTGTGCACGGCCGCCGCCCCGGACTGCTCCGCGTGCCCGCTCACGTCGTGCGCATGGCGGGAGGCGGGCTATCCCGCGGATGTGTTCCGGCGGCGCCGGCAGAGCTGGGCCGGCAGCGACCGGCAGGCGCGTGGCCGGATCATGGCGCAGCTGCGGGAGTCTCCCGAGCGCACGGCCGCCGAGCTCGCGGCGGGCGTGCCGGCGGCGGCTCCCGCGGGACAGCACGAGCGCGCACTCGCCTCCCTCCTCGCCGACGGGCTCGTGGCGCAGGTCGCGGGCGGGTACCGGTTACCCTCCTAGGGTGATCCCCACCCCCGACCGCCCCGCCGGGCCCGAGCGCCCCGAGGTTCCCGGGCTCGACGAGATCCCCGCCGACGTCGTGCTCGCCCGCGGCGCCCGCGCGCTCCTACAGGCCCTACTCCTGTCGATCGGCATGGTCGTGCTGCTCGCGCTGGTGACCCTCGCGGCGATCGCGCTGGCCGGGCCGCAGCGCACCGGCCCGATGATCACCGCCGGTCAGATCGTCACGGCCTGGGCCGCGGCGCTCGCCCTCGTCGGCGCGATCGTGTGCGGCCGGGGGCACCTGGAGGTGCTGCGCGATTCGCCCGATCCCCGCGGCGTCGCCGCCGTGCTCGCCGCGACGCAGCGACGACTCGCCTGGCTGCCGCGGCTCGTCGTGGCCGGCTGCATCGTGGCCGTCACGATCTGGGTGCTCATCGATTCCGCCGGGTTCGTGGGAGCGCTCGTCGCGAGCGCGGTCGCCGTCCAGGTTCCGGTCGTGCTCGGCTTCGTGCGGCGTGACCTGCTTGCGCCGGCACGGCTCGCGGGGCCGCCTCAACTGCCGCTGCGCGAGCGGATCCGGCGCGCCGGCCGCTAGTTGCCGCCCTTCTTCAGCCGCGACTCCTGAGCGCGCTCGTGGCGCAGCTGGTCGAGCTCGAACTGACGGCCCAGCCCCTCGGTCACCTCGCCGCTCGCATCGGGATGCTCGTCGAGTTCGGCGCGCTCGGCGCGCTCGTGCTTGAGCTGATCGAGTTCGAACTGGCGGCCCAGCCCCTCGGTCACGTCACCGCTGTCCGACTCGGCCGGTTCCTCGCTGTATCGCGATCCTGCGTGCCTCATGACGACTCCTCGCTCCTCATCTCATGATCGACCCGCGCGGACGCGGGCGTCAATGGGCGCCGGGCGCGCGGGCCACTCAGAGCGAGCGAATCATCCGGGTGTTGCCGAGGGTGTTGGGCTTGACCCGGGCGAGGTCGAGGAACTCGGCCACCCCGTCGTCGCGGGAGAGCAGCAGTTCGGCATAGGTGCGCGGATCCACCACCTCCCCCGCGGCGACCTCGAAACCGTGCCGGCCGAAGAAGTCGACCTCGAACGTGAGGCAGAACAGCCGGTCCAGGTCGAGCTCGCGCGCCCTGTCCATGAGCCGCACGAGCAGCCTGTGGCCCACGCCCGTCCCCCGCATCCGTTCGTGCACGGCGAGGGTGCGCACCTCGGCGAGGTCGCGCCACATGACGTGCAGGGCGCCGCAGCCGACGATCTCGCCGGCGAGTTCGGCCACGTGGAACTCCTGCACCGCCTCGTAGTAGTCCACGAGGTCCTTGCCGAGCAGGATCCGGCGCGCGGCGTACGGGGTCACGAGGCCGGCGATCGCCGGCACGTCCGCCGGCATGGCAGGACGGATCGCGACGTCGGCGGCTCGGCGGGTCTGCTCCACCGAACCATCATGCCCCCGCGGCGGAGTGGGCGCAGTCATTCGTGGGGGCGATCACCTCACCGCCCGCCGGGGCGTCCGGGCTCTGCCAGGTAGTCGAGGAGGGCCTGGGCGGTGGTCTGGTCGATGACGAGGTCGGTGGCCACCCGGGCGTTGAGCGCGCCGACGAGGGCGCGCACCTTGGTCTCTCCGACGACGACGCAGACCCGCCGCCGGATCCGGCGCAGCTCCTGGGGCGTGGGGCCGGAGGCACGGGCGTTGAGCGCGATGTCCCGATAGCTGCCGTCCTCCCGCAGGAGCACCGTGCACACGTCGCCGACCACCCGCTCACGCTCGAGCTGGTCGAGATCCGTCCGGTCCAGGTATCCGGCGGTATAGACGTGGGAGGGTACCGCCGCCTCCGGGGAGCCGACTCCGAAGAGGGCGAGGTCGACCCGCTCGTGCACCTGCAGGATCTTTCGCACGCTGCGCTCGCGCCACATGAGCTGCTTGGTCTGCTCGAAGTCGAAGAACGCCGGCACCGGGAAGTAGTACGTCGTGGCGTCGAACGCGCTCGCGAGGGCGCCGATGAGATCCGTGGCGTAGGTGACCCCGGAGGTCGAGGTGTTCGCGGCGCCGTTGAGCTGCACCACCGCGGTGTCGCGGGTCGAGCGCGGGGTCAGGTGCCGGGCGACCGCGCTGATGGTCGTGCCCCAGGCGACCCCCATGAGCATCCCGTCCGTGAACCACTGCTGCAGCAGGTGGGCGGCGACGACAGCGACCTGGTCGAGCCGCTGCAGCTCGCCCGCGCGACGCCGGACGGGCACGACGTGGACCCGCACCCCGTAGGTGGCGGCGATGCGGTGCCCGAGGCTCTGGACCTCCTGGGCGGGCGCGGTGACGCTCACCTCGACGATGCCCGCCGCGCGCGCCGCGGTGAGCAGCCGCGACACCGTGGAGCGCGAGATCCCGAGCGTGGCCCCGATGACCTCCATCTTCTGGTTCTGCAGGTAGTACATCGTGGCGGCGCGATAGGCCTGATCCAGGTCACGCATGCGCTCTCCTCGTCGATCATCATGCACGTCTGTGCATGATGCTTGCGCATCTTCTCCCCGGCGACAAGAATCGTTCATATCGTGACCTTCGACACAGGAGAGGCATCGTGGCCAGCACCCCACTCACAGCACGAACCCGCACGGACGCCCTGGCGTCCATGAGCGACGAACACGGCCTGGACGTCCTGGTCATCGGCGGTGGCGTCACCGGCGCGGGAATCGCCCTCGACGCCGCGAGCAGGGGGCTTCGCACCGGCATCGTCGAAGCCCAGGACTGGGCCTCCGGCACGTCGTCCCGCTCGTCCAAGCTCGTCCACGGCGGCCTGCGATATCTGGAGATGCTCGACTTCTCGCTCGTGCACGAGGCGCTGACCGAACGGGACCTGCTGCTGACGACGGTCGCACCCCACCTCGTTCACCGGGTGCCGTTCCTCTACCCCATCCGGCGGCGCGTCTGGGAACGCGCCTACATCGGCACGGGGGTCGTTCTCTACGACATCCTCGCCTCCCTCTCGAAGAGGCGACGCGCCCTCCCCTACCACCGGCACGTCTCGAAGACGCGGATGCTCGAGGAGTTCCCCGCTCTCCGCGAGGACGCCGCGGTCGGCGCGGTTCAGTACTGGGACGCCCAGGTCGACGACGCCCGCCTCGTCTTCACGCTCGTGCGCACCGCCGCCGAGCACGGCGCACTCGCCGCCTCCCGCACTCAGGTGACGGCGCTGCTCAAGTCCGCGGGCGACGTCGTCACGGGGGCGCGGGTGCGTGACCTCGAGACCGGCGCTACCCACGACATCCAGGCGCGCACGGTCATCAATGCCACCGGCGTGTGGACCGAGGAAACCGAGGGGTTGAGCGGAGCCGAGGGCGGCCTGCAGGTCCTCGCGTCCAAGGGCATTCACCTCGTCATCCCCAAGGAGCGCATCCAGGGCACGAAGGGGCTGATCCTGCACACCGAGAAGTCCGTGCTGTTCGTCATCCCGTGGCCGGACTACTGGATCATCGGCACGACCGACACCCCGTATACGCAGGACCCGCGCAACCCTGTGGCCACGAAGGTCGATATCGACTACCTGCTCGATCACGTGAACGCCGTGCTGGATCGCCCCCTCACCCATGAGGACATCGCCGGCGTCTACGCCGGGCTCCGGCCGCTGCTCCAGCCGGTGGCCAAGGCCGACGGCTCCTCCACGAAGGTCTCCCGCGAACACACGGTCGCCTCGCCCGCGCCCGGGCACGTGGCGATCGCCGGCGGCAAGCTCACGACCTATCGCGTCATGGCCAAGGACGCCGTGGACTTCGCCCTCGGCGCCGCGGCGGCGACGAACCCGTCGATCACCGATCGGGTTCCGCTCAGCGGCGCGGACCGCCTGCCCTCCATCCGGCGCACGGCCCGCGGATACGCCCGCACCTATGGCTGGACCAAGCACATGGTCGACCACCTGCTCCGCCGATACGGCTCCAATCTCACCGAGATCGTCGAGCTCGTCGAGGCCCAGCCCGACCTCGCCGCCCCGCTCACGAACGCGCCGAGCTACCTGCGCGCGGAGATCGCCTATGCGGCCCGGGCCGAGATGGTGCTGCACCTGGAGGACGTGCTGCTGCACCGGACCAGGCTCGACTACGAGGTCGCCGACGGCGGCGTGGGCGCCATCGACGAGATCCTCGACCTCATCTCGCCCATCCTCGGATGGGACGAACAACGCCGGGCACGGGAGCGAGACGCCTTCCTCGCCCGGCGGGAGTCCGAGGCGGCGGCGGCCGCGACGTCCTCGGACGCCGAGGGCTCCGCAGCACGGGGGACGGCCGGTGACCCGAGTCCGATGGTGCCCCTGGACGGCTGACGCCTCGATGGGGCCGGCGACGACACCCGCCCCGATGCCTTGCAATGAAGCAGTTCATCAACCTTCCCGAGAACGAAAGAGTTCAGAATGTTCACAGATATCTTCGTCCCCGAGTTGATCGGCACGATGATCCTCATTCTCCTGGGGTGCGGCGTGGTCGCGAACTACGTCCTGGTGGGATCGAAGGGAACGGCCCTCGGCGGCGGCTTCCTCGCGATCAACCTCGGATGGGGATTCGGCGTGACCTTCGGCATCTACGCCGCGACCAACTCCGGCGCGCACCTCAACCCGGCAGTGACGCTCGGGTTCCTGGTCGCCGACGACAGCCTCGGCATGGCCGAGGGGATGACCTTCGCGAAGGTGCTCGTCTACTTCGCGGGCCAGTTCGCCGGGGCGATGATCGGCGCCTTCATCGTGTGGCTCACGTACAAGATGCACTTCGACGAGGAGGAGAACAAGCTCCTCAAGCTCGCCCCGTTCTCGACCATCGCCGAGCGTGAGCACCTCGGCTGGAACCTCATCCCCGAGATCGTCGGCACGTTCGTGCTCGTGTTCAGCATCATCTCCCTCAAGACCCAGCCGGCGGGTGCGCTGGCACCGCTCATCGTCGGCTTCATCGTGCTGGCCATCGGCCTGAGCCTCGGGGGTCCCACCGGATACGCCATCAACCCGGCCCGTGACCTCGGGCCGCGGGTCATCCACGCGCTCGTGCCCATCAAGAACAAGGGCACCTCCAACTTCCGGTACGGCCTCACCGTGCCGATCATCGGCCCGGTCATCGGGGGGATCCTCGGCGGGGTTCTCGCCGCGCCACTCATCCCGATGCTCCCGCTGTAGATACACCGGGGCCCCTCGGCCCCATCCGACGAAGTGAAAGGTTTTCCCGTGGCGGACTACGTCCTAGCAATCGACCAGGGCACGACCTCCTCTCGTGCCATCATCTTCAATCACTCCGGCCAGATCGTCGAGACCGGCCAGATCGAACACGAACAGATCCTTCCCAAGGCCGGCTGGGTCGAACACGACCCGATGGAGATCTGGCGGAATGTCCGTGAGGTCACCGGCCTGGCACTGACCCGCGCCAACCTCACCGCCCGCGACCTCGCGGCGGTCGGGATCACGAACCAGCGGGAGACGGCGGTGGTCTGGGACAGGACCACCGGTGAGCCCGTGTACAACGCCATCGTCTGGCAGGACACCCGCACCCAGAAGATCGTCGAGGAGCTCGGCGGCGACGCGGGTGCCGAGAAGTACAAGGCCACGGTCGGGCTGCCGCTGGCCACGTACTTCTCCGGCCCGAAGGTCAAGTGGATCCTCGACAACGTCGAGGGCGCCCGCGCCAAGGCGGAGGCCGGCGACCTCCTGTTCGGCAACACCGACACGTGGACCCTGTGGAACATGACGGGCGGGGTCGACGGCGGCGTCCACGTGACCGACGTGACGAACGCCTCCCGGACCATGCTCATGGATCTGGACACCCTGGCATGGGACTCCTCGATCGCGGCGGACATGGGCATCCCGATGTCCATGCTGCCCGAGATCCGCTCCTCCTCGGAGGTCTACGGCGAGGGCCGCCAGGGCGGCATGGTCCCGGGAGTCCCCATCGCCGGCATCCTCGGCGACCAGCAGGCCGCGACCTTCGGGCAGGCGTGCTTCGAGATCGGGATGGCGAAGAACACCTACGGCACCGGCAACTTCATGCTCATCAACACCGGTACCGAGAAGATCCCGAGCGAGAACGGCCTGCTCACCACGGTCTGCTACAAGATCGGCGACCAGAAGCCCGTCTACGCGCTCGAGGGATCGATCGCCGTGACCGGCTCGCTCGTGCAGTGGCTGCGTGACAACCTGGGCCTCATCACGGACGCACCGCAGGTGGAGGATCTGGCCACGACGGTCGAGGACAACGGCGGGGCCTACTTCGTGCCCGCATTCTCCGGCCTGTTCGCGCCGTACTGGCGCGCGGACGCCCGCGGCGCGCTCGTGGGCCTGACGAGGTACGTGAACAAGGGCCACATCGCCCGGGCCGTGCTCGAGGCGACCGCCTTCCAGACCCGAGAGGTGCTCGATGCGATGAACGCCGATTCCGGCGTCGAGCTGAGCAGCCTCAAGGTGGACGGCGGGATGATCGCCAACGAGACCCTCATGCAGTTCCAGGCCGACATCCTCGGCGTTCCCGTGGTGCGGCCCGAGGTGGCCGAGACGACGGCGCTCGGCGCGGCGTACGCGGCCGGGATCGCCGTCGGCTTCTGGAACGGCGAGCAGGACGTCATCGACAACTGGGCCGAGGGTAAGCGCTGGGAGCCGCGGATGGAGGAGGCCGAGCGCGAGCGCCTCTACCGCAACTGGAAGAAGGCCGTGACGAAGACCTTCGACTGGGTCGACGACGACGTGAGCTGACCCTCCCGCCCCGACGACCCCACCCGAACGACCGGAGGCCCGGATGCGCCGACCAGAAGCGCATCCGGGCCTCCAACGTCGTGACGAGCGCTCCTCACTCGTCGTCGTCGACGACCGGGCGTTCGGCGACCCGGCCGACGGGCGGACGCTCCTTCGCCCGGCCCATGGCGTGCAGCACGTCGCCGATGAACAGGTCGTAGACGAGGATGCCGACGATGCCGCCGATGAGCGGCCCCACGATCGGGATCCAGAAGTAGGTGTCGAACCAGGGTCCGTTCCCGGGGAACGCCAACTCGCCCCAGCCGCCGAGCCACGCGATGATCCGGGGTCCGAGGTCGCGGGCCGGGTTGATCGCATACCCGGCGTTCGAGCCGATCGAGATGCCGATCGCGGCCACCGAGAACCCGATGATGAGCGGCCCGAGATTGGCCTTGACGGCCTTGTTGCGGATGTCGATCACCGCGGCGATCGCGAGCATGAGCATCGCGGTACCGACGATCTGGTCGACGAGCGGGCCCCAGATGCCACCGTGGAAATACGGCGCCGGGAACGTGGAGAAGATCGAGAGCGTCGGGATCGTATGCCCCGTCGCGTTGAAGGTCTCCGACTGCTGGTCGAACGTGTTCATCGCGTTGGTGTACAGGCCGAGCACGATCGCCGCACCGCCGATCGCGCCGAGGGTCTGCGCGATCCAATACGGGATCACGTGCTTCCAGGGGAACCTGCGGCGGATCGCGAACGCGAGGGTGACCGCAGGGTTGATGTGGGCGCCGCTGACGCCCTGACAGACATAGACGCCGAATGCCACCGCGAACGCCCAGCCCCAGACGATGATCAACCAGTCGCCGGAGCCCTGGAAGAAGATCGTCGGCCCGGCCGTGCGGCCCGTACCGGGCAGGCCGACGACGGCCACCGCCACGGAACCACAACCCAGCAGTACCAGGACTGCTGTTCCTAGGAACTCCGCGAGGCACTTGCCCCAGATCCCTTGATAGAGCCGCGTCCGGCGGTCCGTCACAAGGAGCGGAGATATCGTTTCTTCAGCCACTGCCATGCACCTCCTCGATGAGAGTGGTGCTTCAGGTTTACCCCCGCGGCGCGGCGATTGCACTAGGGAGAGACGAACGGATATTCCGGGTGACCGGACCGCTCACCGCGACCTGCGTCGTCCGTGCGCGATGAGCACGACGGCGCCGACGAGACAGGCGACCGCGCCGCCGCCGAAGAGCAGGTACTCCCCCGCGGTCATCGTGATCGGGTACGCGGTTCCCGCCGAGGCACGGGCGAACGACCAGAGCCGGTAGCCGACGAGTCCGAGCACGATTCCCACCACGAGCAACGTGACGGCCGCGGCATCGCCGCGCCGCGACCTGCGGGGGCGCCCGGGCGACGGGTGCCGCTGGGGTCGCTCGGGACTGGACACGGGAGCTATCCTGCCATCCCGCCGCGGGGCCCGCCGCGGGGAGGGCGGGCGGCGAGATCGGCGATCACGCGTTCGGCGGCGCGCGGCGACACGGCCCGGCATCCGAGCCCCACCCAGCGGGCGATGAGCGCGGGTTCGGCACGCCACAGCGCCAGGCCGCGGCGCACGAGGGTGAGCGGCGGCTTGCGCGACTCCGCGACATCGCGCAGCAACCGGAACCAGAACGTGGCCACGCGCGGGCGGGCGAGGCAGATCGCGTCCGCGAGCAGTTGCTCCTCCGCGAGGCGGGAGACCAGTTCCGCGGCGAAGATCCCCTCCGCCACGATGATGCGTTCCCCGTCGAGCACGAGCCGGCGCGCCCCGGTGCGCCGGGAGGTGGGGATGTCGTAGACGGGCAGTTCGACCTCGCCCGTGCGGCAGAGGGTCGCGAGCGCCTCGGCGGCACCGCCGGCGTCCCACGAGGCCGGGTCGTCCCAGTCGACGATCCCGAACCGGTGCGGCAGGCCCGGGTGGTCCACGTCGAGGTAGAAGTCGTCGAGCGCCACGGTCGGCAGGCCGAGGCGCCGCACGAGCGAGCTCTTGCCGGAGCCGGACGGGCCGGTGAGCAGCACGATCCGCCTCAGCGGGTGACGACTCCCCTCGGGGAGGGGGAAGAGTGCGGGCCCGGTCGGCATGGGCGCCATTATGTCCCACCGACGGCGGCGGCCGACGCGCGGGCCGGCGGCCCGAAAGTTATGGCATACGCCGCCCCGAGGCCATGACCATAACTTTAGCCGGAGTTAATTATGGTCATGTGTCACACTTGGCCCATGACCATAAGCTTCCGTCGGGATCCGGTCCGTGCCGAGGTGTCGAGGCTGCTCCGTCGCATGTCCGCCGGCGAGCGTATCGACGCCACGTACGAACGCCTCGAGGTGGATCTCAAGGAAGAGGCGGGGCGTCGCGACCGAGGCGGGCGAATCATTCCGGGGGCACCGCGGGACGAGCGTGTGGCGCAGCAGCTCGCTGCGGAAGCCGCATGTATGGCCAACACGCCGGGAGGCGGCGGCCTGATCGTCGGGGTCGCCGACGACGGCACGCTGGTCGGCGCAGATTCGGACGCCGAATGGCTCCGGCACCGCGTCTACGAGATCAGTCGACGATTGCTGACCCTCGATGTGACCGAGGCCCGGATCAACGGCACGCGCCTCCTGATCCTCATCGCGCCGTCGGCCCTCGAGCCGGTACGAATGAACGGCAAGATCCACTGGCGAGTCGAGGACCACTGCGTCGAGGTCGACGCATCCACGTGGCACGCCCGCCGAATCCAAGCCTTGAACTACGACTGGTCCGCCGACGCGTCGTCAGTACCAGCGACACACGCCCGCCCCCAGGCATTGGCCATCGCTCGCGACTTCCTCCGAGCGGCGGGCGAACCTCACGCCGAACTACTCGCCTCGAGCCACGATCCCGAACTGCTGCGTCGCCTCAACATGGTCACGGGGGACGGCCTCCTGACCAACGCGGGAGTTCTCGCCTTTGTCGGACGGGGCGTGCCGAGTGTGGACTACATGCACCGCGACTACGCCGGCGGCGACAGTACCGCCAGGGTCCGTCGCGCCGACCGGTCGGCGCTCGAGGAACTCGCCGAGGTCTTCGCCTCGATCGATGCCCGCAACGGTACGCGACACCTTCAGTTGGGTTTGGTCGTGCGTCAGGTGCGGGACATACCGATGCTCGCCGCCCGCGAAGCCGTCGTCAACGGTCTCGCACACCGGGACTGGGGCCCCGACATGCCGACCGTGATCGAACAGGTCGGACGCACCCTCCGAGTCACCAGCCCCGGCGGATTCTTCGGTGGAGTGAACGAATCGAACATCATCACTCACCCGTCACAGTCCCGAAACGCCGCACTCACCCAGCTGCTGGCCGACTTGCGAGTAGCCGAACGGGAGGGCATCGGAGTCGACCGAATGGTCCGGGAGATGGTCCGGGTCGGGTATCAGCCGCCAGACATCCGGGAGATCAGCGGACCGTTCGTGCGAGCGTCACTGGTGGGGGACGCGCTCGATGAGGCATGGATTGCGTGGCTCGGCGAGATCGAGCCCGCACAGGAGTCCGAAGACGTGTACTCGCTGCTGCTCCTGCGCCACCTATTGCGGACCGGATGGATCGACGCCGAACGGGCCGCACCCATCATCCAGCTCACGACCGACGAGGCCCGCGGTGCCATCGCGAAGCTCTCGCGCGCACGAGTCGACGACAGTCCGCTACTGGAAACGGTGCGGGGAACGCCCCACGGGACCGCACCCGCATGGCGGTTGAATCCGGAAGCACTGCGCGTCCTGCTCGACCATGACGCGCACGTGGGGCGGCATCGCCCGCTACCGGACCGGCCGGGTGTGGCGACCTCGTTCGCCCGGGCACGAGGCCGCATCAGCAGCACTGAGCTGGGATCGATCGTGGATGCCAGCCCTTCGAACGTCGGGGTGGTTCTCAAGCAACTGAGTTCTGACGGCCTGCTCTCACCCTCGAACCCGGCTGGGCGCGGACGCGGCTTCTACTACCGATGGGTCGGTGCGGAGAGCTGAGGCGAGCACCGGAGCAGAAAGTAATGGCCCGCGACCAGGACGGGCGCGGACCATCACTTCAGCCGGAGTTAATTATGGTCGCGCCCTCCTGGAGGGGCGAGTCACAACCTTCTGGTCGGCTCAGCGACTGCGGCTCGGCTGTCCCGACCGGCGGCGCGACTGGTGTCCGCCGCGGGCCGGACGACTGCCGGACTGCCCCTCGCGCTGCTGGCGCGGGGCGCCCTGCTGCCGCGGCTGCGAGCGGCGGGCCTGCTGGGGCCGCTGCTGCTGCTGGGCGACCGGCGCGGGCTTGACCTTGGGGGCGACCGGGCCGACGATCGCGCCGACCTGCTCGTCCGTCGGGCGGATCGCCTGCGCCTTGATCTTCGCGGCCCGGGTGAGCGCCGCGACGTCCCGGCGCTGATCGGGCGTGAGGATCGTGACGACGACGCCCCCGGCACCCGCGCGCGCCGTGCGTCCGGACCGGTGCAGGTATGCCTTGTGCTCGGCCGGCGGGTCGACGTGCACGACGAGGGAGACGTCGTCGACGTGGATGCCCCGGGCGGCGATGTCGGTCGCGACGAGCACCCGCGCCTCCCCCGCGCTGAACGCGGCCAGGTTCCGCTGGCGGGCGTTCTGGGAGAGGTTGCCGTGGAGGTCGACGGCGGGGATGCCGTCGGCGGTGAGCTGGCGGGCCAGCTTCTTGGCCTGGTGCTTCGTGCGGGTGAACAGCAGCGACCGGCCCAGGCCGGAGGCGAGGGTGCGGACGAGGTCGCGCTTCGCGCCGACGTCGGGCACCTCGAACAGGTGGTGGGTCATCGCCGACACGGGCGATTCGGCGCTGTCGACCGCGTGGGTGATCGGGTCGTCGAGGTAGCGCTTGACGAGCACGTCGACGCCCCGGTCGAGGGTGGCGGAGAACAGCATGCGCTGGCCGCCGCGGGGGATGCGATCCATGAGCCGGCGCACGACGGGCAGGAACCCGAGGTCGGCCATGTGGTCGGCCTCGTCGAGGATGGCGATCTCCACCGCCCCGAGGTCGATCTCGCG
Organism: Pseudactinotalea sp. HY160; assembly: GCF_009372055.1. Taxonomy (NCBI): domain Bacteria; kingdom Bacillati; phylum Actinomycetota; class Actinomycetes; order Micrococcales; family Cellulomonadaceae; genus Pseudactinotalea; species Pseudactinotalea sp. HY160. The sequence continues at coordinate 28,889 of NZ_WHMT01000010.1, read as the reverse complement.
CTGGCCGAGGAGATCCTCGAGCCGCCCGGGGCAGGCCACGACGATGTCGATTCCGCCGCGCAGCGCCTTGACCTGCGACACCTGGCTCACGCCCCCGAAGATCACGGTGTGGCTCAGCCCGGCGGCCTTCGCCAGCGGCTCGATGGTCGCGGCGATCTGGGTCGCCAGCTCCCGGGTGGGGGCGAGCACGAGGCCGCGGGGTCGGGCCGCGCGGGCACGGCCGCCTTCGGCGAGCCGGGCCACGAGCGGCAGCGAGAACGCGAGGGTCTTGCCCGAGCCGGTGCGGCCGCGGCCGAGCACGTCCCGCCCGTCGAGCGTGTCGGGCAGGGTGGCGGTCTGGATCGGGAACGGGGAGGTGATACCCGAAGCGGTGAGGGACTTGACGAGCCCTGCGGGCACGCCGAGCTGGGAAAAGTCAGGGGTGTGCGTGGTCATGCACCGGCCTCTCGAGGACGAAGGTCAGCGCTATGACGTTCACTCAGCTTGGCTGCACTGTGTCGCAGCAGCGAAAAGAGCCGCGATGCCGGGCATCAGCGGTGCGCTGTCCTCCCAGTGTGCCCCATGGCCGGGGGATCGTGCGCAAAAGGAGGGGAGGATCACCGTACGTCCACCGCATCCGCCACGTCCCCACCCGCGCCGACCGGGCGCCGTCCACACGCAGACGACGGCCCCCGCACCGCCCCGAGATGGGGCCGATGCGGGGGCCGTCGACTCGGCCGGGTGGGCCTCAGACGCCGTCGGAGCTGGAGCCGACGGCCGCGGGTGCCGGTTCGGGACTCGCCTCCGCCTGCCGCTCGCGCGGCACCTGGCGGAACGTGAAGGTGCCGAGCAGGCCCTCGCCCTCGGCGTCCACGACCACGGTGTGACCGCGGGAGATCTCCCCGTAGAGGATCTTCTCGGACAGCTGGTCCTCGATCTCGCGCTGGATCGCCCGGCGCAACGGCCGCGCACCGAGCACCGGGTCGTAGCCGCGCTCGGAGAGGAGCTTGCGGGCGGGCTCGGTCACCTCGATGTCCATGTCCTGATCCCGCAGGCGCGTCGCGAGCTTGGCCACCATGAGATCGACGATCTGGTAGATCTCCTCCTGGCTCAACTGCGGGAACACGATGGTGTCGTCCACACGGTTGAGGAACTCCGGGCGGAAGTGCTGCTTGAGCTCGTCGTTGACCTTGAGCTTCATGCGGTCGTAGTTCGTGCTCAGGTCGCCGCCGGCCTGGAAGCCGGTGAGCAGGCCCTTCGCGATGTCCCGGGTGCCGAGGTTCGTGGTCATGATGATCACGGTGTTCTTGAAGTCGATCACGCGGCCCTGGGAGTCGGTGAGCTTGCCCTCCTCGAGGATCTGCAGGAGCGAGTTGAAGATGTCGGCGTGCGCCTTCTCCACCTCGTCGAACAGCACGACCGAGAACGGTCGGCGCCGCACCTTCTCCGTGAGCTGGCCGCCCTCCTCGTAGCCGACGTATCCCGGTGGGGATCCGAACAGCCGCGAGACGGTGTGCTTCTCGCCGTACTCACTCATGTCGAGCTGGATGAGGGCGCTCTCGTCGCCGAAGAGGAACTCGGCCAGCGCCCGGGCGAGCTCGGTCTTGCCCACGCCCGTGGGGCCGGCGAAGATGAACGAGCCGCCGGGGCGGTTCGGGTCCTTGAGGCCGGCGCGGGTGCGGCGGATCGCCTGCGAGAGCGCGGTCACGGCGTCGTTCTGGCCGATGACCCGCTTGTGCAGCTCGTCCTCCATGCGCAGGAGGCGCGAGGACTCCTCCTCGGTCAGCTTGAACACGGGGATGCCGGTCGAGGCGGCGAGCACCTCGGCCACGAGCTCCTCGTTCACCTCGGCGACGTTGTCCATGTCGCCGCTGCGCCAGGCCTTGTCCTTCTCGCCGCGCTTGGCGGTGAGCGACTTCTCCTCGTCGCGCAGGCGGGCCGCCCGCTCGAAGTCCTGGTCGTCGATCGCCGATTCCTTCTGGCGACGCGCCTCGGCGATCTGGTCGTCGAGCTGACGCAGCTCCGGCGGGGCGGTCATGCGGCGGATCCGCAACCGCGCTCCCGCCTCGTCGATCAGGTCGATCGCCTTGTCCGGCAGGAACCGGTCGTTCACGTACCGGTCGGCGAGGTTGACGGCCGCCACGAGCGCGCCGTCCGTGATCGTGACCCGGTGGTGGGCCTCGTAGCGGTCGCGCAGGCCCTTGAGGATCTCGATGGCGTGCGGCAGGTCCGGCTCGGACACCTGGATCGGCTGGAAGCGACGCTCGAGCGCCGCGTCCTTCTCGATGTGCTTGCGGTACTCGTCGAGCGTGGTCGCGCCGATGGTCTGCAGCTCACCGCGGGCGAGCATCGGCTTGAGGATCGAGGCGGCGTCGATCGCGCCCTCGGCCGCCCCCGCACCCACGAGGGTGTGGATCTCGTCGATGAACAGGATGATGTCGCCGCGGGTGCGGATCTCCTTGAGCACCTTCTTGAGGCGCTCCTCGAAGTCGCCGCGGTAGCGGGAGCCGGCCACGAGGGAGCCGAGATCGAGGGTGTAGAGCTGCTTGTCCTTGAGGGTCTCGGGCACATCGCCCTTGACGATGTCCTGCGCCAGCCCCTCGACCACGGCGGTCTTGCCCACGCCGGGTTCACCGATGAGGACCGGGTTGTTCTTCGTGCGGCGCGAGAGCACCTGCATGACCCGCTCGATCTCGTTCGCCCGCCCGATCACCGGGTCGAGCTTGTTGTCGCGCGCGGCCTGGGTGAGGTTGCGGCCGAACTGGTCGAGCACGGCCGAGCCGGAGGGCGTGCCCTCGGCGGGTCCGCCGGCTGCGACCGTGTCCTTGCCGCCCTGGTAGCCCGAGAGCAGCTGGATCACCTGCTGGCGCACCCGGGTGAGGTCGGCCCCGAGCTTGGTCAGCACCTGGGCCGCGATCCCCTCGCCCTCACGGATGAGGCCGAGCAGGATGTGCTCGGTGCCGATGTAGTTGTGGCCGAGCTGCAGCGCCTCGCGCAGGGAGAGCTCGAGCACCTTCTTGGCGCGGGGCGTGAACGGGATGTGCCCCGTGGGGGACTGCTGTCCCTCCCCGATGATCTCCTGCACCTGCGAGCGCACGGCCTCGAGGGAGATGTTGAGGGACTCCAGCGACTTCGCGGCGACCCCCTCACCTTCGTGGATGAGGCCGAGCAGGATGTGCTCGGTGCCGATGTAGTTGTGGTTGAGCATCCGCGCCTCTTCCTGGGCGAGGACGACGACCCGACGGGCTCGGTCTGTGAATCTTTCGAACATGGCAGCGCTCCTTGGCCGGTCTCGGCGTTCCGATAAGGCTAACCATGAAGCGCGGGCGAACCTGCCTCTGTTCGCCGCGGGCGCAGAGGTTCGCTCACCCGCGCCGCTGGCAGCGGCCGCACCAGAACAGGTTCCGCCCCGCCAGCGCACGGATCTGGATCCGCGCGCCGTCCCGTTCGCAGGGCTCGCCCGCATGCTTGTAGACGGCGCTCGCCCGGCTCTCCAGGTGTACCTCGCCACCCGCGGCGAGGGCCGCCTCCACCGCGGCGACCTGCTCGGGGATCGTGACGATCCGGGAGGTGGCCACCCCGAGCGGGAGGAGGCGCACGAGGTCGTCCCAGATGAGGTTCCAGGAGCGGCGCTGGAGCTTGTCGCCCGGGGTGAACGGGCTGAGCCGGTGGCGGTAGAGCACCTCGGCGCGGTACACGTTGCCGACGCCGGCGAGGACGTGCTGATCCATGAGCAGTTCGGCGATCGGCTTGCCGCTGCGCCGGATCCGGGCCCAGGCGAGCTCGGGGTCGGCGTCGGGGCGCAGCGGGTCGGGTCCGAGCCTCGCGACGGTCCGCTCGATCTCCTCGGGCGTGACGAGCCGGCAGATCATCGGGCCGCGCAGGTCGGCGACGTGCCGCACCCCCGGCTCCCCTCCGGACAGGATCCGCAGGCGCACCTGGCCGGTCACCGGCGGATCCTCCGGCTCGCGGGCCTCGCCGCCGATCCCGCCGGTCGCAGCGATCGAGCCGGTCGTAGCGATCGAGCCGGTCGCGGCGATCGAGGCGATCCCGTCGACGCTGAACGCCCCGATGAGGCCGAGGTGCACGTGCAGCCACCGGTCGGCCGCGAACTCCACCCCGAGGTGCTTGCCCCAGGCCTGCGCCTCGACCAGCTCCCGCCCGTCGAGTTCGGCCGCACCGGCGGCGAACCGGCCCTGCGGGCTGCTCACGCGCACCGGCGCGCGGGCGAAGGCGCCGTTGAGCCGGTGGGCGATGCGGTGGATCGTGTGGCCTTCGGGCATGGCTCCATGGTGGCGCACGGTGCGAGGGCGGAGCGGGGACCTTCCAGCCGTCGACGGCTACGTGTCGACCAGGACGGTGAACGGCCCCTCGTTGGTGAGCGACACGCTCATGTCGGCACCGAAGATCCCCGTGGCCACGGTGATGCCGCGGGTCCGCAGTTCGGTCACGACCCGGTCGACGAGCGGCTCGGCGAGTTCTCCCGGGGCGGCGCCGGACCAGGACGGCCGCCTGCCCTTCCTCGTGTCGCCGTACAGGGTGAACTGGGACACGACGAGCACCTCGGCGCCCGCATCGGCGACCGACGTCTCGCCGGGCAGGATCCGCAGCTCGGCGATCTTGCGGGCGACCGTGGCGGCGTCGGCGCCGGTGTCTGTGGGCGCGGCGGCCACGAGGGCCACGAGGCCCGCGCCGATCCGGCCGGCGACCTCCCCCTCGACCGTGACCGAGGCGGAGCTGACCCGCTGGAGCACGGCCCGCATCAGCCCTCCCGGACGGCGGCCCATGTCGGCGCCGCCGTGCCGCTCACCAGCCGCGCCAACTCGGCGGGCCCTCGTCGAAGCCGCGCGGGGGGCGGGGGCGGCGCGGCCCCTTGCGGCCACCGGCCCGGTGGACGGCGGGGCGCACGTCGGCGAGGTAGATCCCCCCGCCGATGAGGCCGGCGAGGGAGAAGAGCAGGTTGCCGCCGACCCCCAGGGGCGGCGGGATGCCGAGGAAGGCGAGCACGGCGGCGAGGCCGGTGATCAGCAGCCAGAAGGTCTTCGTGCGCTTGCCCGCCGCCGGGAACGAACCCGAGTGCATGAGCAGGGCGTGCACGAAGGCCCACCCGGCGACGACGACGCCGACGAGTGCGAGCGCGAGCAGCAGCCAGAGCTGAGCGGATTGAACCATTCCCACGTCGCCCAGCGTACGTGGTCACGCCGAATGCGACGACCGGCGCCGGGTGCCGGCGGCCGAACGCGGCATTCCCTGCGGATTCCGGCCCGGGACCTCGCCAGAATCCCGCGTTCGGCGGCAGAGATGTGACGCCGCGCGCGAATCGCCCGGCTACTTGCCGCGCAGGTCGTGCGGGGCGCCGCCGAGGTCGCGGCGGCGCAGCCCGGACCGGTCGACCTGCTCGGGGCGATCGGTGCCGATGCCGCCGGTGTTGACGATGACCTCCTGCGCCACGGCGATTCCGCTCACCACGAGGTCGACCTCGGGATCGAGGTTGCGCTTGAGGAGCGCGAGGCCGACCGGGCCGAGCTCGTGATGGCGCACGACGGAGCCGAGCGTGCCGACCACCCGGTCCCGCGGCCCGATGATCTCGGCACCGGGATCGGGGATGACGTGCTCCGAGCCGTCGAGATGGAGGAAGGTGAGCCGCCGCGGGGGCTTGCCGAGGTTGAACACCCGGGCGATCGACTCCTGGCCGCGGTAGCACCCCTTGTGCAGGTGCACGCTCGTGCGCAGCCAGTCGAGTTCATGCGGGAGGGCGCGCTCGTCCACATCGAGGTTGTGACGCGGACGCCAGGTGGCCACCCGCATCGCCTCCCAGGCCCACACGCCCGCGAGCTTGCCGCCCACGGCGAGTGCCGCGTCGACGACCGCCGTCACGTCGCCCGACGGGACCACCCACAGGGCCGCCGACCACTCGGAACCGGGGTGGACGTCGTCCGCAGGCCCATACCGCGTGGACCCCTCGGCCGTGCGCGGCCACGGGTCGCGCCAGACCACCAGATCCTCGCCGCGGGCACCGGCGAGCGCCGGCCCCGCGGCGCTCGTGCCGAGCACGGCGACCTCCGGCAGCTCGACGGTCACCTCGTAGCGGAAACGCATCTTCTCGAGATACGCGGCGAGCGCCTCGGCGCGACCGGAGTCCACGAGCAGCCAGGTGGTCGCGCCGTCGTCGACGACGCCGGCGGCGTGCTCGATATGCCCCTGGACGTCGAGCAGCATCAGCTCGGTCGCCTCGCCCGGGGCGAGTCCCTCGAGGCGCTGACTCGAGAGCGTGTGCAGCCAGGAGAGGCGGTCGGCGCCGGTGACGCTCACGACCCCGTGATGGCTCAGGTCGACGACGGCGATGCCCCGCTCGAGCGCTCGCTGCTCCCGCACGGGCTCGCCGTAGTGGGCGGCGACGCCCTCGTCCGGGGCGAGTGCGCGCACGGCACCGGGCCGGCCGGTCAGGGGCGACGGCTGGGACATCGTCAGCTCATCCGCTGCAGGCGGCCGGAGGAGTACGACGCCATCTCGTGCCCGAAGGCCGCGAGGTCGGTGGCCCACATGAGTTCGCCGCCGACCAGGCCGTACATGCGCTTGGCGGCCGTGATGTCGGCGCCGGTCCGGGTGCGGGCCACGAGGTCGGTGGCGAGGTCCACGCGGGGGCCGGCGACGGCGCCGAGGTAGACGCTCACGTGCCCGGTCGGTTCGGCCAGGAGCACCTCGAGCTGGGTGACGGGCGTGCGGGCGGGATCCCCCTCGCCCGTGAGTTCGCGGGCGTCCTCGGGGGCGGCGGGGGCGACGCGCCAGTAGCCGGACTCGACGCTCCACACGTCGCCGGCGACGAGGTCGGCCTGGTCCACCGTGGTCTCGAGGCCGTCGATCTCGCCGGCGAGCAGCCAGGTCGTGGCCGTGTAGTTCAGGTACGGACCGCCGTCGTGCCCGAAGGTGGCCTCGACCACGATCGGGCGCTCGGGGATGTCCTCGTAGCCGAGGAAACCGGGGCCGCGCCAGCTTCCGACCAGCCACGCCAGCGGATACACCTCGGGCGCGAGTCCCTCGGGGAATTGGAATGCCATGGCGACCTCAGCGGCGGCGGTAGAGGCGCTGAACCACGAGCCCGGCGAAGGCTGCGGTGCCGAGTCCGACCAGCACCACGAGGACCACGAAGAGGTTTTCGACCATGGCGCGAGTGTACCCATGGCGGGCTCCGGGCGGCCACGGTCGATGCCGGGGAACGGACCTCAGCCGATCGGCAGCAGCACCCGGCCGAGGATGTAGACCGGCACGCCGCTGACGGAGACGACGCTCAACGCCGCGGCCAGGCCGGGCAGGAGCCGGCCCGAGACGGGGTAGTGCGCGAAGAGTCGGTGCACGGTGGCCACGAGCAGCCCGGCGGCGAGGCCCACGAGCGCGCCGACCAGGGTCGACAGGGTGGTGGCCGCGAAGCCGATGCCGCTCCCGGCGGCGCAGGCGAGCACCACGGAGGCCACGGTGGACCACGTGGCGGGCAGCCGGACGAGGGCCACGACCGAGGCCACCGCGATCGCCACGGCGGCCGTGATCACGAGCGCCTCGGACCGGGGACTCGGCCCGATCGCGAGCCAGCCGGCGGCGGAGGCGACGATCACCGCCCCCGTGATCGTGCCCGCGACCTCCTCGAGCAGCCGGGGCCGGCCGTCGCGCCGGAACAGCTGGGCCAGGAACGCCGCGAGCACCGCCCCGGCGGCCACGACCGCGAGCCAGGCCAGATCCTGCAGCAGCTCGACCACGAGCACCGAGCTCGCCGCCGTGGCGAGCAGCACGACGGTGGCGGCGGCCCGCGCGGGAAGGCCGACGAGGGCCGGCCAGCCGAGGGCGCAGATGACCGCGATCGCGGCGACCGTGATCGTCAGGAGGGGCCGCGGGGTCAGGGTGGTGACGCCGACGCCCGTCGCGGCCGTGGCGGCCACGACGGCGCGAAAGCTGCCGCTCATCATGGGCGGGTCCTCATCGGCAGGTCCTCATCGGCAAGTCCTCTCGGGCGGAAGTCGACTGGGCTCAGGCTACCGAGCCACCGGCCCGCCGGTGCACGCGACAGTTGGCCCGGCAGTTGGCCCGGCGCGGCTCTGCGGCGTAGACTGATCGCGACGTCGGGCCGAAACCGGCCCCGGGCTCCAAAATTCGCCGCTTCGAGCGGCCTTCACGCCGTCAGGCGCTGGCCGGCCCGGCGTCATCTACCCGGGGCGATGTGGCCACCGGCGGGCCGACGACGTGCCGCAACTCACGACGTTCGGGGGCATGGCCGGGCGCGTCGGGTTCTTCTCGGGGCGCCCGCACCACGGCACCCCGCCCCGGGCGCGGTTGGTATGTGCGGCTCGCGTTTGTGCTCTAGCCTTGGGCCGTTCGCCATTCCCTCGCGACGGAGACTCCGGTGCGTTTCAAAATCACGCCTCGTGACGCCACGTTCTTTGATCTCTTTGCCGACCTCGCGGCCCATCTGGTGACCGGGGCCAACCTGCTCGCGCAGCTGGTGGGCAGCGAGCCCGCCGACCGCGGGCCGCTCGCCGAGCAGCTCAAGGACTGTGAGCACCTCGGCGACGATGCCACCCACTCGATCCTGCGGCGGGTCAACCAGACCTTCGTCACCCCGTTCGACCGGGACGACATCTACGACCTCGCCAGCGCCCTCGACGACTGCATGGACTTCATGGAGGCGGCCGGGGAGATCGTCGTGCTCTACGGGGTCGACGAGCTTCCCGATGCGGTGACCGACCAGGTGACCACGCTGCAGCGCGCGGCCGAGCTCACCGCCGACGCCATGCCGAAGCTGCGCACGATGACCGGCCTCGAGGAGTACTGGATCGAGGTGAACCGCCTCGAGAACGAGGCCGACAAGCTCTACCGCGCCCTGCTCGCCGACCTGTTCCGCAATCCGCGGTACCAGGAGAGCCCGGCCGGTGTGGTCGAGCTCATGCGGCTGCGCTCGGTCATCGACACCCTGGAGCAGGCGGCCGACAGCTTCGAGAACGTCGCCAACACGGTCGAGACGATCATCCTCAAGGAAAGCTGACCGGCGGCCGTGGAACTCGCGCTTGTCATCCTGGTCGTCGTCATCGCCCTCACGTTCGACTACACGAACGGCTTCCACGACGCCGCCAACGCCATCGCCACGTCGGTCTCGACCCGGGCGCTGACCCCGCGGGCGGCCCTGGCGATGGCCGCGGTGATGAACCTCGTCGGCGCGCTCCTCGGCGTCGGCGTGGCCGAGACGATCGGTTCGGGGATCATCAACGCCCCGGAGGGCCATCAGGGCCTGGTCGTGGTGCTCTCGGGGCTGGTCGGCGCGATCGTCTGGAACCTCATCACGTGGTGGAAGGGCCTGCCCTCCTCCTCCTCGCACGCACTCATCGGCGGCCTCATGGGCGCCGGGATCGCCTCGTTCTCGCAGGTGCACTGGACGGTCATCCTCGACAAGGTGGTCATCCCGATGATCGCCTCCCCGCTCGTCGGGTTCGGGCTCGCCTTCCTCGTCATGGTGGGGGTGCTGTGGCTGTTCCGGAACGCGGCCCCGGGGAAGACCCAGCGCCGCTTCCGGATCGCCCAGACGATCTCCGCCGCCGCGATGGCCCTCGGGCACGGCCTCCAGGACGCGCAGAAGACCATGGGTGTCATCGTGCTCGCCCTCGTCGCCGGCGGCTTCCACGACGACACCTCCATCCCGCTGTGGGTCAAGCTCGCCGCGGCCGGCGCGATCTCCGCCGGCACCTACTCCGGCGGCTGGCGCATCATGCGCACCCTCGGCCGCAAGGTGATCGAGCTCGACCCGGCCCGCGGGTTCGTGGCCGAATCGGTGGCGGCCTCGGTGCTCTACACGACCGCGTTCGTGTTCCACGCCCCGATCTCCACCACCCACACGATCACCTCGGCGATCATGGGCGTCGGTGCCACGAAGCGGCTCTCGGCCGTGCGCTGGGGCGTGGCCCGCAACATCGGCATCGCGTGGGTGCTCACCATCCCCGCCGCCGCCCTCGTGGCCGCGATCATGTACCGGATCATCCACCTCTTCCTCTGACCCGGGCCGGCACCCCGCGCTCCTGCGCACCGATCGTTCGAGTATGGACGACGTCGCTCGCCGTGGGCGGGCGCGGCGGCCCGGGCGCGACTCGTCATGGGTACCCCTGCCCTGTGGACGGAGTAGGTGTCGGGGGCCGATCTGGCTAGGGTCGAAACGTTCTATTCCTCCAGTCGATCGGATTCTCCGTTGTCCCTCCCCCGTCGCCTCGGCGCCGCCACCGTCGGTGCCCTGCTCGTCTCGGCCGGCAGCCTCGGGCTCGCCGCCTGCTCCACCGTCGCCACCGCCTCGGTGGGCACGTGCACGAACCTCAGTGACCTGCAGGACGAGATCACCGACATCCCCGCCGTGGGCTGTGACACCTCCCACGACGCGGAGGTCTTCCACCTCGCCGCCCTCGACGACGGCGACTACCCCGGCGACGACGCCGTCGGGGAGGCGGCCGACCAGGCGTGCTACGACGCCTTCGAGGCCTACGTGGGCACGCCCTCCGAGGAGTCCGCGGTCGCCTATCTGGTGATCCCGCCGAACGAGGAGACCTGGACGAAGGCGAACGACCGCGAGGTCGTGTGCATCGCGGCGACCGAGGATCCCGTGGAGCAGAGCTTCCGCGACTCCGGCCTGTAGCCCGAGTGATGGCGAGGGGGCCCGGGACCAGGTTCGATCCCCGGGCCCCCTCCGACTCAGCCGAAGCGGCCGGCGATGTAGTCCTCGGTCGCCTGCTCCTTCGGTGAGGCGAACATCGTGGCGGTGTCGTCGAGCTCGATCAGACGCCCGGGCGCTCCGGTGCCGGCGATGTTGAAGAATCCGGTGCGGTCGCTCACCCGCGCCGCCTGCTGCATGTTGTGGGTGACGATGACGATCGTGTAGTCCTCCTTGAGCTCGCTCATGAGCTCCTCGATCGCCAGCGTCGAGATCGGGTCGAGGGCCGAGCAGGGCTCGTCCATGAGCAGCACCTGGGGGCGCACCGCGATGGCGCGGGCGATGCACAGCCGCTGCTGCTGGCCCCCGGACAGCGCGGACGCGGGGGCGTCGAGGCGGTCCTTCACCTCGTTGAACAGGTTCGCGCCCGTGAGCGCCGACTCGACCAGCGCCTCGCCGTCGGACTTGCCGATCCGGCGGCTGTTGAGCCGGATCCCGGCGAGCACGTTCTCGGCGATCGACATCGTGGGGAACGGGTTCGGGCGCTGGAACACCATCCCGATGCGTCGGCGAACGTCCACGGGGTCGACGTCCCTGCGGTAGAGGTCCACGCCGTCCATCACGATGGACCCCTCGACGCGGGCGCCCGGGATCACCTCGTGCATCCGGTTGATCGTGCGCAGGAACGTGGACTTGCCACACCCGGAGGGCCCGATCAGGGCGGTGATCGAACTCGGTTCGATGGTCATGGTCACGTCCGCGACGGCGTGCTTGGGGCCGTAGTAGACGTCGAGGTCGCTGATCTCGATGCGACGGGTCACGATGGGTTCCTTCAGGTTCGGGGGGAGAAGTAGCGGCTGACGAGCCGGGCGAGGAGGTTGAGCAGCATGACGATGGCGATGAGGGTGAGCGCTCCGGCCCAGGCGCGGTCGATCGAGGCCCCGCCCTGGGCGTACTGGCGGTACACGTAGACCGGCAGCGTGGCCACCCGGCCCTCGAAGGCGTTCCAGTTGACGCCCGCGGCGAGGCCGACGGTCACGAGCAGCGGCGCCGTCTCCCCGATCACCCGCGCGATCGCGATCATGATGCCGGTGGTGATGCCGGCGATGGCGGTGCGCAGCACGACCTTGACGATCGTGAGCCAGCGCGGCACGCCGAGGGCGTAGGCGGCCTCCCGCAGCTCGTTCGGCACGAGCCGCAGCATCTCCTCCACGGAGCGCACCACGACCGGGGTCATGAGCACCGCGAGCGCGACGCCGCCGATGACGGCGGCCTTGTAGGCCGGGCCGAACAGGATCGTGAACAGGGCGAAGGCGAAGAGTCCGGCGACGATCGAGGGGATCCCGGTCATGACGTCGACGAGCAGGGTGATCCCGCGCTTGAGGGGGCCGCGCCCGTACTCCACGAGGTAGATGGCCGTGAAGATCCCCAGCGGGATGGAGATGACGGCCGCGATCCCGGTCACCTGCAGGGTGCCGATGATCGCGTGGTAGACACCGCCGGAGACCATCGAGCCGTACACGCCGACCATGTCGGTGTTGAGGAACGTCCAGCCGAAGCGGGAGATCCCGTTGCTCACCACGATCCACACGAGCGAGACGAGCGGGACGAGCGCGAGCACGAACGCCCCGCACACCGCGATGGTGGCGAGGCGGTCCTTGCGGCGGCGATGGGCCATCGGCACCGGCGTGGGTTCGGGGATCGGACGGCGGACGCGGCCGGACCCGGCTGGGTCTGGGCGGGTCCGGCCCGCGTCGGCGGCGGACGCGCGGGATTCGGCGGCGGTCACGGGCGCGGTCATCAGTTCGCTCCGTCGAATTGGGCGCGGCGGGCGACGATCCAGCGCGCGAGCAGGTTCACCGCGAAGGTGAGGATGAACAGGATGAGCCCGGTGGCGATGAGCACGTCGACCGCGATCCCCGAGGACTCCGGGAACTGGGCGGCGATATTCGCCGCGATCGAGCTGTGCTGGCCGGGCTTGAGGAGGAAGAAGTTGATCGCGAAGCCGGGCGAGAGCACCATGAGCACCGCCATGGTCTCCCCGAGGGCGCGCCCGAGGCCGAGCATCGAGGCGGAGATGATGCCCGACTTGCCGAAGGGCAGCACGGCCTGGCGGATCATCTCCCAGCGGGTGGCGCCGAGCGCGAGGGAGGCCTCCTCGTGCAGCCGCGGCACCTGCAGGAACACCTCGCGGATCGTCGCGGTGATGATCGGCATGATCATGACCGCGAGCACGATGCCGGCGGTGAGCACGTTCCGGGCGGGGGCCTGGTAGCCGGCGAAGATCGGGATGAACCCGAGGGTCGAGCTGAGCCATTCCAGCACCGGGCTGATGAGCGGCTGCAGGAACGCCATCCCCCAGAGCCCGAACACGACCGAGGGGATCGCGGCGAGCAGGTCGATGAGGTACCCGAGGCCGGACGCCAGCCGGCGCGGGGCGTAGTGCGAGATGAACAGCGCGATGCCGATGCTCAGCGGCACGGCGATGACGAGCGCGATCGCGGAGGAGAGCACGGTGCCGAAGGCCAGCGGGGCGACGTAGCCCCAGAAGCCGGCGCCCTGGGTGGCGTCGGCGACCTCGCCGGGCGAGGCGGTGAACGCGGGCCAGGCCCGCACGAGCAGGAAGGCGGCCACGGCGGCGAGCGCGATGAGGATGGTCACGCCGGCCCCGGTGGAGATCGCCGCGAAGAGGCGGTTGCCGAAGCGGCCGGAACGGCTCTCCCCGCCGAGCCCGGAACTGGCCGGGCTCGGCGGGGAAAGGCGGGGAGTTGCTGAGGTCACGAGAACTCCAGTACGCGAATCAGTTCGCGCCGATTGCTGAGATGGCGGTCTCGACCTTCTGGCGGAGGTCGGCGGAGATCGGCGCGGAGCCGGCGACGTCGGGCTCCGCGGCGCGGGCCTGACCCGCCTCGCTCGCGACGTAGGTGAGGTAGGCGGCCACGTTGGCGGCCTGGGCCGGGTCCTCGTACGTGGAGCAGGCGATGAGGTAGGAGACGAGCACGATCGGGTAGGAGCCCGACTCGGTCGTGTCGCGGGCGAGCTCGATGGTCAGCCGCAGGTCGGTGGCGTCCTCGGTCGGGGGCGAGACGTCGACGACCTTGGCCGCGGCCTCCGCGGACAGCGGCACGAACTGGCCGCCCACGCCGACCGCCACGGTGCCCAGGTCACCGACCCGGGAGGCGTCGGCGTAGCCGATCGTTCCCTCGGCGGCGGAGACGACGTCGATCATCCCGGAGGTCTGCTGACCGGACTGGGTGCCGGCGATCGGCCACTCCTCGACCGGGCCGTGGGTCCACACGTCGGGGGCGACGGCGGCCAGGTAGTCGGTGAAGTTCTCGGTCGTGCCGGACTTGTCCGAACGGTTGACCGGCACGATCTCCAGGTCCGGCAGCTCGATCTCCGGGTTGGCGGCCACGATGGCCGGGTCGCTCCAGTTGGTCACCTCGCCCGCGAAGATGCCGGCGATGGTCTCGGGCTCGAGGTTGACGTGCTCCGCCCCGAGGGAGGGCAGGTTGAACACGATCGCGATCGGGGAGATGTACAGCGGCAGCTCGAGGGCCTCGCCGCCGAGGCACCGGGCACCGGCCTCCTCGAGCTCCTCGGGGCTGAGCGCCGCATCGGAACCGGCGAACTGCACGGTGCCGTTGAGGAACTGCTCGCGCCCGGTGCCGGACCCGGTCGGGTCGTAGTTGACGGTCACGTCCGGGTTCGCCTCGGTGAACCCGGCGATCCAGCCGAGGGCGGCGTTCTCCTGCGAGGAGGCGCCCGAGCCGGCGATCATGCCGGAGAGCTCGGAGGCGGCGCCGCCGCCGGGGGCCGCGCCGTCGGCCGAGGTGTTCCCGCCGTTGTTCGCGGGCCCGCAGGCGGTCAGGACCAGCGCGGCCGCGATGACGGAGCCGGCGACGGCACCCGCCCGGCGGGCCGAGCGTCGAATCGGAGCAATGCTCACGGTGGTTGTCCCAATCTGTTCAGGTCGTGGGCCGCGAACTCCGCGGCCACGGCCCACGTTAGGAACCCCACGTGACGCCGGATCCTCGCGCCGGTGACGCCGGGCTGACGCCCGGGTGAACAGTGGGTGAACGAACCTCAGCTGCGCCCGCGGTACAGCTCGGCGGCCACGACGGCCGGCTTCTTGCGGCCCGGTTTGGCCGGGTTCCGGCGGACGGGCCGGCCGATGTGGGCGATGAGCACCTCGCCGGTGCGCAGATACGGATCCGCGGCGGGCAGCCGGGCCGCCACCGGGTCCGGGGCCCGCGCGGCGAGCGCGGCGAGGGCCACCGGGAGCACCGGTCGATGCGTACAGACGACGGTCGCCGGCTGTCGTAGCGAGAGCACCGACTCGAGCACGGCCCGCGCGCGGTCCGGTGCGTGGCGGGCGCCGTCCTCGGTCAGTTCCTCGAGCACGGCCACCGGCACGCCGGCGGCCTCGGAGTAGGGGGTGACGGTCAGGGCGCACCGCGCCCACGGCGAGGTGAGGATGCGGGCGGCGCCGTAGGCGGACAGGATCGGCACGAGCGATCGCGCCTGATTCTGCCCGGTCGCCGTGAGCGGACGGGTGTCCTCCCCGCCCTGCCAGGCGGATCGGCGCCGGGCGCGTCCGTGCCGCACGAGCAGCACCGGCCAGGTCGCCAGCGTGCCGTCCGCGTGCAGCTCGAGCAGGGCCATGAGCGGGGCCCGGTCGGCGCGGCGGGTGAGCATCTCCAGGGCCTGCACCGCCTCGACCCACCGGGCCTCGTCGACCTCCTCCGGGGTGGTCGGCACGGCGGTGGAGTGGTCGATCCCCGCGGCCGGGGTGGCGGCCCAGTACCAGCACACCTTCGGGGTGCCGCCGCCGAGCACGTAGCGCACGGTCGGCAGGGGCCGCCCGAGCACGGCCTCGACCCCGGTCTCCTCCCGGACCTCGCGCACGGCCGCGGCGGGCAGCGTCTCGTGCTTGTGGAGCTTCCCCTTGGGCCAGGACCAGTCGTCGTAGCCGGGCCGGTGCACGAGCAGCACCTCGAGGTGGCCGCCGGCGAGCCGCCAGAGGAGGGCGCCCGCGGCGTGCACGGGCTTCTTGGCGCCGGACACCCCTAGCGGCCCGTCGACCGGTGCGGCGCCGCGGAGCGGTACGTCGCGCGCATCATGGGCCGGTGGGAGGACATGAGCAGTTCCTGCAGGTCGGCGAGCCGGTTGCCGTCGGCGTCGCGGTCCGCGCGGCGCCAGAAGATCCGACCGTTCCGGCCCGGGCGATCGGGCGGACCCTCCGGGTCGTACAACTGGTGCCAGCTGGCGGTCGAGGGGGACATGGCCACGTCGATGAGGCTGACGAGTTCGGCGACGTGTTCGTGATCGACGACCCGGATGAGCACCTCGATGCGGCGGTCGAGGTTGCGGTGCATGAGGTCGGCGCTGCCGAGGAGCACCTCGGGGTCGCCGCCGCGGGCGAAGGCGAACACGCGGGAGTGCTCGAGGAACCGGCCGAGGATCGAGCGCACCCGGATGCTCTCGCTCAGGCCCGGGACGCCCGCCTCGAGGGCGGTCGTGCCGCGCACGAGGAGGTCGACGGGAACCCCGGCCCGGGAGGCCCGGTAGAGCGCGTCGATCGTCTCCTCGTCCACGATCGAGTTCACCTTGAACTTGATCCACGCCTCCTGACCGTCGCGGTGGTGCGCGACCTCCCGCTCGATCCGCTCGATGAGCCCGGAGCGCACGGAGCGCGGGGCCACGAGCAGCCGGTGGAACTTCGCCTTGGGCGCGTAACCGGAGAGCTGGTTGAACAGCCGGGTCAGGTCCTGGCCGACGTCCGGATCGCACGTGAGCAGGCCGTAGTCCTCGTACAGTCGGGCCGTCTTCGGGTTGTAGTTGCCGGTGCCGATGTGGCAGTAGCGGCGCAGCCCGTCGGCCTCCTGGCGCACCACGAGGGTGAGCTTGCAGTGGGTCTTGAGGCCGACGATCCCGTAGACGACGTGCACCCCGGCCTGTTCGAGCTTGCGGGCCCAGGAGATGTTCGCCTGTTCGTCGAATCGGGCCTTGATCTCCACGACCGCGAGCACCTGCTTGCCGGCCTCGGCGGCGTCGATCAGGGCGTCGACGATCGGCGAGTCGCCCGAGGTGCGGTACAGGGTCTGCTTGATGGCCAGCACCTGCGGATCGGCCGCGGCCTGGGAGAGGAACTGCTGCACGCTCGTGGCGAATGAGTCGTACGGGTGGTGGAGCAGGATCTCCCCGTCCCGGATGGCCTCGAACACGTCGGTGGGGTTCGCGCTCTCGACCTGGGAGAGGCCGCGGGCGGTGCCGGCCACGAACGGCCGGAACGACAGCTCGGCCCGGTCGAGGTCGGCGATGAGATTGAGGCCGGTCAGGTCGAGCGGGGCGGGCAGCTCGTACACGTCCGATTCCACGATGCCGAGCTCGGAGACGAGCATGTCGCGCACCTTCGGGGTGAACCCGCGGGCCAGCTCGAGGCGGACCGGCGGGCCGAAGCGGCGCCGCAGCAGCTCCCGTTCGAGGGCCTTGAGCAGATTCTCGGCGTCGTCCTCCTCCACCTCGAGGTCCTCGTTGCGGGTGACCCGGAAGACGTGGTGTTCCACGACGTCCATGCCGGGGAACAGGTAGTCGAGGAAGTGGGCGATCACGTCCTCGATCGGCACGAAGGAACTCTCCTCCCCCTCGATGTCGGCCGGGTCGTGGGGGCGGCCGCGGGCGTCGACCGCGATGAACCGGGGCAGCAGCGGCGGCACCTTGACGCGGGCGAAGTGCTCCCGCCCCGTGCCGGGATTGCGCACGACGACCGCGAGGTTGAGCGACAGCCCGGAGATGTACGGGAACGGATGGGCCGGGTCGACCGCGAGCGGGGTGAGCACGGGGAAGATCATCTTGCGGAAGTACTTGTGGAGCCGGTCCTGCTCGGACCCCGCGAGGTCGTCGAAGCGCACGAGGGTGATCCCCTCGGCGGCGAGCGCCGGCGCCACGTCCGCCGCGAACACTCGGGCGTGCCGGTCGGTGAGCTGGTGGGCGGTCTCGCCGATCGCCTCGAGCACCTGCCGGGGCTGCAGGCCCGAGGCCGCGGTCACGGCCATGCCGGTGGCGATCCGGCGCTTGAGGCCGGCCACGCGCACCATGAAGAACTCGTCGAGGTTCGAGGCGAAGATCGACAGGTAGCGCACCCGCTCGAGCAGCGGGAGGCCTGAGTCCTCGGCCAGTTCGAGCACTCGTTCGTTGAAGGCCAGCCAGCTCAGTTCCCGGTCGCCGAAGCGGCCCTCGGGCAGGTCCGTCTCGGCGCGCACGTCATCGGTCGCGATCTCGGTCATGGCCCAATGCTCGCACCACATCCTGGGGACGTGCACGGGATCGGCCGAATGTGAATGCCGGGTCGGCGCGAGGGCCGGGTCAGCGCGAGTACTGCACGTGGCGCTGGGCGGTGACGAAGCCGTGGCGGGCGTAGGTCGCGACCGCCGGGTGGTTCTCGCGCTCGACGTACAGGTCCATGCGCGCATACCCGCGCCGGCGGGCCTCGGCCATGGCGACGCGCGTGAGCAGGGTGCCCAGGCGCCGTCCCTGCGCCTCGGGGTGCACCCCGAGCACGTAGATCTCGGCCGTTCCCCCGACGTTCTGCCCACTCCGTTCATTGGGCTCGGCGGGCCCGCTCGGCACAGCGGGCTTGACCCACATCGCCCCGAGGAGGGCGGAGGTGTCGTGCGCGCGCGCGAGCCAGAACAGGCTCGGGTCGAACCACGGCTGGGCCATGCGGGCGTGCAGGTCGGCGGCCGTGAGGCGCCCCTGCTCGGGATGGTCGGCGAAGGCGGCCGCGTTGAGGGCGAGCCAGTCCGCCTCGTCGCGGGTGCCCGGCGCGAACGTCGCCAGCTCGATCCCCGCCGGGACCTCGGGCGCTGTGGGCGCTGTCAACACTGTGGGCACCGTGGGCGCCTCGGACACTGTGGGCACCGTGGGCGTGAGCTCGGCGGTGAGGTAGAGCAGCTCCCGGGTGACGCGCAGGCCGCGCCGGGCGGCGAGCGCGGCGGCGCCCGGGAGGTTCCCGTGGGCCCAGATCGCGAGCTCGGGCGGACCGGCCTCGAGCACGGCCGCGAGCAGGTGGGCACCGCAGCCGGCGCGGCGGTAGTCCGGATGGATCGCGAGTTCGGCCGAGCCCCGGTCGATCTGGGCATAACCCACCGGTCCGGTGGATCCGGTGGGGCCGGCCAGCTGGAGGTGGGTCACCGCGCCCGAGTCGAGGTTGAGGAGGGTCTGCTCGTCGTAGGGGTCGATGCCGTCGGCCTGCCTCGCGGCGGCGGCGAGGGCGCGGACGGCGCCCGCGTCGGGCACGCCGGTGTGCAGCGTCGGCGGTGTCGGCGTGCTCGGCGGGCTCGGCGGGCTCGGGTCCATCAATCGAGCTTCTCCGCCCGCCACAGGCCGGCGGCCACCGTGAGTTCCTCCGCGACGGCCTGCAGCGTGGCGCCCTGGCGCGTGAGGCGGGAGGCCTCGGCGTCGTCGGTCAGGGTGTCGGCGTCGAGCGCGCAGCCGGTCGCGAGCACCCGGCAGAAGGCGCCCGCCCGTTCGAGCGCGACCGCGAAGTCGCCCCGGTACACGCCCGTGAGGACGGCGTCCGCCAGGTCGCGTACCTCGCTCGGCCCGGGCAGCGGTGCGACTCCCGCCACCACCTCGTCGACCTGGGCGGCGCGGGAGCCGAGGCGGAAGTGCTCGGCGACCCGGTGGGCGTCGTTCCTCGTCCACTCCCGCAGCTGATAGAGCCGCCACAGGGCACCGGGCAGGGTCGTGGCCGGGGCGTTCGACCAGAGCATCGCCAGGTCGTCGATTCCCTCGTTGTCCACGAGCTCCACGAGCCGGGCCACGAGGTCGTCGTCGTGGGCCGCGGCGCGCCCGCGCACCACGAGGGCGACGGCGGTGGCGTGGGCCGCCTCCGATCGGCTGGCGGGGTCGACGTCGCCGACGATCTCCTCGGCGCGCTGGGCGGAGAGCATCGCGGGGCGTCGGAACCGTGCGGTCACGGGCTTCCTTTCGAGCTCGGGTGGGAAAGACCCCGCCCACGATAGTTCTCCGGTCGGGGATGCGCCAACGATCCGTCAGCGCGGGAGACGCGGCCGAACCCGCGCCGCGAACCGCGGCGCACCGGCATTGGCGACCCTCTGAGCCGGCTCACGGGGAGTCGGCGGAGGGTCCTGCTTCCCGCCCCATCCGCGGCCCTATCCGCCGGCGACCAGGGCCGAATCGTTGGTCCGCCGACACATTTCAACCCGACGACCCTGCTCGGCGCCGGAATCGAGGCCACCGCCCTGGTCGACGCAGGAATCAAGGCCACGACCCTGCTCGGCGCGGGAAGCCAGGCCACCGTCCCGGTCGACGCGGGAATCCAGGCCACCGCCCTGGTCGACGCGTCAGCCGAAGTCGAGGCCCTCGCCGCGATAGGTGGCCACGGTGGCGAGCAGGTCGGCGCCGTCCACCAGATGCACCCGGTCGAAGCGCTCCATGGCCTCCCCCGCCTTGGCGTGCCGGAACCACACCCGGTCCCCGATCGCGGGCTCACGGCCGACCCCGAATCGCAGCGGGGTCTGCACCTCACCGGCACCCTCGGAACCGGTGAGCCGGCCCGCGAGCGGGGCCGGCCAGCGGTCGCTGCCCACGGCACCGGAGGCGATGTAGCCACCGGCGAACGCCGTCGCATATCCGGGCGCCGGGCGGCGCACCACGTCGAGGCCGAAGAACGCGGCCGGGCGCGGGGTGAACGCCGCATAGTGATCGAAGAGGGTGGGTACGAACAGCCCGGAGCCCGCGGTCACCTCGGTGATCACCGGATCGGCGGTCGTCTGCGCCACCGAACCCGAGCCGCCGCCGTTGACGAGCAGACCCGGCCCGGTCACCTCCTCGACCGCGCGGACCACGCTCGCGCGCCGGGTGGCCAGCTCGGCGAGGGAGAGTCGCTTGAGCCCGCGCACGATCGGCCCCCGCCAGCCGGCCTCGCCCACCCCGGCGACCTGCGCCTCGTAGAACATGAGGCCGCGCACCGCGATCCCGGGCCGCCCGTGGGCGTCCGCGGCGAGCCGGCGCGCCTGCTCGGGCGTGCGCAGCGGGGAGCGCCGGGCGCCGATGTGCACGCGTCCGATCCGCAGCGAGGCGTCGATGTCGAGGCACACCCGCACCGGCTGCGCGGCCAGGTCCTGCCCGGCCGCGCCCGCGGCGGCGCGAGCGATGAGGTCGAGGTGAGCTGCGTCGTCGATCATCAACGTGATCGCCCGGCGCAACCCGGGATCGGCGGCGAGCTCGGCGAGCGCGGCCGGCTCCACGGCCGGGTAGCCGAGCAGCACGTCGGTGGTCAGGCCGGCGCGCACGAGCCAGATCGCCTCCCGCAGCGAGTAGGCCATGACGCCGATGGTCCCGGGGCGCTCGAGCATGCGGCGCAGCAGTTCGGGCACGCGCACGGACTTCGAGGCCACGCGGATGGGCACGCCGCCGGCGCGGCGCGATAGATCCTCGGCGTTGCGGTCGAACGTGGGCAGGTCCACCACGGCGAGCGGCGCCGGCAGGTCGCGGGTGACCCGAGCCCACGGCGCGGGGGTGGGAGCGGGCGGCATGGGCTCATTGTCGCCCACGCCGCGCATCGTCGCGCTGGAATTCCTCCCCGGCCGATGCGGGATTCCGGCAGACTGGACGCCACCATGACCACGACGGACACGCGCTGGCGCAATTGGGCCTCGACGGCCGCGGCACATCCGCGGGCGGTGGCCCGCCCCCGCACCGACGAGGACCTCGCCCGCCTCGTGGGCGAGGCCGCCGCCGGGGGCCGGCGGATGCGCGCCGTCGGCTCCGGCCACTCGTTCACCGACTGTGCGGTGACCACGGGCACGTCGGTCGACCTGAGCGCCCTCGACCGGATCGAATGGGTGGGACCGCCGTCCCCCGACGGGTCGAGGCCCGTGCGGATCGGCGCGGGGATCACGCTGCGGCGGCTCTGTGTCGAGCTCGCCGAGCGGGGCCTCGCGCTGGCGAACATGGGCGATATCGACGCCCAGACCCTCGCGGGGGCGGTGAGCACGGGCACCCACGGCACGGGCGAGCGCTTCACCGGGTTCGCGGGGATGGTCGAGCACGTGCGGATCGTCACCGCCGACGGGTCGATCCGCGACACGACGCCCGACTCCGAGCCCGACCTGTTCGAGGCCGCGCGCCTCGGGGTGGGCTCGCTCGGCGTGATCACGGCGCTCACGCTGCGGGCCGTGCCCGCCTTCGTGCTCCACGCGCACGAGGCCCCGCGGCCCCTGGCGGCCGTGCTCGAGGGTCTCGCGGATACCGACGGGCCCGTGCGCTCGAACGATCACTTCGAGTTCTACTGGTTCCCGCACACCGACCTCGCCCTGACCAAGGCGAACAACGTGGCCGCGGCCGACGATCTGCCGCTGCCCACGACGCGCCGGCTCCTCGACGACGAGCTCCTCTCGAACGGCCTGTTCGCGGCGACGAACGAGCTGTGCACCCTCGCCCCCGGGCTCACACCGTGGGTCAACCGGATCGCCGCGCGGGCCCTGGGCGAGCGCACCTACACCGCCCCGAGCCACGCGGTGTTCGTGACCCCGCGGCGGGTGCGCTTCCGGGAGATGGAGTACGCGATCGGGGCCGCCGATCTCGCGCCGGCGCTCGCCCGGGTGCGCGCGTGGCTGGATCGACGGCGCGCGGCCGTGCCGTTCCCGATCGAGGTGCGCTTCGCCGCCGCCGACGACGTGTGGCTGTCCACCGCTTTTGGACGGCGCACGGCGTACGTCGCCGTCCACCAGAACCTCGGCCTGGGGTTCCGCGAGTATTTCCGGGCGGTCGAGGCGATCATGGCCGACTTCGGCGGGCGCCCGCACTGGGGCAAGATCCATTGGCTCCGCCGCGCCGACCTCGCGGAGCTGTACCCGCGGTTCGGGGACTTCCTCGCCGTGCGCGACCGGGTGGATCCGCACGGCGTCTTCGCCAACCGGTACACCGGCCGGGTGTTCGACACGGCGTGAGGACGACGCTCGCGGCCCGGGTGCGCGCGTTCGCCCGCGAGCCGCGAGCGACTACACTTCTCGGGTGGCCGCACCGGCGGATTCCGGGGTGGGCCGCGGGCCTCTAGCTCAATGGGTAGAGCAACGGACTTTTAATCCGTGGGTTGCGGGTTCGAGCCCCGCGGGGCCTACCGCATTCGGCCGGGGCTATTCGGCCTCGGCGGGCCTTCGCCGTTCGAGCGGGGCGGGGCGATCGGCGGCCTCAGCACGGTGTGCTGAACTGCTCCACGCCCAGCTGGTCGAGGGACTCGGCGATCACCGGGACCGTGCCGTCGTGGCCGTCGAAGAGCCACGAGTCCTTGATCCCCCAGTGAATGACCTCGTCCTCGGGGAAGGATTCGCAGTGCAGCGCGATCACGACCTCGTCGAGGTAGTCCTGCATGGCCCCCGCCTCGAGGAAGTTCCCCGCGCCGAGGAAGAACTCCTCGTCCATCGAGCAGAAGAAGGCGTCCGCCAGCAGCTCCGCGTCGAAGGACTGGTCCTCGCACTCCCACCCGAGGTCCGCCAGCCCGGCCCGGAGCGGGCCCTCGCCCGACTCGGGCGGCTCGGTCTGCCCGGCCGCATCCCCTGCCGCTGCCGTGTCCACCGGGTCAGCGGGCGGTTCCTCGGGCGCGTCGGCCCCCGAGCATCCTCCCAGCACGACCATCGCGCATACGAACCCCGCGACGCGCCCTCGCCCCATCGTGACCTCCCGTGTCATCGGCATTCGCCCCCGCACCCCGCTCGCGCGGTTGCGGGCAGCCCGATCCGGTGATCGGGGCGGCGCTGCAGGTGCGCCGACGGTGCCGTGGCATCGAACGGTACCGGCCGGCGCTCACAATCGGCTCACAGGGCGCATGCCCCGGCGCCGGGAACGGTCCGTTGTTCGCCGGACGCGTCTGCTCGCCGCGTGACGGGCAACTCGTTCTCAGGGTCGAGAGCGAACTCGCCCGGGCCCGGGCTCATTGCCACGGCACCGGGCCGCGACGAAGATGTTCGGATGAGCACTCGCGGCGGGGATCGTGGGATCGAACTGCGCCAGCTGCGCTATTTCGTGACGCTGGCCGAGGAGCTCCACTTCGCCCGCGCCGCCGCGCGCGAGCACATCGTGCAGTCCGCCCTGAGCCAGCAGATCCAGCGGCTGGAGCGCCTGCTCGGGGTCGTGCTGGTCGAGCGCACGACCCATCACGTGCGGCTCACGCCGTCCGGCGCGGTGTTCCTGAGCCAGGCGCGGAGCGTTCTTCGCGCGGTCGACCGCGCCGTCGCCGCGACGAGGTCCGCGAGCGCGGACGCCGAGGTCGTGCGGGTGGCGATCGGGGATGCGAGCCTCGATTCGATGCCGCAGATCCTGCGTCATGCGCAGTACAACCGGCCCGGTCTCGTGGTCCACCGGACCGAGGCGACGGTGCCGGCGCAGTACCGGATGCTCGCGGAGGGATCCATCGACGTGGGGGTCGGCAACGCCGCCGACGCGCCCCGCGGAATCGCCTCCGAGGTGTTCCGGCTCGACCCGATGGGCGTGCTGGTGGCGCAGGCCCATCCACTCGCCCGGGCCGCGGCCGTGAGCGTCGCCGACCTGGACGGCCTCGAGCTCGTGCTCGCCGAGGACGCCGAGGCGCCCGAGTTCAACGAGTTCGTCACCTCGATGTGCGCCGCCGCCGGGTTTCGGCCCGTCCGCTTTCCCGGCACCGCCCAGAGCATCCGCGCGGCGGCCTACCTCGTGGGGGAGCGCGAGTGCGGCGCGATCGTGCCCGCCTCGTGCGACCTGTTGATGCCGGGCCTGCGGTGGCGCCCGCTCGAGCCGCCGTCGCTGTTTCCGTGGTCGCTGCTCTGGCGCGCGGACGACGCCACGCCGGCGGTCCGGGCGATACGCCGCGCCGCCGCTGCCTTGTCCGCGAAGCTCGACTGGCTCGGGGACGACGCGGGCGGCCCCGGGATCGCTCATCAGTCGCATCGATGACGTGTGCTGATTCTCGAGGTTTCCGGCGCCGGGAGGCGGTGCTTGACTGATTCGTCGCCGTCGTCGTACACGGCACCGGCACCCGAGCCCCGGCCGCTCGGATGCCGGGCACCACCGACCAC
Source organism: Pseudactinotalea sp. HY160 (assembly GCF_009372055.1). Lineage (NCBI taxonomy): Bacteria > Bacillati > Actinomycetota > Actinomycetes > Micrococcales > Cellulomonadaceae > Pseudactinotalea > Pseudactinotalea sp. HY160. The sequence goes on along the minus strand of NZ_WHMT01000010.1, from coordinate 4,154 downwards.
CGTGGAGAGCCATGGCCATCAGGCAACTGGGTAGGCAGGAGGTACGCGATCGCACCCGCCTCCCCGCGATCGAGGCGGAGGGGCTGGTCAAGAGGTTCGGCGACTTCACCGCCGTCGACGACGTCGGCTTCGAGGTTCCCCGGGGAACCGTGCTCGGGCTGCTCGGCCCGAACGGCGCCGGCAAGACCACGATCGTGCGGATGATGACGACGCTGTCGGCCCCGACCAGCGGTCGCGCCCGGGTCGCCGGCTACGACGTCGCCTCCGAGCCGGACACGGTTCGCCGCAGCATGGGCCTGACCGGGCAGGCGGCGAGCGTCGACGAGATCCTCACCGGCCGCGAGAACATCCGCATGATCGGCGGACTCCACGGAATCGGCCGCAGGGAGCTCGCCCGGCGCGGCGACGAGCTGCTCGAGCACTTCTCGCTCACCGAGGCCGCCGACCGGCAGGTCAAGACGTATTCCGGCGGGATGCGCCGCCGGCTCGACCTGGCCGTCTCGCTGCTGGCCACCCCGCCGGTGCTGTTCCTCGACGAGCCCACCACCGGGCTCGACCCGCGCAGCCGAGCCGAGATGTGGGCGGTGATCCGCGACCTCGTGGCCCAGGGCACCACCCTCCTGCTCACGACCCAGTACCTGGAGGAGGCCGACCACCTCGCCGACGACATCGTCGTCATCGACAAGGGACGGGTCATCGCCCAGGGAACCCCGCTGCAGCTCAAGAACCAGGCCGGCGCGGCGAGCCTCGTGATCACGGTGACCGACCCCGACGACCTCGGATCCGCCGAGGCCCTGCTCGGCAAGACCGGCTCGGAGGTGTTCGTGGATCGGGCCGCCCGCAGGCTGACGATGCCCGCCGGCGGCCTCGAGGATCTCACCCGCGTCGTGGATTGGCTGCGCAACAGCCGGATCGCCGTGGACGACATCGGCCTGTCGCGTCCGAGCCTCGACGATGTGTTCCTCTCCCTCACCGGACATTTCGCCGACGACTCCCCCGAGGAATCCCGATGACCGCCTCCACCGCCCCCCGATCACACGTCGCACCGGCTCGGCAGCGGCGCACGAACCTGTGGCAGCAGTCCTGGATCATGGTCCGCCGCAACCTCATCCACACCCGCCGCATGCCGGAGATGCTCTCGGACGTGACGATCCAACCGATCATGTTCGTGGTGCTCTTCGCCTACGTGTTCGGCGCGTCGATCACGAACACCGGCGGGCCCTCCTACAAGGAGTTCCTGCTCCCGGGGATCATGGGCCAGACGATCGTGTTCACCGCGTTCATCGTCGCGACCGGGATCACCGCCGATGTGGAGAAGGGGATCGTCGACCGGTTCCGCTCCCTGCCGATCAGGCGCTCCTCCGTGCTCATCGGCCGGAGCATCGCGAGCCTGCTGCACTCCTCCATCGGCATCGTCGTGATGGCGCTGACCGGCCTGGCGATCGGGTGGCGGATCCGGAACTCGCTCGGCGAGGCCGTGCTCGCGTTCGCGCTCGTGCTCCTATTCGGGTTCGGGATGATCTGGTTCGGCATCCTCATCGGATCGTGGCTGCGCTCGGTCGAGGCCGTGAACGGCTTCATGTTCTCGACGCTCTTCCCGATCACGTTCCTCTCCAACGCCTTCGTGCCCACCGCGCCGATGCCCGGTTGGCTGCGCGCCATGGCCGAGTGGAACCCCGTCTCCTCCCTCGTACAGTCGATGCGTGTGCTGTGGGGGAACGGTCCCGCGGCCGGCCCCGATGCCGCGCTGCCGCTGCAGCACCCCGTGCTCACGACGATCATCTGGGCGGGCGTGCTCACCGCCGTGTTCGCGCCGTTCGCCCTGCGGGCGTATGCCCGGCGCACCTCGGACTGACCGAGCCGGCTCTGCTGCCGGCGATCGATGCCCGTGCTCGAATCGATGCCCGGACGCTACTTGGTGCGCTTCTGCTCCGGCGCGGCGCGGCGCCCGGTCGCGGGGGCGGAGGACTTGGTGGTCACATACCGCCCCGTGATCGCGCTGCGACGCATAGCGCCCGTCACCCGATAGACGCCATTGCCGACACTCTGGTAGCCACTGGCCTGACTCGATTCCGCCATGCTTCCTCCTCGCCGGGGGGGTTCTACCCTACGTCACCGTTCTCGAGCGAGACGGCCGCGCGCCGGGCTCTCGTCCGTTCACAGGCGGACCGATCGAGAGGAGTGGCACAATGATGGCATGCCTCGCACACGACTGAGCACCACGGTGGATGCATCCCTGCTCGAACACGCTCGCAGGGTGCGGTCGGGCACGACCGATGCCGCCCTGGTCGATGAGGCGCTCGGCGCGCTGCTGGCGCGCTACCGCGCCGCAGAGATCGATGCAGGCTACGCCGCCTACGACGAACACCCACTCGACGAGCCCGACGAGTGGGGCGACCTGGCGTCATTCCGGCGAGCCGCGGCCGCCTCGTGAGCAACCTCCCCACGCGCGGCGAGGTCTGGTGGTGCGAGCTGGCCGGGATCGGCCGCAGACCGGTCGTCGTGCTCTCGCGTGACGCCGTGATCCCCCGGCACCGCCGCGCACTCGTGGCTCCATGCACGACCACGATCCGAGGGCTGGTCAGCGAGGTCGTCCTCGAACCCGGTGAGGATCCCGTGCCGCGTCCCTGCGCGGTGAACCTCGACTCGGTGGAGAGCGTCTCGATCGCTGTTCTCGTCAACCGTGCCGGACGATTGCGCGACACCCGGATGCGCGAGATCTGTGCGGCCCTCGCGGTCGCCGTCGACTGTTCCGCCTGACCCGAGCCCCCGTCGCGCCCACCGCGTTGCTGTCGATGGTGAGGTTGAGTCGATGCACATCGAGCGCTGGACCGTAGCCATCACGCGCTGACATCATGAGGGCTGCGGCGGGCAGTAGCCCTCGGAGCCTGGCAGTCTTCCGGACGGTACGACGAGCCAGGCTCACGTATGTTCACAGACGAAATATTCGCGATTCGACGAGCGGATCCGCACGACGACGCCACTCGCCACCGTTCGTGACGCACCAGGCCGCGGCGTCGCCGACCCACAGCAGCGGTTGCTCATGGGGACCCGCGTGCCGGTATTCGAGCGACGCGCCCTCGTCGCGGCGCACGACCTCGGCGATCGTGCTGCGGTCGGCCCGCTGCAGCGATTCGTCGCGTTCGATGACGAGTCGATCGACTCCGTCTCGACGTGCCGCCGCCGTCAATGCCTCGAGGCAGTGGGGCCTTGCCTCCTTGTCCGCTCACCCCGCGCGACCCACACCGCCACGCGAACATCGAGCCGGGTCATCGCAGAGAGGATCTCGCGGCGGCGGCCGCCCCGGTCGCGCGGCAGGAACGTCATAGGCCGACGATCCGCAGCGGCGGGAGGGCGTGGACGAGACGCACGGTCTCCACCGACACGGTGGTCACGCGCTGGATCGGGTCGAGGATGTAGCGCGGGTTGCCGACCTCGCGGGCCCAGTCGTTCGGGTCGTTCACGATGCCCGAGGGCTTGTCTGCGCGCACTCTTCTCGAGCACCTCCGGGGTGGCGAAGGAGAAACTGCTCCCAGTCGATGGAGGAGTCGAGGAACTCCTCGATGCCGATGCGGGAGACCGGTGTGACCTGGCCGCGGATCGCGGCCTCGGCGTTCGGGCCCCAGTCGGCGGCCGTGGTCTTGAGCAGGCGGCGCGCGAACGGCTCCTTGCCCGACTCCCAGCGGCTCGAACGGGTGGTCGCGGGTCGTGACGGTGGCGCGCCGGGCATCGGGCCGGAAATGGGCAGGTCTCCCCCGCCCCGGGGCGGGGGAGACCTGCCCATGGACACGGCCGGTCCGGCTTCCTAGGTTGGTCCGCGTCGCCACACGGCGGCGCTCGCGGCCGACGGCTGGGAGGACACCGGCCCGAATGAGGGGCCCGAACACGGGAGGTGACTGTGGCAACCGAGGTTTCCGCAGCAGACGGCGCCCTACAGCGGGGCGCGCAGGTGGTCGCCGACGCGAAGGCATCACTGAACACAGAGCTCAACCAGCTCGAGGGCAAGCTCGCCAGCATCGGCGCGCAGTGGCAGGGCCAGGGCGCCTCCGCCTTCACCATGCTCATGGAACGCTGGCGCACCGACGCCCGCAAGATCACCTCCGCGCTGGACACCTTCGAACAGAACCTGACCAGCTCGCAGACGACCTACACCT